>DASQAK010000178.1:0-11625 GCA_035635755.1 Candidatus Methylomirabilota bacterium | reverse complement strand
CGGATGGATCATGCCGTAGAGGTTCGCCACCTTCCGATCGGGGTCGGCGATGATGGGGAAGTTGACGGCGTGTCCCTGTGTCTCCTGGATGTCCTTGAGCCAGCTCTTGTGGGAATCGACGGGGTCGATGCTGAGCCCGATGGCCTTGACCCCGCGCTTCTCGAGCTCCGGCTTGAGCCGCGCGACATAGCCGAGCTCGGTCGTGCACACCGGCGTGAAGTCTCGCGGGTGCGAGAAGAGCACGCCCCACCGGTCGCTCAGCCACTGGTGGAAATTGATCTGGCCCTCGGAGCTCTCGGCGCTGAAGTCGGGTGCGGTGTCTCCCAGTCTCAACGACATCTCGTTTCTCCTTTTTGTCGGTGTGATGATCGGCCGGTTGGGTATTCAGCCTTCGAGGTTGTGCGGAGTCCGCGCCTGCGCGATGTCGCGCGCCACCGCCTCCACGGGCTCGCCGGCCAGGATCGTGCGGATCTCCTCGTCGCTGCGCGCGGCGCAGAACTGGCGGAAGTTATCGCCCTCCCGCCGCTCGGCCAGGTAGACGCGGAGCAGGCGCTCGATGGCCGCGGGCACCTCGGTGGCCGCCGTGCGATAGCCGACCGGCCGCGCCGTCGCCTGATGCGCTCCCACGGCGCCGCCGACGCAGAAGTAGTAGGCGTCGACCATCTGCCCGTCCACCTTGGTCTTCTTGCCCTCGAGGCCGATGTCGGCGATCCAGTGCTGGCCGCAGCTATTGGGGCAGCCGGTGACGTGGATCTTCAGGTGCTGCTCGAAGCCGGGCAGCCGCGCCTCGAGATCGTCCACGAGGTGGCGCGCGAAGCCCTTGGTCTCCGTGAGGGCGATCTTGCAGAACTCGCTGCCCGTGCAGGCGATGGTGCCCCGCCAGAAGGGCGAGCCCTCGAGGCGCAGGCCCAGGCCCTCGACCTCTCGCCCCAGCTCCTCGGCGCGGGTCCTCGGCACGTTCAGGACGAGGAGGTTCTGCATCCCCGTGGTCCGCAGGTCGCCCGAGCCGTAGCGAAGCGCGAGGGCGGCGAGAGCCCGGAGCTGAGCGGCCTGGACCCGGCCTCGCAGCACCGCGATGCCGACATAGGCGAAGCCGTCCTGCTTTTGCGGGTGAATGCCCACGTGGTCGCGGTAGATGTCCTCGGGCGCGATCTCGGGCACGCCCGGCTCGAGCTTCTCGCCCAGCCGCCGCTCGAGTTCCGCCTGGAATCGCTCGGCCGTCCAGCCGTGCTGGAGAAAGAGGAACTTGAGCCGGGCTTTCTCTCGGTTCTGACGGAGGACATCGCTGTCGCGGAAGATCTCGGCCACGCCCTTGACCACGGCCAGGGCCTGATGCCACGGGATGAACGCGTCGAGGCGGGGCGCCAGGTGCGGATCGGTCGAGAGCCCGCCGCCCACGCGCAGCGAGAAGCCGGGGAGACCCGTGTACGGATGGCGCAGCGCCGTGAGCGCCACGTCGTTGATCTCGGGATACGAGCACCACACGCGGCAGCCCGTGATGGAGATCTTGAACTTGCGCGGCAGGTTGTAGAAGTCAGGACTGCCGTTGAGCATGTCCGTGGCGGCCTGCGCGAGGGGCGAGGCGTCCGCGATCTCGTCGGCGTCCACTCCCGCCACCGGGCAGCCGGTGACGTTGCGCGTGACGTCGCCGCAGGCGCCGAGCGTCGTGATGCCGACGTCCGAGAGCGCCCGGATGACGGCGGGCAGGTCCTCGATCCGGATCCAGTGGAGCTGGATGTTCTGGCGGACCGTGATGTCCGCCACCCCGCGCGCGTACCGCTCCGCGACATCGGCGATCGTCGCGAGCTGCCGTGAGGTCAAGAGGCCATTCGGTATGCGGATGCGGAGCATCAGGTAGGGCACGGCCTTGCCTTCGCCGCCTTTGCCGCCGACGGCGCCCACGCCGTCACCCTGCGTGTAGATGCCCCACCAGCGGAAATACGTGTTCAGCCACTCGGGTGGGATCGAATCCCAGCCCTCGCGCCCGAACCGCTCGATCTCAGCATGGGCAGCCCAAGGGTTGATTGCCGCCTTGAGGCGCTCGGCCCTTTGCGCCTTGGTTTCCTTCACCGTCTCCGCCACTTGCGCCCCCCCTGAAGATCCCCAAAACCTCTATTTCGACTGTGTTAAAACGGATAGTGCCTAAGTCTATCGGAATTGTCAAGAAGAGCTCGCGGGCATTGTCCTAAGGGTTGGTCTCCCTTAAGTAGTGGACGGCCTACTTAAGTAGTGGACGGCCTACTTGACGCGGTGCGAGATAACGACCGCGAAGAGCGTCCAGCTCACGAGAATGGCGAGAGGCGCCGCGCTCAGCCGCGAGAGAGCTTTCGGCCTATCCGCTTCTCGATCACGTGGGTGACGGCCGAGAAGTCCTCCTTGCCCCAGCCGCTGTCCACCGCCTCGTCGTACGTGCGCTTGGTCTCTTCCAGGATGGGCGTGGGAACCTGGCAGGCGTTCGCCAGGGCCAGGGCCAGACCCGCGTCCTTGCGCATCAGCTCGCACATGAAGGTGGGCGAGAACTCGCCGTCGAAGATCCGCTTGGCTCGCCGCTCGAAGTACGTGCCGTAGGCCATGCCCCCGCCCGTGCGGACCACGTCGTAGAACGTGTAGGGGTCGACTCCCGATTGCACGCAGACGGCCAGGGCCTCCGCCACCGCGGCGGCGGTGACGGCGACGAGGCCATTGTGGACGAGCTTGACTCGATTGCCCATGGCCGGGCCGCCCACGTACATGTGAAGCTTGCCCATGATGTCGAGATAGGGCGCGATGCGCTCGACAGCGGCCTCGTCACCGCCCACGATGAAGAAGATCTCGCCCGACACGGCCTGCGGCTGCGAGCCCAGCATGGGCGTGTCCATGTGCGTGATGCTCTTGGCCAGAAGCGCCCGGTGGACCTCGAGCGTGGCCTCCGGGCTCACCGTGGAGCAGTCGCAGGTGATGAGCCCCGCCTTGCCCCCCGCCGCGATGCCGCCCGCCCCGAGATAGACCGCGCGCACCACGTCGTCATTGGGCAGGCACGTGAAGATCACGGAGGCCCGTGCCGCGACCTCCGAGGCGGAGGCAGCCACCGTGACGCCGGCGAGCGTGCCGGCGGCGGCGGTGGCGGGTGGGCTCGCGTCGTAGACGACGGGCGCCACGCCGGCCTTGGCAAGGTTGGCCGTCATCGGCATGCCCATGGTGCCCAACCCGATGAATCCGACGATGTCGCTCATCCGATGCCCCTTTGCGTGGTCCGGCGAGGGTCGTGAAGACAAGGGCGGCAGCTCGCGCCCGTCGGAACCGTAGGGGCTCGAGCAGCAGGTGTCAAGGGCGTCTCCCGGAGTACAATTCGAGCATCGCGCTCGAAGGAGGACAATGGATATGAAGCATCGGCTCGGATGGACCTTGCTGGCCTGGTACTACGTCGCGTACGGCATGGGCGGTCCCTACCCGCCGCAGCTCTTCGGCCCGTTCATCAGCGAGGAGCAATGCGTGGCCCAGGCCAACGACTGGACGGCGCGGGGCGTCGCCTCCGTCTGTCTCAAGTCGGAAATTCAGGGCCTGCCGAGCTATGGCGGCGCCATCGTCTACCCGTCCGCGCCCGCCCGCGGCTCCGCGAGCGCGCCCGTGGCGACGCCACCGGGCAAGACGCCTCTGATGGCTCCGAACCAGCCGATCAAGAAGTAGCCTGGAGAGCCACGTGGACCGGGCGGCGCGCGAGTACCACTACCGCGTGGATGGCGAGGGTCGGATCTACCACGATGGCACGGAGATCGTGGATCCGGCGACACTCCGCTTCTTCCTGCTTGCCCTCACGCGCACGCTCGAGGGAGGCTGGCTCGCCGTCTGCCAGGGCGAGCGCAACTGGTTCGAGCCCGAGGGCAGGTTTCCCGACGAGACACCCTTCATCGTTCAACGGCTGCGCCTGAGCGTCGACGAGGGTCGCCTCCGCGCCGTCGAGCTCTGCCTGGCCGGCGACTATCGCGAGCCGCTCGATCCCGCCACCCTCGAGCAGGACGGCGAGCGCCTCTCCTGCGCGGTACGGCGCGGGGCTTTCCGCGCCCGCTTCGGGCGCCTCGCCATGCAGCAGCTCGCGCCCTATCTCAGCGAGGGGCCCGACGGCCCCGCCCTCGCCCTCGACGGTCGGCGTCACCGGCTGCCGCGCGCCGCTTCCGCCACTCCGACACCTCGAAGGTGAGGTGGGTGACCTGGAAAGTCTTGTAGTCCGACATGCCGTCCTGGACGAAGCCCACTTTCTCGAGGACGTGCCGCGAGGCGATGTTCTCCGGAAAGGTCACGGCCACGAGCCGCGGCAGACCCACCTGATCGAACGCGTAGCGCGCGAGGGCGGAGGCCGCTTCGGTGGCCAGGCCCGCGCCCCACGAGGCGCGGGCCAGCCGATACGCCAGCTCGATGTCGTCACCCTCAGGCATGCGCAGGAGCGCGGCCACTCCGTGGAAAGCGCCGTCGGCCCTGCCCTCGATCACCCACCAGCCGAGCGCGCCATGCTCCGCGGCGATGCGATCGCGCACGCGCGCCACGATCTCCTCGGGAGTGCCGCCACGGCTCCCGATGTAGCGCATGACCTCGGGGTCGCTGTCCAGGGCGACGAACAGCGCCTCGTCGGCGGCGCCCAGGCGGCGCAGGCGGAGCCGCCGCGTGTCGAGCATGAGACCGCGGGGTGAAGAGCCCTCAGCCGCCGAGCTTGCCCGTCTGCTCGAGCAGCGCCTCGGCGCCGCTGACCTCGAACTTGCCGGGCGCCTCGAGGTTGAACGCCTTCACGACCCCGTCGTCCACGAGCATCGAGTAGCGCTGGGAGCGGACGCCCATGCCGCGCGCGGTCAGGTCGAACTCGAGACCGAGCGCCTTCGTGTAGGCGGCGCTGCCGTCGGCCATCATGCGCACCTTGTTCTTGGCCCCCTGCTCCTTGCCCCAGGCGCCCATGACAAACGCGTCGTTGACGGCGATGCACCAGATCTCGTCCACCTTCTTGGCCTTGAGCTTGTCCGCGTTGGCGACGAAACTCGGGACGTGCTTGGCCGAGCAGGTGGGCGTGAAGGCGCCCGGCAGCCCGAAGATGGCGATGCGCTTGCCCTTGACCATCTCCTCCACGGGGAAGGCATTGGGCCCGACCGTGCAGCCCGGCCGCTCTTCCTCGACGAACTCGTAGAGCTGTCCGGCGGGCAGCTTGTCTCCGACTTTGATGGCCATGAAGGTCTCCTTTTCGGTGAGAGGTCGACGGCGGAACGTCATTCTAGCACGCCGCGAGATGGGCGAAACGGCGACGCTTGCCGGATACCTGGGGCCCGAGTATTCTACCCGCGTGATCCCGCCGTCGCGTTACCTCGCGCAGGTCATGTTGCTGTGCGCCCTCGGGGTTCTCGCGGGATGCGCGCCCACCAAGGTCCAGCCTTCGGTGATGATCCCGGCCTCCGACGCCTTGCCCCGGCCCACGCGGATCGTCGTCTACGACTTCGCCGTCGCCCCCCAAGACGTCTCGCCGAACAATGCCCCGCTCTCGCGACTGCGCCGGGTGTTCGGCGGCTCCCAGAGCGAGGAAGAGATGAAGGTCGGGCGCTCGGTCGCCGGCGCCCTCTCCGTCGAGCTCGTCAAGGCGCTCAAGGACCTCGATCTGCCGATCGAGCGGGCGAGCGCCGCCGCGGTGGCCGACGGCACCCTCGCCATCGAAGGCCAGTTCGTCTCGATCGACGAGGGCAACCGGCTCCGGCGCGTGGTCATCGGCTTCGGGGCGGGGGCGAGCGAAGTCAAGACGCACACCCAGATGTATCTGGGCACGAGCGCCGGGCCCCGCCTCGTGGAGGAGTTCGAGACCGACGCCTCCAGCTCGAAGAAGCCCGGCGCCGCCGTCGGCATGGGCGCGGGGGCCGCGATCGGGGCCGGGCTGGCCACCGCTGCCGTCGTCCAGGGCGGCGTGCAGGCGATCACGGAGCCGAAGGACACCGCCGAGGCCGACGCGAAGCGAACCGCGGAGCAGCTCGCCAAGCAGATCAAGGAGATTTTTGCCGCGCGTGGATGGAGCGCGGCCAAGCCTGCCAAGTAGCTGATCCTTTGCCGCGCATCTCTTCGCCGCCATGGCGCATCAGAAGGCCGAGGAGAAATGACATGAATCCCACCGAAAAGCAGGCGACAGCAGACTCGGCCGTTGTCCATCTCACCCAGCAAAACTTCGACGAGGCGCTGATCGGAGCAGAGGGCGTCCTGCTCGTGGACTTCTGGGCCGAGTGGTGCGGCCCGTGCCGGGCCATCGCCCCCGTGCTCGAGGAGCTGGCGCGCTCATCCGGAGGCCGCGTGCGACTCGCCAAGGTCAACGTGGATGAGCAGCCCGGCCTGGCCGCCCGCTACGGCATCCGCTCCATCCCGACCATCCTCTTCGTGAAGGACGGCGAGGTCCGGGACCAGGTCGTGGGCGCGGTGCCAAAGGCGCACATCCAGGCCAGGCTCGGGGCGCTCGGAGTGTAGTCGAACCAACCCCCCCACTCACCCAGCCCTCGCCTCGACGCTAGGAGCGCTTCGGCTCGAACTGCGGCCCTCTCCCCATTGGGGAGAGGGATACAAGGGCGGCCGTCAGCCCTTGAGACCGGTCATCACCGCCGCCTGCACCACCCATTTTTGTAGAACTACGAAGATCAGGAGAATCGGCAGGACGCTCACCACGGCGGCGGCCGTCACCAGGTTGTACTCGATGAAGTACATGTTGGTGAAGCCGATCAGCCCCATGGTCACCGTCTTCATGGACGGCGAGTTCACCACCACGAGGGGCCAGAAGAACTCGTTCCACGTCCACATGAACTTGATGATGGCCAAGGTCGCCAGGGCCGGCGTCACCGCGGGCAGCACCACGCGCCAGAAGATGCCCCACTCGCCACAGCCGTCGATCCGCGCGGCCGCGATGTAGTCGTCGGGGACCACCTCGATGGCCTGGCGCATGAGAAAGACGCCGAAGACGCTGACGAGGTCGGGGGCCAGGATGCCGAGGTACGTGTCCAGAAGTCCCAGCCGGCTCACCCAGAGATAGAGCGGCACGACCACGGACTGAAACGGCACCATCAAGATGCCGATGATGGCGAAGAAGAACACGGAGTGCCCCGGAAACCTGAACTTGGCGAAGCCGTAGCCGGCGAGGGCCGACACGACCAGGCTGCTCACGGCCGACACGGTGGCGAGGAGCGCGCTGTTGAGGAGGAACCGACTGAACGGCGCGCGGCGGAATACCTCGCGGTAATTCTCGAGGTTGCCCCAATGATCGGGAGCGAGCTGGAGCGGCACGCGCTGGATCTCGGGCGGCGTCTTGAGCGACGTGAGGGCGATCCACACGAAGGGGAAGACCACCGTGAGCGCGCCGGCCGCGACGAAGGCGGCCGTCAGCCAGTGGGCAAGGGGAACGGACCGTGTCCCGGCCCCTCTCAATAGTCCACCGGCCTGCGGAAGATCCGCCACTGCAGGAGCGTCACCACGAGCAGCACCACGAAGACGAACACGGCCATGACCGAGGCCTCGCCCAGGCGGAAGTACTTGAAGGCGGTGTCGTAGAGGAGCGGGATGATGGTCTGGCTGGCCCCCGCGGGCCCGCCCTGGGTCGTGGCGTAGACCTGGTCGAAGATCTTGAAGTTGAAGATGAGCTCGAGGATGCACACCATCACCACCTGGGGGTTCAGGAGCGGCAGGGTGACGTGCCAGAGCTGCTGACGCGCGCTCGCGCCGTCCATGGCCGCCGCCTCGTAGTACTCTCCGGGGATCGCCTGGAGCGCGGCGAGGAAGATCATGGTGTCGAAGCCCAGCCGCACCCACACGTTGATCGCGGCCAGCGAGGGCAAGACCTGGTTGAGGCTCTGCAACCACTTCTGGGGCGGCAGCCCCACGAGGACGAGCACGTGATTCAGCACGCCGTAGACGGGCTCGTAGAGCCACTGCCAGATGAGGGCGGCCGCCACCAGCGACACGGCGAAGGGGACGAAGTACATGGCAGCCCAGAGGCTCCGCCAGCGCAGGGTCAGGCGATCCAGCCCGAGCGCCACGGCGAGGGCGAGCACCACGGTGGAGGGCACGGACAGGGCGAGGAGCTTGATGGTGTTCCTGACGCTGTTCCAGAAGACCGGATCGCTGAGCACGCGCTCGTAGAGACCGAAGCCCATGAACCGGCTCGCCCCGCCCGGCAGCGTCCGGTAGAAGGATCCGATGAGGGATTCGACGAGCGGGATGAAGTACACGCACGCGAAGTAGGCCGCGGCGGGCAGGACGAAGAGAAAGCCCGCCCGCCGCTGGCGGTCCATGTACGTGCGGGGAAACGCCAGGCGCGTCCAGCGCCCCATGGCCGACGCGCCTCGCGCGCTAGTCTTTCAGGATCCGGTCCATCCGGGCCGCCGCCTCGTCGAGCGACGGCTTGGGCTGGCCCTTGCCGTAGAGGACGCCAACTACCGCCTCCCCGAACGCCGTGGCCAGCTCGTTCGACTTGGGATGGTAGTAGTTCGGCAGCACGGGCTGCGCGAGCATCTCGCGGGTCGAGGCGTAGTCGGGCCGGCCCTTCACGTACGGCGTCTCGAGATTGACCGTCCAGACGGGCAGGATGCCCTGGAGCTGGTGCTGCTCGAGGTCGTCCCTGGCATTGCTGATGAAGCGCAGGAAGTCCCACACGACCTGCTTGTGGGGGCTGTTCTTGTAGACGAGATTGCTCCACGGGAAGAGGTTGCCCGCGCCGGGGCAGGCCTTGGCGCAGGGGAGCGCATAGACCTTGAAGGTGACGTCGGGCGCGTTCTTCTTGAGCCAGCCGAAATACCACGATTCGCGGAAGATCACGGCCGCGCGCTTCTGCCCGAAGGTGTCCTCCGGATTGCCGAAGGCGAGGCTCGCCACCTTGTCCTTCGTCACCAGGTCGCCGTAGAACTGGAGCGCGGCCGCCATCTCGGGGCCGTTGGCGAAGCCGGTGGCGCGGTCCAGTCCGGGGCTGAGCATCCGGGCGCCGAAGGCGTGCGCGAAGGGCAGGAACTTGTCCGTGATCCCCACCGGATGGCCCTTGTGCCGGAGGGCGAAGCCGACCTGCGTGGGCTCGCCCTTGGCGTCGTACACCGACAGCTTCTTCATCGCGGCCAGCCACTCGTCGAGCGTCTTCGGGGGCTTGTCGGGATTGAGCCCGGCCTTCTTGAAAAGCTCCACGTCGATGTACATCTGCTGGAAGTTGCCGTGCTCGATCGGGATGCCGTACGTCGCCCCCTTGAATTGCCCCACGGGGAGCATGTACTTGGGCAGGTTCTCGCTCCAGGTCTTCTCGAGATCGGCCGGCATCTTGTCACAGAAATCGTACTGGCCGCACCACTGGTGCACGATGCCGTTGAAGAAGTCCGGGGCGCCGGACTTGCCCACGAGGGCGGCCAGGTACTTGGCCTCGTAGCCCTGGTACGGGATGGTGACCACCTCGACCTCGTAGCCGCTCTTCTTCGCGAACTCCTTGCCCTTGGTCTCGTACCACTTGTTGAACTCGGGATTCTGCTCCCAGTGCGTCCAGTAGACGATCTTCTTGGCCTGCGCGGGCGCGTGGCCCGGGACGCCCGCCGCCAGAAGCCCCGCCAGCGCGAGCACCGCCATTGCGCCACCGATCACACGTCGCATATACGCTCCTTTGCTGGCAGGCTGCTGAAAAAGGCCCATCTGCTTCGTTGGCGCCCTCGGCCGCACGCGCAACGTACAGAGAGTACGCCTCGCGTGCGTCCTTCGGGCGCCGCCTCGCATCTGGATCTTTTTGAGCAGCCTGCGAGTGATGAGATCCTGCTAGTAGCGGTTGGCGATGGGGAGCTCCTCGGCGGGAAAGAGCGTGATGATCTGGGCGCCCTTGGGCGTCACGATCACCTCTTCCTCGATGCGAGCGGCCGAGATGCCGTCGGTAGCCGGGCAGTACGTCTCGACGGCGAAGACCATCCCCTCCTTGAGCTCCATGGGGTCGTCGAGCGAGTTCAGGCGCGAGATGATGGGACGCTCGTGCAGCCCGAGGCCCAGCCCGTGGCAGAAGTTGAGCCCGAAGGCCGCCATCTCGCTCTCGAAGCCGATCTCCTGCGCCTTGGGGAAGCACTTGGCGATCCGCTCCGTGCTGACGCCGGGCTTGATCAGCTCGATGGCGCTGTCCATCCACTCGCGCGCCTTCTTGTAGGCGCCGTGCTGGGCGGCGGTGGCGCGCCCCACGCTGAAGGTGCGGTAGTAGCAGGTGCGGTAGCCCACGAACGACTGGATGATGTCGAAGTAGGCCTGGTCGCCGGGACGGAGCATGCGGTCCGTGAAGTTGTGCGGGTGCGGCGAGCAGCGCTCGCCCGAGATCGCGTTGATCGCCTCCACGCAGTCCGAGCCCATCTCGTAGAGCCGCTTGTTGGCCAGGGCCACGATCTCGTTCTCGCGGACGCCCGGCTTGAGGGCCTCGAAGATGTCCTGGTACACGCCGTCGCCCATGGCCGCGGCCATGTTGAGCAGGGTGAGCTCGTCGGCGTTCTTGATCACGCGCGCCTCCAGCATGACCTGCTGGCCGTCGCGCACCACGATCCCTTCCTTCTGGAGCGCGAAGAGAAAGGGCGGCTCCACGACGTCGATGCCCACGGGCATGTCCGCCACGCCTTCGCGCGTCAGGAGCCCCTTGATCTCGCGCGCGGCCTGCTCGAAGAGCCCCGCCGTCGGGGGCACGGCGCCTCGCATCCCGACCATGCCCGCCCGGCAATGATCGGGCAGGAGCCACGGCGCGTAGAGACGATGGTGCCGGGCGGCCGAGCCGAAGTCCCAGACCCACGGCTCGCCGGGGCCGGTGAGCAGACAGTAGCGAATCAGCTTGTCTCGGGCCCACTCGCCGATGACGGTGCCGGAGATGTAGCGGATGTTGTGCTGGTCGAAGACGAGAAGCGCGCCCAGCCCCGAGCGCGCCAGGGCCTGGCGCGTCCGGCCGATTCGATACGCGTGCAGCCGGCGGAAGTCCACGCGCTCCTCGAAGTCCACCTGCATGCGGCCCGGCGCCTGGATGGGCCGGTCCCAGCGGTGGTGCGGGTCGAGCGCGTCAGGCGGAGCGGCCTTCACCTCGCGAGCGGGCGGCTTCTTGGCCATGTCGCCTCCTGGAATGCGCGGCTCAGAACACCGCGAGGGGATTCGCCGGGGAGCCCGTGCCGCCGATGACGTTGAGCGGCGCGATCACCAGCATGAAGTCGTCACGCTTCTCCTCGACGCAGGCCTTGGCCAGCGGCTCCAGGAGGGCATTGTCCAGCAGCGCGGTACCGTAGGCAAAGAGGCAGGCGTGCACGGCCCACGGGATGTCGTAGCCGATGGGCTGATGGTCGAGCATGTCCCAGACGAGCACGCTCACGTCGTGGTCCCGCAAGAAGGGCAGGCACGAGACGTGGAGGCCCGGCCTGGCCAGGGGCGGGCCGAAGGGCCGGCCATAGGGCGTCTCGGGATTGGCAGCCTGCCACGCCTCGCGGCCGGCATAGACGCAGATGGCGTCGCCCGGCTCGAGCGTGATGTCGCGCGCCACCAGGATGTCTTCGAGCTCCCAGCCGTGAATCGGCAAGTCCTGCGTCACGGCGGGCACGCCGCGGTGGCGCGGCACGTCCAGCATCACGCCGCGGGTAATGATCCCCTCGGCCCAGTGCTCGATGGAGCCCC
>DASQAK010000177.1:0-8612 GCA_035635755.1 Candidatus Methylomirabilota bacterium | reverse complement strand
TGACCTTGGTCGCCGGGAAGGAGACGGGTTGCGGCACGATGTTGCCGATGTCGACGAACTTGCCGTTGATCCGAACCATGTCGAGCCCCTCGACGGTGGCGGCCGCGATGCCCACGTCCTCGACGACCACGTCGGCCCCGCGCCCGTCCGTCAAGTCCTTCACGCGCTGCACCCGGGCCTCGGGGGTCGTGAGCTCGTTCATGTCGATGACGTCGGTGGCCCCGCACTTCCGCGCCATCTCCAGGCGCGGGGTCTGGCCGTCGATCGAGATGACCTTGGAGGCGCCTTTCTCGGCGGCCACGGCCGCCGTGTAGAGCCCGAGGCCACCCGCGCCCTGGACGACCACGACATCGCCGAACTTCATGTCCGCGTACTCGAGCCCGTGGAGCACCTGGCAGAGGGCGCAGTTCACGGGCGGGATCGCCTCGTCGGGCAGGACGTCGGGGACCTTGAAGACGTAGTGGCCGGGGGGCAGGAAGTAGTACTCCGCGTAGCCGCCGTCGCAATACGGATACTGGTCGAGGTTGAACTGCACGCTCCGTCGCTGTCGAGAAGGACAGGCGTGATGCTCGCCGCGCACACACCAGTAGCAGCGGTTGCACGGATTGAAGAACGGGAAAGCGACGCGATCGCCTTCCTTGAGGGGCCGCTGGAGCGAATCGGTCTTGATGCCCTGGCCCAGACTGTGGACGACGCCCGTGAACTCGTGGCCGGGCACCCGCCGGAGATCCGGCCCCTGGTAGTTGCCGTCATTGCGCCAGTAGTGCAGATCGGAGCCGCAGATGGCGGCGGCGGTGTTCTTGATGAGGATGCCGCCGGGCTCGACCTCGGGGGTGGGCAGGGTCTCGAGCTCGAGCGGTTTTCCCGGCTGGTTGAGTACCACGGTCAGTCCCTTCGGCACGGCGGTCTCCTTGTGCGGTGATCGGTGAGCGGCATCCGTCGAGGCACCATCCTAGCCGATCCGGGCGTGAAAGTGAGAGTCAGTCATCGAGTCACGTCGGCCGCCACGTGGTGGAGGTCCACGTCATCGTCGGCCAGCTTGGCGGGCTCGACGGGGACGCGGTCGCGGATGAGCCCGGCGACCAGCTTGAGCTCGCTCTCCCCTTTCGCATCCTCCGGATCGCCGCCGCGGTCGAGGCCGACCGCCGCGTGCACGATTCCCTCCTTCAGATAGAAGCCGAGGAACTTCCGGCTCTCCCGGCGGCCGCGAAAGACGAGACGGTCCCAGCTGGCCGCGAATCCGACGTACTCGATCACGTGCTCGTACTGATCGGACCAGAAGGAGTGCAGGTAGTCGTAGGGCTCCTCCCGGCCCAGCATCGATCGGGCGGCGGCGCGGCCTTGCTGGAAGGCGTTGTTCCAGTGCTCCACCCGCAGACGGCCGAAGATCGGATGGAGGTGATTGGCCACGTCGCCCGCGGCGTAGACATCGGGCAGCGAGGTCCGGCACCGCTCGTCCACGAGAACCCCATTGTCGACGGCGGCCCCCGCGGCCGCCAGGAGCTCGCTGTTGGGGACGATGCCGATGCCGGCGATCATCAGATCGCACTCGAGGCGGCGGCCCTTCTTGGTGCGGACGCGCTCGACCCGACCCGTGCCTTCGAACGCGGCGACGGAGTCCTCCAGGACGAGCTTCACGCCCTTGTCACGGTGAATCGCCGCGAGCACCTCTCCCACTTCCTTGCCGAGGACCCGAGCCAGGGGCACCGGGTTCCCCTCGACGGCGGTCACCTCGACGCCCAGCTGTCGGAGCGATGCCGTGACCTCGGACCCGATGAATCCGAGACCGATCACCACGGCGCGGCGCCCAGGTTGCGCGGCGGCACGGATCCGATCGCAGTCCTCCACGGTGCGGAGCTGGAAGATGCCGTCGAGATCGGCGCCCGGCACCGACAGGGCCCGGTTGCGCCCGCCCGTGGCCACGAGGAGCCGATCGTAGCCAACGTGCTCGCCGCCCTCGAGCTCGATGTCCTTGCGCGAAGGATCGATGCGGGCGGCACGGGTCCCCAGCCTGAGCTCGATGGCGTGCTCGGCGTAGTAGGCAACGGGATTGACGAGCTGATCCTCGAAACGCTCCTGGCCGCGCAGGTATCCTTTCGAGAGCGGTGGCCTGTTGTAGGGCGGCTGTCTCTCGGCCCCGATGAGCTGGACTTCCCCGTCGAATCCTTCCTCTCGCAGCACGGCGGCCGCTCTGGCTCCGGCCAGAGAGGCGCCGATGATCGCGATCCGTGCTTTGGCCAATTCTCTTCTCCTGCAAGAGTGTCGAGATCTCCGTAGCCAGCGGCCGTCACGCCGCGGATTTGAACAGCCTCGGGTTCTGGTATAGCGCGGATGCCGGGACTGTCAAGGCGGGCCGTCGCCAGCCGAGACGGCGGCAGGGAACGCTAGGCGGCCGAGGGCAGGGGCTTGCAGCCCGGGCGGTCGTAGCGGTGGAACTCGCCGCGGGCGTTGATGGCGACGCGGATCGTCGGCTCCATCCCCACCGGCTCGAGGTGGTGCCAGCGATTCTTGGGCCCGAGGACGAAGTCGCCCGCGCGCGCATGGATGGGGCCGGGTTCCCCCTCGATATACCAGTCGATCTCGCCCTGGAGCACGATCCACCATTCGTCGTGGAGATGATAGTGCGTGTCGTTCAGATGGCCGGGCAGGTGACAGATGATGAAAGCCTGGATGTCGTCGGTCATCACGAGCGCGTCCGACCAGGGCGGCGGGCCCTTGCGCGCGCGAAGCTCGTCGACACGGGCCCGGAGCTTTCCGATGTCCAGTAGGGGCATGCGATCGGCCACAGTTCCTCCTAGCGGGAGATTTGCATCTCGGAGACGATGAGCCGGTAGTCGGCGCGCGGCTTGAAGGCCACCCGTCGGCTCGTGCCGTAGACCACGACTTCCTGGAAGAGCTCGAGCCACGGCTTTTCCTCGTGGATGATGGCGGTGGCCTCCGTGTACAGCGCCTTGCGCTTCTTGGGATCGAGCGAGTAGCGGGCCTGCTCCATGAGGTCGTGGAAGCGCTGTCCGGGCTGGCTGCCGATCCAGTACTTCCCGTTGAAGCCGGTCGGATGGAAGATGCGCCAGAGGCTGCCGTCGGCGTCGAGCAGGGTGGATTGCGGATTGCCCAGCAAGAGCCCGGACGGCGGCACCGCGCGCTCGTTGTTCATGCGCTGGCGAGCGCCCATCTCCATCATCTCGATGCGGCCCCGGATGCCCACCCGGCTCCACATGTCGACGATGGTCTCGATGAGCGCCTTGTCGTTGACCATGGTGCCCGTGCCCGCGTGGACGATGAGGTCGACGCCGCTGCCATAGCCCGCCTGGGTCAAGAGGGCCTTGGCCTTGCCCGCATCGTACGGGTAGGGCTTGAGGGCCGTGTTGTAGCCGAAGTCGGTGTCCGCCACGCCGCCGCTGAAGGGTTTGCCCATCCCCGCGTAGAGATTCTTGATGATGGCCGGGATGTCGAGGGCGTAGTGCATGGCCTGGCGCACCCGCTTGTCGGAGAGGGGGGGCTGGGTCGTGTTCATCGAGAGCACGACGTAGCGCGTGGCCGGCGCGGTGACGATGCGCGTGCCCCGCCCCTCCGCGATGCTCTTCATGCGATCAGGCGGGACGTTGGTGATGATGTCGACCTCGCCCTTCTCGAGGGCGACGATGCGCGGGAACTCATCGGGGACGGGCTTCCAGACCACGCGCTCGAAGGTGGGCGCCTTGCCCTCCCAGCCCCACCAGTCCCGATTGGCCTCCATCACGAGCCGCTCGTCCTTCACCCATTCCACGAAGCGATAGGCGCCCGTGCCGATCGGACGGCGCGCCAGCTCCTTGACGCCGTCGTCGGTGGTGAGGCGCGCGGGCAGGATCTGCGAGCCCATCTGGGCCATGCGCACCGCGATGAGTGGATCAGGCTTCTTGGTCGTGATGCGAATCACGGTCGGGCTGGCGATCTGGACGGCCTCGATGGTCGTGAAGCCCGGCGTCACCACCGTCTTGCCCGGCTGCAGGTTCCGCTCGAGCGTGGCCTTGACGTCCTCGGCGGTGAGGGGCGCCCCGTCGTGGAACTTCACGCCCTGTCTGAGCGTGAACTCCCACGTCGTCTCGTTGACGTTCTTCCATGAGGTGGCGAGCCCCGGCTGGAGCTGGAGCGACGTGTCCCACCGCGTCAGGGTGTCGTAGAGATTGACGAAGTAGTTGATGGTGAGGACCTGGGTCGAGCGGCCCGGGTCCATGGTGGTGGCCTCGGCCGGCTGCGAGATCACGAGCTGCGCGGGCTGGGCATGCACCGTCGAGGCGGCCAGCAGCAGCGCGAATAAGCCGGTGAAGATCTTCATTGGTCTCCTCCGCAGCGGAGTCTACAGCGCCTGCCGTTTCGCGGGCAATTGCCGTTTTCGGTCCCCTGGTCTACCCAGCCCTCGCCTCAGGGCTTCGCCCTTCAGCTCGAAGTGCGGCCCTCTCCCCCGTCGCGGGGGAGAGGGATGGGAGTAATTGTGTCTCGCTGTACTCTTCCTTTTCATCCCTCTCCCCCATTGGGGGAGAGGGCAGGGTGAGGCGGAGCATCGCACCTAGAAGACGATGAGGCCTCGGCCGAGCTCGCCCGCCGCGAGCGCCCGGAAGGCCTCGTTTGCTTCCTCGAGGCCGTAGCGCTTGGTGATGAGCTCGTCGATCTTGAGCTTGCCCGCCTGATAGAGCGTGACCAGGCGTGGGAGATCCTCGCGCGTGCGGGCGCTCCCATAACTCGATCCCACGATGGCGCGCTCCCCCGTCACGAGGGGCCGGACGTCGAGGGGGAAGGTCTGCCCGGTCGGCGGCACGCCGATCACCACGCAGGTGCCGCCGGGGGCGAGAGCGTCGGCGGCCTGGCCGACGGCGGGCGCATTGCCCACGGCCACGAAAGTGAAATCCGCCCCGCGTCCCGTGATCCGCCGGATGGCGGCGGCGGGGTCCTCCTTCGAGGCATCCACGGCATGTGTGGCCCCGAGGGCCAGGGCGTGCTCGAGCCGAGCCGGCTTGACGTCCACCGCGATGATCGGATGCGCGGCGACCATGGCGCCGCCCTGCACGACGTTGAGACCGACACCGCCGGTGCCGAAAACGGCCATGGAGGCGCCCGCGGGCACACGCGCGGTGTTGAGCACGGCGCCGACCCCCGTCATGACCGAGCAGCCCACGAGGGCAGCGCGATCCAGCGGCATGGCGGGGTCGATGCGGATGGCGGACGATTCGTGGACGACGGTGCGAGAGGCGTAGGTGGCGACGTGGCCGTAGTGGTAGACGGGCTTCCCGCCGAGGGCCATCCGCGTGGTGCCGTCGGGCAGGAGCCCGCGCCCCGGCAGCCTCTTCTCGCAGAGGTTGGGTCGGCCGATCACGCAATAGTGGCAGCGGCCACAGGTCGGCGCCCACGAGAGGATGACGTGGTCGCCGGCCTTGAGCTCACGAACGCCCGCTCCCACGCTCTCGACCGTGCCCGCGCCCTCGTCGCCCAGCACGATGGGCACGGGCACGCCTTTCCAGCTTCCGTCGGCGGCGTGGAGACAGCTGTGGCAGACGCCGCTCGCGGCCATCCGCACGAGCACTTCGCCCTCGCGCGGCCCCTCGAGGTCGAGCTCCTCGACCCGGAGCGGCGCGCCTTGCTCGAAGAGAACCGAAGCTTTCATGGACGCCTCCGTGGCCTGAGCGGCCGCCCCATCAGCTGTAGCGGATGCGGGGATCGAGCCAGCTGTAGAGGAGATCGACGGCGAGGTTGATCATCATGAAGAGCGCCGCGATGAACAGGATGGTGCTCTGGGTCAGCGGGTAGTCGCGCTGATAGATGGACCAGAGGACGAGGCGGCCGATGCCGGGAAGCGTGAAGACCTCCTCCACCACCACGGCGCCGCCGAGGAGGATGCCCACCTGGAGCCCGGCCACCGTGACGATGGGGATGAGGGCGTTGCGCAGGGCGTGCTTGAGGATGACGGCGCCGGTGGCGAGCCCCTTGGCGGTGGCCGTGCGGATGTACTCGGAGCGGAGCACGTCGAGCATGCAGGCGCGCGTGGTTCGCGCGATGTTGGCGGCCGCCGCCGTGCCCAGGCAGATGGCGGGCAGGACCATGATGGTCAGGTTGGCCCGGGGACTCGTGGCGAAGTCGACCCAGACCACCGACGGCATCCAGCGCAGGTAGAGCGAGAAGAAGAGGATGAGCATGGTCCCCTGCCAGAAGACGGGGACGGAGAGGCCGAGGAGCGTGCCGATGCGCGTGACATTGTCGAGGGGGCCGTCGCGCCGGGTCGCGGAGACGATGCCCGCGGCGATGCCGAGCAGGAGCGAGAAGCCCACGGCGAGACAGGTCAGCTCGAGGGTGACGGGCAGCCGCTCGAGGATGAGGGAGAGCACGGGCTTGCCCGTGCGCCACGAGGTGCCGAGATCGCCGTGGGCGAGCTGACCCATCCACCGCCCGTACTGGACGTACCACGGCTGGTCGAGGCCGAAGAAGCGCTTGAGCTGGGCGACCATGGCGGGGCTGGCGATGGCGTCGGCGCCGATCATCTGCTCGACGACGGTGCCGGGCACGAGGCGCAGCATGAGGAACACGAGCAGGGTCAGCCCCAGGAGCGTCAGGGCCATCGAGTACAGCCTGACGACGAGGTATCGAGTCATTCAGCGCCATGCCGAGGCAGCAATGCTTGCTCGTCTTCGCTGGCTCTGACGCTCGAGGACCACCCCTGATCTACTCAGCCCTCGCCTCAGGGCTTCGCCCTTCAGCTCGAACTGCGGCCCTCTCCCCTCAGGGGAGAGGGATACAAGAGGAGAACCCCAGTGGACGGCGAATACGCCCTGCCGTCTAGCCCTCCGGGAATGCGGGGGCAGGGGCAGGGCCCTTTGCGGCCCTCTCCCCCATCGGGGGAGAGGGCCGCAGTTCGAGCCGAGACGCTGCCTTGAGCGACGAGGCGAGGGCTGAGTGAATGAGGGGGCAGCCGGCCCGCGCTGCGCGCCATACCCGCCTGCCATGTTGCTCTCTACGCCTTGTCGAGCCAGACGTCCTCGAAGCTGTAGAGGAGGGTGGTCGGGTGCTGCTTGAAGCCCTTGACCGAGGCCTGGGTGAAGTCGATCCGATCCGCCGAGAAGAGCCAGAGGTGGGGCACGTTCTCGAGGATCAAGAGCTGCACGCGGTCGTAGATCTCCTTGCGCTTCTTCTGGTCCATCGTCTTGCGACCCTGCTCGAGGGCGGCGTCGATCTCGGGCACGCTCCAGGAGTTCCAGTTCTGCCCCTTGGTCGAGTGGAGCGCCCGGAAGAAGGCGGTGTCCGGATCGGCGTAGCCCGGGGTGGTGTTCATGGTCATGTCGAAGTCGTGGGCGAGCCAGCGCTTGATCCAGATGGCGTACTCCACGTTCTCGATCTCCACCGTGATGCCGATGCGCTTGAGGTGGGCGGCGACGACGGGCGCCCCCGCGACCATGGTGGGGAAGGTGGGGATGACGGAGCACTTGACGGTGAAGCCGGAGGCGACGCCGGCATCGGCCATCAGCTTCTTCGCCTTGTCCAGATCGGGCTTGTAGTAGCGCATCCACTGCTCTTCGGGTAGCTGCCACTGCTTCATGGGCGCGGTGGCGGGCGCGGTGAGCCGGCCGAAGCCGGCCGCGGCCACGCGCAGGACCTGGCTCCGGTCCACCGCCCATGAGATGGCCTGGCGCACGCGCACGTCCTTGAGCGGACCGCGGGTGGCGTTGATGTTGAGGTAGTCGTAGCCGAGCCGCGAGCTGCGGTAGCCCGTCAGCGTCTTCTCTTCCTTGAGCAGGTTGTAGTTCTTGTTGTCCTCGATGAAGGCGTGCTGGATCTGGCCCGTACGGAGCGCGGCCACGATGTTGGCCTCGTCGGGAATGACCCGCAGGACCATGTCGTCCACGTAGGGCTGGCCCTTCTTGAAGTAGTTGGGATTCTTCTTGAGCACGAGCTGCTGCTCGACCTTCCAGTCCACGAGCATGAAGGGGCCGGTGCCGAGGGCTGCCTTGTTGAGATCGCCGTGCTTCTTGATCCCCGCCTCGCTGATGATGTAGCCCCAGAAGCCGCCGAGGGCGGCCAGGAGGCCCGCGAAGGGCTCCTTGGTGATGAACTTGACGCCGTACTTGCCCGCGGGCTCGACCTTGTCCACGGCGATGAAGTCCGACTTGCCGGGCGAGCTCTCGAAGAGGCGGTCGAAGGTGAACTTCACGTCGGCCGAGGTCATCTCCTGCCCGTCGTGGAACTTGACGCCCTCCCGGAGCTTGAAGGTCCAGGTGTGCCCGTCGGGACTGATCTGCCAGGATTCGGCCAGCTCCGGCCGCGGGTTCATGTCGGCGTCGTAGCGCACGAGCTGGCTGTACATGAGGGGCGAGCGCCGGCTGCGCGAGAGCGCGGGCACGAGCTGGGGATCGAGGCCCGTCGCCTCGGTGGTCTGGGCGGAGACGAGGGTGCCCCCGGCCTTGGGCGTCTGGGCGGCGGCGGGCGTGCCGAGCGCAAGCGCGCCCAGGGTGAGGCCGCCCGCCTTGAGAAGCTCGCGCCGGGTGAGGCCGTCTGGGGTCGAGAACTCGGGTGCGGTGGTCATGCGTTCTTCCTCCTGTGGCCGGTGACTACTGGGCACTGGGATCGAGGATGTCGCGGAGGCCGTCGCC
>DASQAK010000176.1:0-34990 GCA_035635755.1 Candidatus Methylomirabilota bacterium | reverse complement strand
CGTTGATGGTCCCGTCCTCGTTCACGGAGAGGTAGACGCCGTACGTGGACGGCGGCGCGCAGAGCTTGTCTACCTCTTCCTTCAGCGAGGTGATCTGCTCGCGCGCCTCGTAGAGCGCATTGACGAGCTTTTCGTTCTGGTTGAAGGCCTGCACGAGCTGGCGATTGGCCTCGCGCAGCTTGTTCTCCAGCACCATGAACTCCTTCGGCGCGTCCTCGAGCTTCTTGCGCAGCCGCCCCGTCTCGGCCTCGAGCGAATGCACGTAGGCCTGCAGGTCCTGGACCTGGACCTCGTACTCCGTCAACCGGCGGCGATAGTTGGAGTCAGACATGGGCAGAAACTTCGACAGCCCCTTCATTCCCTCGGACGACGGCTCCCGGCTCGGAGTCTTTTTCTCGAACTCCTTCATGTTCGCCCGTTCCTTTCTGGTTGGTCCAGCGGGCGCTTCCCTGAGAGCGAACCCCCCGCCCTCTGTGGGTGGTGCCGGAAGTTGCGCTCAGTATAGTGGCCCGTGTCGCGGCAAGTCAAGAGAATTGGGGCCGAATGATCGTTCCGAGCCATTGAAATCATTCGACTTTTCCCACTTCCTCCCTTCGGCAACCCCGATGGGTCTCAGCGATGAAACCCGATGTCCACACCGCCCGTTCCTGGGCCATCCCAGAGGGCCTACTGCCTTCTGACCAGAATAGAAGCACGTTCGATGCCAGCGTCCCGAGCAGTCGAGAACGCCCAACCGAAGCCCGAATAGCGCATGAGTTCGCGATGATATTGCGGATTCGTTGAGCAGCGTGCGACGTACGTCGGCGCATGACGCGCCATGTGTCGGTCTTTTTGATATAAGGGCTCCATGTTGCGTCGGTTCGGAATACTCGCGCTCGCCGCGCTCTTCGCGGTCGAAGCGCCGTCGCGATCCGACGCTCAGGCGCCCGCGTTGCGTGTGGGGTTGCCATCCATTCCCACTGTGCTCGATCCGGCCACCGCCCTCGAAGGCCCCATGCCCTTCATCGCTCGCCAGGTCTTCGACACGCTCGTCCAGTATCGCGATGGATCGAGCGATATCGAGCCCGGCCTCGCGACCCAGTGGACGGTGTCTCGCGACGGGCTGTCCTGGACCTTCCGCCTGCGCGAGGGAGTGCGCTTTCACGATGGCACCCCGCTCCACGCCCGGCAGGTCGCCGAAAGTCTCGATCGCATCATCGTCCCCGCCCATCCCCTGGCGCCGAGCCCCAATCCCGCGGGCCCGCGGCTCCTTCGCGGCGCTCCCGGAGTGATCAAGGACATCCTCACTCCCGACCAGCGCACGGTGCAGATCAACCTCATCCTCCCCTATGCACCTCTTCTGACGGTGCTCGCGCACCCTGTGTTCTCCATCGTGCATCCAACGACGGGCACGACGCGCTGGGCCGGGACCGGCCCCTTCGCCCTGGGCGAGGCGGGCGCCGGCCGACTCGTGCTCGAAGCCAATGCCGCGTATTGGGCGGCGCCGCCCCGCTCGCCCCGCGTGGTGCTCGTCGAGACCCCGGACCAAGCCAGAGCCGAAGCCGATCTCGATGCGAGGAGCCTCGATCTCGTCGTGCCCGCCGGGGCTCCTCTCCGCATGCAGGGGGCGCTCTCGCTGCCGGGCTGGCGGATCGGGTATCTCGCGATCCAAACGGAGAAGGACCCGTGGCGACGACGTAAGGTCCGCCAGGCCGTCGCCGCGGCTCTCTCGCCTCCCGCGCTGACGACGGCCGTTGAGCCCGCCGGCGGGGCGCTCGGGGCTTTCCTTCCCAGAGCCGTCTGGGGTGCGGTGGAGCAGCCTGTCCCCCTGCTCGGCGGCGATGCCGCGACGGCCAGGCGCTTGATGGGGGAGGCGGGGGTTGGCCAGGCGGTGGTGGCCGCGCTCGTGGCCGACGGTTCCATCGGGCCCGAGGCCCCGCGTGTCGTCGAGGCCATTCGTGCCGCCCTTGGCGCCGCCGGCATCACGGTGAAGCCACGAATCGAGCCCGGCGATGCCGCACTCCAGGCCGCGCAGAGCGGGAGCCACGACCTGGCGTACTTCGAGGCCCGCGTCGATGGGGGCGACCCCCATCTCCTGCTCTACCCGCTCTCCACGAGCGAGGGCACGACCCGCGGGCCCACTGCGACCAACTTCTCCTTCTACCGAAATGCGCGCCTCGACGATCTCCTGATCCGCGCGAGCCAGATTGCCTTCCGGCCGGAACGACAGCGCATCTACGCCCGCGCCCAGGCCTTTCTCGCCGAGGAGCTGCCGTGGCTACCCCTCTATGTGCGGCTGAACTGGGCCGTGGCTCGACCTGACCTCCGCGGGTTTCGCTTGCACCCGAGCGGAAACCATCGATTGGCCGGCGCCTGGATCGAGTCGGCCTCGCCACCAGGGCTGGGTCTTCCCGCCGTCACGCCACCTCGCACTCCCTGACGGGCTCCGAGGCTGGACTTGGGACGGCCCGCATGATAGACAAATGAAGGACTTACGCCGTCCTGGCGCCGACCACATGCTCACTATCAGCGATACCGTCACCGAGATGGTCCAGTGGGTGTTCCCGGAGCACGCGGGAGCGCCCGGGCAAATCCACGGCGGCCGCATGATGCAGTGGATAGCCACGGTGGGGACCATGGCGGCCGCTCGCGTGGCGCGAGGACAGGTGGTGCTGGGAGCCATGGACGACATCGACTTCCTACACCCGGTCAAGGTCGGAGAGATCGCCGTCCTGAGAGCTCAGGTCGAGGCCATCGGGCGCTGCTCCATCGAGGTCGGAGTCAGGATCTTCGCCGAGAACGTCCAGAGCGGGCGCCGCGCCCTGACCCTCAACTCCCATCTGGTCTTTGTGAAAGTGAACGAGGATCTGAAGCCGGTGCCCGTGCCGGCCACCCTGGAGCCGCGCGGGCCGGCGGAAGAGGCGCTTTTCGTCGAGGCCCAAGAGCGGCGCCGTGAGCGTCTCGAGCGTCTCACCCGTCGCCGGGCGGCTGTGCTCGACACGGCCGATGAGCCGGAAGACAAGCCGCGCTGGGCGCTCGAATCCTCGCGCGCCGTGCTGCCCGAGGATACGCTGTTCGGGCACACGATGTTTCCCGGCAAGCTCCTCATGGACATCGACGAGGCGGGGGGTATTCTCTCCATGCGGTACTGTCGAGGCCTCGTCATGACGGCCTGCCTCGATGCCATGGACTTCTTCGCTCCCATCAACACGCACGAGGTCGTCACGTTCAAGGCGGCCCTGAACCATGTCGGCAATTCTTCGCTCGAGATCGGCGTCAAGGTGTTGACCGAGGTTCCCTGGTCGGGCGAGGTGCGGCACGCCTGCACGGCCTATCTGACCTTCGTCCACCTGGGGCCGGACCTACGGCCGCAACCGTGTCCGACCTTCACGCCCCAGACGCTCCCCGAGAAGCGACGCTGGGATGAAGCCGAGGCGCGGCGCGCGCGCCGACTCGAGCGGGTCAAGCGGTTGAAGGCTTCCATCCAAGAAGGAAGGTGACGCCATGTCTGGACATTCCCGATGGTCCCAGATCAAGCGCAAGAAGGGCAAGGCCGACGTGCAACGGGGCAAGCTCTTCTCCAAGATCCTCCGTGAGATCACCGTGGCGGCCAAGCACGGTGGCGGCGACCCCAAGGGTAATCTCCGGCTCAAGGCGGCCGTGGAGTCCGCCAAGGCGGCCAACATGCCCGCCGACAACATCAAGCGGGCCGTTCAGAAGGGGACGGGCGAGCTGCCGGGCGAGCAGTACGAGGAGATCACCTATGAAGGCTATGGGCCGGGGGGAGTCGCCGTGCTCGTGCGCGTGCTGACGGACAACAAGAACCGCACGGGGCCGGAGATCAGGCACATCTTCGAGAAACAGAGCGGGCGCATGGGGACGTCGAACTGCGTGGCCTGGATGTTCGATCGCCGGGGCGTGATCCAAGTCGACGGCGAGAAGGTGAAGGAGGACGAGGTGCTCGAGCAAGCGCTCGAGGCCGGCGCCACCGACGTCCGCACGGTGGAAAAAGTTTTCGAGATCACCACTGCCCCTGATGAAATGGAGTCGGTACGCCAGTCCCTCGAGGCCAAGGGATTGCCCGTGCTCGAGGCGCAGGCCTCCATGGTCCCCCAATCCACGGTGCGGGTGGAAGGCAAGGACGCCGCCGCCGTGCTGCGGCTGATCGAGGCGCTCGAGGAGCAGGACGACGTCCAGGCCGTGTATTCCAACTACGACATCCCCGACGAGGTCTTCGACGCCATCTCTGCGGCCTAGCGGCGTGCGCGTGATGGGCGTGGATCCCGGGCTCGTGGACACGGGCTTCGGGATCCTCGAGGCGGGGCCGGGCGCGGTGACGGTGGTGGATGCCGGCGTGGTGTCGACCGCCTCCAACTTGCCGCTGGAGGCCCGGCTCAACGCCATTCATCGGGCCATGCTCAAGATCATCGACGAGCGCCGGCCGACCTTTCTCGTTGTGGAGGATCTGTACACCGAGTACAAATTTCCCCGCACGGCCATCCTCATGGGCCATGCCCGCGGTGTCATCTATCTCGCCGCCCGCCAGCTCGGGGTGGCCGTGACCGCGCTCTCTCCGTCGGAGGTCAAGCGCGCGGTGACGGGCAACGGCGCGGCGGGCAAGGCGCAGGTCCAGCGCAGCGTGCAGACCCTCCTCGGCCTCAAGGACCTGCCGCGCCCCTCGCACCTGGCTGACGCCCTCGGCCTCGCCGTCACCGGCCTCGCCCGCGTCACCGGCATCACTCCACGGGCGCGGGCCGTCAGATGATCCGGGGAGGATTCGCGAACATGGGGGAGTACGGGGGCACGCAGTGCGAGCCGCAGCCCGCTGGAGGAGCCGCAGCCTCAGGCGAGGCGACCAACAAGACAGCGAGGCGAGGGGCTGAGATAGTCGGGGCCCCCGTGTCGGGGGAGTACGGGGGCCATTTCGGGGCCCCCGTTACCAAATGATCGCGCTGCTCCGCGGACGACTGCGCCGGAAGCACGAGGACCGCGTGGTGGTCGAGGCAGCGGGAGTCGGCTACGAGGTCGTGTTGCCCCCGGTGGTCCAGCATGCCATCGCCGGCGCGCTGGCGAGCGACGGAGACGGCGCGGCAGAGGTGACGCTGGAGATCCACTACCACGCCACACAGAATCAGCCCTCCCCGGTGCTGATCGGCTTCCTGTCCGGGCTCGACAAGGAGTTCTTCGAGAAGCTCATCACCGTCAAGGACGTCGGCCCGCTCGTCGCGGCCCGATCGCTGGCCTCGCCGGTCTCGGAGATCGCCGCCGCCATCGCCCGTCAGGACGAGGCCTACCTCCGCCGCCTGCCCGGCATCGGCCCCCAGAAGGCCAAGAACATCGTGGCGCAGCTATCCACGAAGGTCGCCAAGTTCGCCCTGTCTCAGTCCGACGCGGTGGTGGGCGGCAAGCCCGCCGTGCCGGCGCCGGCCCACATGGACGAAGATGGCCTGCGCAGCGCCGTCTTCGAGATCATGACGAAGCAGCTGGGCCACCGGCCAAGCGAGGCCGCCCACCTCATCAGCGCCGCCCTGTCCCGGAAGCCGGACATCACCACTCCGGAGGAGCTCTTCGACGAGATCTACCGAGGGGCCAAGACCCCGTGACCGACGAAGCCAGCGTCATGAGCCGGGTCGCCCTGCCCGAGGAGACGCAGGTCGAGCGGCAGCTCCGGCCCCAGCGGCTCGACGAGTACGTCGGCCAGCGCGCGGCGGTCGAGAGCCTGCGCGTCTCCGTCATCGCGGCCAGCCAGCGGAGCGAGCCGCTCGATCATGTGCTCCTCTCGGGGCCACCGGGCCTGGGCAAGACCACGCTGGCCACCATCCTCGCCAACGAGATGTCCGCCAACATCGTCACCACGGCCGGGCCCTCGCTCGAGCGTGGGGGCGACCTGATGGGCATCCTCACCAACCTGAACGAGCGTGACATCCTCTTCGTGGACGAGATCCACCGGCTGCCGCGCGTGGTCGAGGAGCTGCTCTATCCGGCCATGGAGGACTTCACCGTCAATTTCGTCATGGACAAGGGGCTGAACGCCCGCACCATGCGGATCCCGCTGCGTCCCTTCACCCTGGTGGGAGCGACGACACGGCCGGGCATGCTCTCCTCGCCCCTTCGGGAGCGCTTCGGCATCTTCCACCACCTGGATTTCTACTCGCTGGAGGAGCTCCAGGCCATCGTCACGCGCTCGGCTTCCATCCTGGGCGCCATCGTCCAGCCGGACGGCGCCGCGGCCATCGCGAAGCGATCCCGGGGGACGCCGCGCATCGCGAATCGGCTCCTGCGTCGGGTGCGCGACTATGTCCAGGTCAAGGGCACCGGCGTGGTGACGGGACCCGCAGCCATCGATGCCCTCAGCCGCGAAGGAGTCGACTCGGAAGGGCTCGACCGGCTCGATGCGCGCTTTCTCAAGGCGATCATCGAGCAGTACGGCGGTGGCCCGGTGGGGTTGGAGGCCATCGCCGCCACCATCAATGACGAAGCCGAGACGCTCGCGGAGGTCGTGGAGCCCTTCCTCCTCAAGATCGGATTTCTCGTCCGCACGCCGACCGGCCGCAAAGCCACGCCCGCGGCCTATGCGCATCTCGGGCTCGCCACTCCGGCGTCGCCGGGCGGGCAGGGAACACTGCCGATCTAGGACCCTATCGTGGCCGACTTGGGGAAAATCCTTCTCGGCGTCGGGCTCGTGATGGTACTCCTTGGGGGATTCCTGCTGCTCGCCTCCAACTTCTCGGGAAAGGTGCCATGGCTCGGACGAATGCCGGGAGACATCTACATCGAGCGGGGATCGTGGCGATTCTATTTTCCGCTCACCACGTCGATCGTGCTTTCCGTCGTGCTGACCGTGCTCTTCTGGCTCTTCTCCCGGCGCTAGCCCTCGCCCTCGCGCTGTCCTCGCCCGCCTGGGCGTCGGACATCCGCGTCGGTCTCGCCGAAGGCCTGGCCACCGTCGAGATCGGTGGCGGGCCCATGCTCATCCAGGATCTCGCGGGCCGCGCGCTTGCCGAGGACCCGATCACCTGGCTGCGGGTGCTCCGCCGGGACGGTGCGCTCGAGTGGCGCGGACAGCGTCTGATGGGTCTTCGCGTGTCTCCGGTGGGGGGCAACGCCTTGCGCTTCCAGCAACGGCCCTATCCGGGGGTCCTCGAGGTCTTGCTCGGGCCGGAAGGGCTGATGGTGGTGAACCAGCTCCCCCTCGAGGAATACCTAGTCGGCGCCGTGAAGGCGGAGGCGGGTGACAAATGGCCGCTGGAGATGCTCAAGGCCCAGGCCATCGTGGCCCGCACGTACGCCGCGTATCACCGTCGCCTCAACGCCGCCAAGCCCTATCATCTGGTCTCCAGCACCGCCAATCAGCAGTACGCGGGGCAGGTGGCCGAGACCTCGCCCGCCTGGTCGGCGGTGCGGGAGACCGAGGGGCAGGTCCTGCTCTGGGAAGGCGATCTCTTCCCGGCCTTCTACCACACGGACAGCGGTGGCTATACCGAGGACCCGCGCGCCGTCTTCGCGGCCAGCAACATGCCGGCGCTTCCCCCCGTGCGCGTGGAGTTTTCCTCCGCCTCCCCGCACCACGCGTGGATCCTCGACGTGCCCCTCGCGGATCTCGCGGCGGCCTTGCGACGGGGTGGCGTCTCCGTGGGCAGCATCGTTGGCTTGCGCGTCGTCGAGCGGAGCGCGTCGCTGCGCGTCTCTCGCATTGCCGTCGACGGCACGCGCGGGACCGCCACCCTCCGCGGCAACGATCTCCGTCGGCTCGTCGGCTACGACACGCTCAAGAGCACGCTCTTCGCGGTCTCGGTGGACCGGGCCTACGCCCGGTTCGCGGGGCGCGGGTATGGTCACGGTGTTGGGCTCGATCAATGGAGCGCCAAGACCATGGCCGAGCAGGGCTACACTGCCCGCCAGATCGCGCTGTACTACTACCCGGGCGCCACGCTCTCTTCGCTCAAGTAGCCCGGCCTTTCCCATGGCCATCTCTTGGGCCGACTTCGAGCGAGTGGACATGCGTGTGGGCGTGATCACGGACGCCCAGCCCTTCCCTGAAGCCAGGAAGGCGGCCATCAAGCTCTCGATCGACTTCGGCCCGCTCGGCGTGAAGCGCTCGAGCGCGCGAATCACCGAGCGCTATGCCCCCGCCGATCTCGTGGGACGGCGCGTGGTCGCCGTCGTGAACTTCCCGCCCAAGCAGATCGGGCCCTTCGTCTCCGAGGTTCTCGTGCTCGGCGCTTACGACGAGCGGGGCGAGGTCATTCTCCTCCGCCCAGACTTCGACGTCATCCCCGGAGCGAAGATCGGATAAGCCCCCTTGCCGAGCGGGTGGATTCGGGAGTGGTGCTAGACTCCCAAAATCATGGACCTCTCGCTGTTCGACTATGCGCTGCCCCCGGAGCGAATCGCGCAGGAGTCGGCGGAGCCGCGCGATGCCTCGCGCCTGCTCGTGGTGGACCGGGAGCGTCGCCGCTGGGAGGACGCGCGCTTCTCGGATCTGCCGAGGTGGCTGCGCGCCGGCGACTGCGTGGTGGTCAACGAGAGCCGGGTCATCCCCGCACGGCTTCTGGGCGCCATCGAGGGCGAGGACACCGCCGTCGAGCTGCTCATGGTGCGCGAGCTCGAGGGGGGCCGCTGGGAAGCGCTGGGGCGTCCGGGCCGGCGCCTGCGGGTGGGCGCGCGGGTCTCGCTGGCCGATGGCGCCGCGCGCGCCCGCGTGCTCGAGCGCGGCGACGAAGGGATGCGCGTGGTCGAGATCGAGGCGCCCTGGTCCGTTGGAGAGCTTCTCGAGCGTCACGGGCTTCCGCCTCTCCCCCCGTACATCGCGCGCCACGACTCGCCCAAGCCCGAGGACTGGGAGCGCTACCAGACGGTGTACGCCCGCCGCCACGGCTCGATCGCCGCGCCGACGGCGGGTCTTCACTTCACCCCGGCGCTGCTCGAGCGCCTGGCCGGGAGTGGCGTGGAGATTCACCCCATCACCCTGCACGTGGGACCAGGGACGTTTCGTCCCCTTCGGGCGTCCGCGGTCGAGGTGAATCGTCTCGCCTCCGAGATCGCCGAGGTGCCCGTGGCGACCGCCGCCGCGGTGAACAGAGCCCGCGCCGAGGGACGCCGGATCATCGCCGTCGGGACCACCTCGACCCGTACTCTGGAGTGGGCGGTCGACGCCGCGGGGCTGGTCCAGGCGCGGAGAGGCGAGGCTGACGTCTTCATCTATCCGGGCTACCGCGTCAGGGTGGTGGACGCCCTCGTCACGAACTTTCACCTGCCTCGCTCGAGCCTCCTCCTGCTCGTCTCCGCGTTCGCGGGAAGGGAGCTCATCCTCGACGCCTATGCCCACGCCGTGGCGGAGCGGTATCGGTTCTATTCCTACGGCGACGCGATGCTGATCCTGTGACGGCGCCCGTATCCTTCGAGCTCCTCGCGCGCGACGGCGCCGCGCGCGCCGGGCGGCTCGCCACGCCCCACGGTGCCGTGGAGACACCCGCTTTCATGCCGGTGGCCACGGTCGGCTCGGTCAAGAGCCTGTCGCCGGCGGACGTGCGGGTCTCCGGAGGACAGATCGTCCTCGCCAACACCTACCACCTCTCTCTACGTCCCGGGCACGAGGTGATCCGCAAGCTGGGCGGCCTTCATCGCTTCATGGGCTGGGACGGGCCGCTTCTCACGGACTCCGGGGGCTTCCAGGTCTTCAGCCTGTCGAAGCTCCGACGGCTCGGCGAAGAGGGCGTGGAGTTCCGCTCGCACATCGACGGTTCGCTCCGTCTGCTCACCCCCGAGAGCTGCGTCGAGATCCAGCACGCCCTCGGCGTGGACATCCTGCACCCACTCGACGAGTGCCTGCCGTATCCCGCCACGGAGACGGACACCGAGCGGTCGCTTGGTCTCACGCTCCGGTGGCTCGCCCGGTCGGTGGCCACGCACACCAAGGGGGACGGCGGCCGCGCCCTCTTCGGGATCGTCCAGGGCGGCACCTCCCCCATCCTGAGACGGTTCGCGGTGGAGGCGGTCTGCGCCTATGACCTGCCGGGCTACTCGATCGGCGGGCTTGCCGTCGGCGAGGACACCGGGCGCCTCTACGACGTCGCGGAGCTGACGGCCGCCCTTCTCCCGCCTGACCGGCCCCGCTACTTGATGGGAGTGGGCAAGCCCCGGGACCTCGTCGAGGCCGTGGCGCGCGGCATCGACCTGTTCGACTGCGTGCTGCCCACGCGCAATGCCCGCAACGGCCAGGCCTTCACGGGGGACGGGCCGCTCACCATCACCCACGCGCGGCACGCGCGCGATCCCGCCCCCCTCGACGCGGATTGCCCATGCGAAGCGTGCCGGCTCTTCTCCCGCGCGTATCTCCGGCACCTCTTCGCGGCAAGGGAGCTCCTGGCCTACCGGCTCCTCTCCTTGCACAACCTGACCTTCTATCACGGGCTCCTCACGGGCGCGCGCCGCGCGATCTCGGAGCGCCGGTTCTCGTCTTTCCGGTCTCGGCTTCTCGAACGATATGGGGTAGAATCCGTGGGCGGTTCCGACCCCATTTCAACGGCCACGGAGGCCTGAAGTCCATGGTGGATCTCGCGTTCGCGGCAATGCAGTCGCCGAGCGGTCAGGGCGGGGGCTCGGCGATGGTGCAGGTCGCCTTCTTCGCGGCCATCTTCGCTATCTTCTACTTCCTCCTCATCCGGCCCCAGCAGAGGCAGCGCAAGGAGCGCGAGTCGCTGCTCTCCACCGTCAAGGCGGGGGACCGCGTGGTGATGACGAGCGGCTTGCATGGCACCGTGGTGAAGCTCTCGGAGCACAGTGTCACCGTCAAGGTCGCCGACCAGGTGCGCCTCGAGTTCGACCGCACGGCCATCGGCCGCATCGTGCCCTCCTCTAGCGAGGGCGCTTCGGGCTCCTGATGACCCGCCGTCTCTGGCTCCGCGTCGGCATCGTGGCCGTGGTGGCGGTGGTATCGGTCTTCTATCTCTACCCGCCGAAGAAGACCATCAACCTCGGCCTCGATCTCCAGGGCGGCATCCATCTCGTCCTCGGCGTGGACATCGACTAAGCCTTCCAGACCCAGCTCGACAGGGTGGGGGACAGCATCCAGGCCACGCTCGAGAAGAAGGGCATCGCCGTCAAGTCGGTGGAGCGTCGAGTCACCACGGAGCTCGTCGTGCAGCTCGCCTCCCCGCAGTCCTGGGGGGAGGCGCAGACCGCTCTCAAGGATTTCGGCGCGCTCGAGGTCAAGGAATCCGACCAGACGGCCGGCCGCGTGGTGCTCGCCATGCGTCCGCGCGAGGTCGCGGCCCAGCGCGAGTGGTTCATCAAGCAAGGACTCGAGACCATTCGCAACCGGGTGGACCAGTTCGGGGTGGCGGAGCCGTCCATCCAGCAGCAGGGCGACAACCGCATCCTCGTCCAGCTGCCGGGCGTGCAGGATCCCGAGCGCGCCAAGGCCCTCATCGGCAAGACGGCCCTCCTGGAGTTCAAGCTCGTCAACGAGAGCGCCAGTGTCGAGCAGGCTCTCGCGGGGCAGGTGCCCCCAGGGTCGGAGCTGGTCTACCAGCGCCGCGTGGACAAGGAGACCAAGGAGGAGCGCAAGACACCCTTCGTGGTCGAGAAGAAGGCGCTGCTCACCGGGGCCGACGTGGCCAACGCGCGCGTGTCCATCGACCAGAACACGAGCGAGCCTTACGTGTCGCTCGAGTTCACGGCGCAGGGCGCGCGGGCCTTCGCGGACCTGACGTCGAACAACGTGGGGCGCCACCTCGCCATCATCCTCGACGGCAATCTTTACTCCGCCCCCGTCATCCGCGAGCGGATCCCCTCGGGCCAGGCCCAGATCACGGGCGGCTTCACCACGGAGGCCGCGACCGATCTGGCCATCGTGCTCAGGGCGGGGGCCCTCCCCGCGCCCGTGCAGGTGCTCGAGGAGCGCACGGTGGGACCGTCGCTCGGGGCCGACTCGATTCGCAAGGGCATCGTCTCCAGCGCGGCGGCCGCCCTGGCCGTGGTGGTGTTCATGCTCATCTACTACCGGCTCTCCGGGCTCATCGCCGACGTCGCCCTCACCCTCAACCTGCTCATCCTGCTCGCGGCCATGGCGGGCTTCCACGCGACCCTGACACTCCCGGGCATCGCGGGGGTCGTGCTCACCATCGGCATGGCCGTGGACACGAATATCCTCATCTTCGAGCGCATCCGCGAGGAGCTGCGCGGCGGCAAGACCGTGCGCGCGGCCATCGACTCGGGCTTCGCCCGCGCCTTCCGCACCGTTATCGACACCCACGTGACCGTGCTCGTCTCCGCGGCCATCCTGTACCAGTTCGGCACGGGACCCGTAAAGGGATTCGCCGTCACCCTCGCCATCGGTCTCCTCGCCAGCCTCTTCACGGCCGTGTTCTTTACCCGCCTCGTCTTCGACCTCCTCTATATGCGGTCGCGGCGGGTCGAGGGCATTTCCATATAGGCGACCGCCCATGATGCAGATCTTCGTCAACGCCAATTACGACTTCGTGGGCAAGCGGAAGTGGTTCTACGCGGCCTCGGGCGGGCTCATGCTCCTGAGCGTCATCTGGATCCTCTTCGTGGGAGGCCTCAACTACGGCATCGACTTCACGGGGGGCGCGCTCGTGCAGGTGCGCTACGACAAGCCGGCCTCCGTGGACCTCGTGCGACGCGGCCTCGACGAGATCAAGCTCGGCAACGCCATCATCCAGCAGTTCGGCGATCCCCAGGAGTATCTGATCCGCCTGCCCCACGTCGCCGAGAAGCCGGACGACCTCTCGAAGCAAGTGCAGGCGGCCCTGGCCAAGGCCGCGGGCGGCTCCGTGGAGATCCGCCGCCTCGAGTTCGTCGGCCCCCAGGTGGGCCGCGACCTCCAGCTGCAGGCGCTCTACGCCGTCCTGGCCGGGATGGCGGGCATCCTGATCTACGTCGCCTTCCGCTTCCATTTCCGGGACGGCGTGATCTCGGTGGTGGCCATCGCCCACGACGTCATCGTCACCCTGGGCGCGCTCTCGCTGACCCAGCGCGAGATGTCCCTGCCCGTGCTGGCGGCGCTCCTGACCATCGTGGGCTACTCGATCAACGACACAATCGTCGTCTTCGATCGCATCCGCGAGACGCGCGCCAAGGGGCTCCGGAAGGGCCAGACCATCGCCGATCTCGTCAATTCGGCCATGAACCAGACACTGTCCCGGACCCTTCTGACGTCCTTCACGACCTTCATCTCCGCGGTCGTCCTCCTCATCTTCGGGGGTGAGGTCCTGCGCGATTTCGCCTTCGCCCTCGTGGTCGGGGTGGTCACGGGCACCTACTCGTCCATTGCGGCGGCCTCGCTGGTCATGGACTGGGAGACCTGGAGCCGGGTTCGGACCAAGACGGCGGGCAAGGTCCCCGCAAAGGCCTGAAAATAGACGTAGCAACCTCCTGATTTCAGTGGCAAAATTAGAGGTCAACCTCGGAGGGTAAAGGTTGACCCAGCTCGAGACGCTCATAGAGGAGATTCCGAAGTACCAGCCGGGCGCCAACCTGGACCTGGTCAACCGCGCCTACCGCTTCTCCGAGCTCAGCCACCGCGGTCAGCAGCGTGCTTCGGGTGAGCCTTACCTCTCCCACCCCCTGGAAGTGGCCGGCCTCCTCGTGAACTTCAAGATGGACGTGACCACCGTCACCGCCGGCCTCCTCCATGACGTCCTCGAGGACACCGGGGCGACCAAGGACGACCTCGAGCGCGAGTTCGGCCGGGAGATCGCCGAGCTCGTGGACGGGGTGACCAAGATCGGCAAGCTTGCCTTCTCCTCCCGCGAGGAGCGGCAGGCCGAGAACTTCCGAAAGATGGTCGTGGCCATGGCCCATGACCTGCGCGTGCTCATGATCAAGCTCGCCGACCGTCTCCACAACATGCGTACCCTCGACTACCTCCCCCTCGACAAGGGGCGGAAGATCGCCCAGGAGACGCTCGACATCTACGCGCCCCTCGCCCACCGGCTCGGTATGGCCAAGGTCAAGGCCGAGCTGGAGGACCTCGCCCTCCGGGTCATGCAGCCCGAGGACTACCAGGACCTGATGCGACGGGTGGCCAAGCGCCGGCTCGAGCGCGAGGCGGAGATCAACCAGCTCATCGCCATCCTCCAGGAGAAGCTGGGCGAGGTGGACATCGAGTCGAAGATCGCCGGGCGGCCCAAGCACTTCTACTCGATCTGGAAGAAGATGCACGAGGGCGGGCGCGAGTTCGACGAGATCTACGATCTCACCGCCGTGCGCGTCCTCACCAGGACCGTGCGCGACTGCTACGGCGCCCTCGGCGTCATCCACTCGCTCTGGAAGCCCGTGCCCGGCCGCTTCAAGGACTTCATCGCCATGCCCAAGGTCAACATGTACCAGTCGCTCCACACGACGGTCATCGGGCCCAAGGGCGATCCCGTGGAGATCCAGATCCGCACGTGGGACATGCACCGGGTGGCAGAGGAAGGCATCGCCGCCCACTGGCTCTACAAGGAGAAGAAGAGCGGGCACGACCGGTTCGACGAGGCCTTCATGTGGCTCCGCCAGCTCATGGAGTCGCAGACGGACGTCACGGACTCGAAGGAATTCCTCGACTCCGTCCGGGTCGACCTCTTCCCCGACGAGGTGTACGTGTTCACGCCCAAGGGCGACGTGAAGGCCCTCCCCGAGGGCTCCACGCCCCTCGACTTCGCCTATGCCGTCCACACGGACGTGGGCCATCATTGTGTCGGCGCCAAGGTCAACGGCAAGCTGGTGCCCCTCCGCTATACCCTGCGGCAGGGCGACATCGTCGAGATCGTGGCCTCGCCCACCCAGCATCCGAGCCGCGACTGGCTCAAGATCGTCAAGTCGAGCCGCTCCAAGGCCAAGATCAACCAGTGGCTGAAGGTGGAGGAGCGCGCCCGCTCCCTCGAGCTCGGCCGCGAGCTCTTCGACCGCGAGGCAAAGAAGTATCGCCTCGTCCCCGCCACCCTCCTGGCCTCGGAGGAGATGAAGAAGCTCCTCGTCGAGCTCGGCTTCTCTTCCGCCGACGACCTGCTCGCCTCCGTGGGCTATGGCAAGAGCTCGGTGCACCAGGTGGTGGGCAAGCTCGCTCCCGCCGTGGTCCACGACGAGCCCGTGCCCGATCGGACGGCCAAGAGCCCGCGCAAGGCCGAGGGCGCCGTCCGCATCCGCGGGGTGGACGACGTGCTCGTGCGCTTCGGCAAGTGCTGCTCGCCCGTGCCGGGCGACGGGATCGTGGGCTTCATCACGCGGGGCCGCGGGCTGACCGTGCACGCGCGCGACTGCCTGACCGTGGTCAAGAACGTGCTCGACAAGGAGCGGCTGGTGGCCGTGGAGTGGGACGGGGGAGAGCCGGCCAAGCGTCCCGTCAAGATCGCCGTCTATATCGGGCGCGACCGTCCCGGCCTGCTCGCCGAGATCACCGCGGCCATCTCCTCCCGCCACGGAAACATCACCAAGGCGGAGATCACCGTCACCGACGACGGGAAGGGCCTCAACCATTTCGTCATCGAGGTGGAGGACCTTCAGCAGCTCCAGGGCATCATGCAGGGCATCCGCGAAGTGAAGGACATCGTGAACGTGGAAAGAGTCCGCGGCCTCTAGTCCGCCGCCCCTCGGCCGCTCCCTCATGACGCGCCCCGAGTTCGAGACGCTCGTCGAGCGGGCCCTCCGCACGCTGCCCCGCCGGTTCAAGGACAAGATCAGCAACGTCGCCATCGTGGTGGAGGACTGGGCGGACGAGGAGACGCTCGAGCAGCTCGGCATCGAGCCGCCCGACACCCTGTACGGTCTCTACCGGGGCATCGATCTCACCCGCCGCGACACGTCCTACGGCAACGTCCTTCCCGACACGATCCACATCTATCAAGGGCCGATCGAGGAGGACTGCGCTGACGCCGAGGAGATGGCCGAGCTCGTGCGCGACACCGTGATTCACGAGATCGGTCACTATTTCGGCCTCGATGATGACACCATGGAAGACATCGAGGGCCACCAGTAGTCGCCGGGCCGATCTGCTTCGCCAGATCAATTCAGCTCTCGCCTCGCGCCTTCGTCGCTCAGCTCGAAGGACCACGTTCTCGGTCGCCAGCAACGCTCAACGTACAACTAGTACGCCTCGCATTGCTGGCTCCCTCGGGCGTTGCTCTTCGAGCTGAGGGCGTAGCCCGAGGCGAGAGCTGGGTTGATCTGGGTCGCATCTCGCCCCGGCTCCCCGCTTGGGGGTAAGTTTTTTGCTTGACAGCATTTTCATTTGTCCTTATGGTTTCAGCGTACGCTGAAAATTATGGAACAAGTGAAACCATGGAGAAAACACAGAGTATCGTGCGGTCAGCGGCCCAGCGGCTTCGGGAGCTTCTTCCGAAAGCCACCGGTTGGGAGGAGCATGCCGGGCTCAAGGTCGGCGGTCAAAAGGCCGATCTCGTGATGAAATTCAAGTTCGGTGGGGACGAGCAGACCCTACTTCTCGAAATCACTTCGCTCGGCCAGCCCCGCCAGATCCGGGAGACCGTCACGCGTCTGGGCGAGCTGCGGGCCGAGCTGGGAGGGGCGTACCCGGTGGCGGTGGCGCAATACATCAGCCCCCAGGGCGCGGCCATCCTGAAGCGCAACGGGCTCGGCTATCTCGACCTCTCCGGCAATTGCCATCTCGCCTTCGGCAACGTGCTCATCGAGAAGGAAGGCAAGCCGAATCTCCGGCCCTCGACGCGGCCCCTCAAGGCCCTCTTCGCGCCACGCGCGACCCGGGTGATCCGGGCCCTCCTCGTCGAGCCCGGCCACCTCTGGCGGCTCGACGAGCTCGCCCGGTCCGCCCAGGTCAGCCTCGGCCACGCGCACAACGTCGTGAAGCGCCTCGTCGAGCTGGCGTGGCTGGATCGGGGCGAGCAGCAGCGGATCCATCTCAGCAAGCCCGCCGACCTGCTCGACGCGTGGGTGGACGCGTACACGTACCGGCTCAACGAGGCCACGACGTACTTCTCGCCCGAGCGGATCACCCGCAAGCTCGTGGGCGAGATCGCCCGGGTCGCTCAGGAGGGGGGCCGGCGCTTCGTCTTCACCCTCCATTCGGGAGCCGCCCTCGTCGCGCCCAATGTCCGGTTCCCCGCCATCCACTGCTATCTGGAGGGAGACCCGGAGCCGGTGGCGAAGGCCCTGGGACTCCGGCCCGGCGACGACGAGGGCAATGTCCACCTCCTCGCGCCCTACGACCCTGGCGTCTTCCATGCGCCCATCACGAAAAGCGGCGTGCCGGTGGTGTGTCTGCCGCAGCTCTATGCCGATCTCTATCACTATGAGCGGCGTGGCCGCGAACAAGCGGCCCATATCCGCCGGGAGGCCATGGGCTTCTAGCCGAATGACCTTCTAGGCGGGGAAGGGAGGTGACGCTTCCATGAAGAAGAAAGCCAAGAAGAAGAGCGCGACGAAGCGCAAGAAGGCCACGAAGAAGGGGCGCGGGCGCTAGCCGACGTCGAGTGTTGTCGATTGCAGCGGAAAGGGGGTGACTTCCTAATGGCGAAGAAGAAGAAGGCGGCCAAGAAGAAGAAGAAGTAGCGTGAGGGGCTCGGTGGGAGGTGGCGGCCTTCCATCGACGCGTACCACGCTCTTTTGAGCAGGTCACCCGGCGGGGGGCGGCAACGCTCCTCGCCGGGCTCTTGCTGGCTCGGAGGGGGGCTCCGCCCCCCTTCCGAAACCTCCCCCGGCACCGATTGAGCCGGCGAAGCCGGCGCTCGAAGTGAAGCAGTCCTGCCCGCGAGGGCAGTGAAGTTACTAGGACAGACTCCTAGACGACCTTGACGACCTTTCCGGCTTTGAGGCAGCGGGTGCAGACGCGCAGGCGCTGGACCGTGCCCGCGACGCCGATCTTCCCCCGCATCGAGACCAGATTGACGAGCCAGCGCCGCTTCGTGACATTGTGCGCGTGACTGATCTTGTGGCCGACGGACGGGCCTTTCCCGCACACATCGCAACGCTGAGCCATGCGACTCCTTGAGGGGATCTGCGCCTGATTTGCCGGACGCGAGGCCCTTTTATAGCATGATCGAGTGAGCGGAGCAACGACTTGACCCCTCCCAGCCCACCATCTCTTGGCGCGGCCTCCGAGCCCGCGACCGCGCCGGGGCCTCGCACGCGCCTCGAGGCGCTTCCCGGCGTCGGCCCGCAGCGCGCGAAGCTCCTGGCCAAGCTCGGGCTCGTCACCATCGAGGACGCGCTCTGCCAGCACCTCCCGAGCCGCCACGAGGATCGCAGCCAGATCCTTCCCCTCGGTCGCCTCACGGTGGGCGACGCGCGCACGTGCGCGGGGACCATCGCGGGGATCAGCCCGCCTCCGCGGGGGCGGCCGCGCGTGCCCCTGACCGTCATGATCCGCGACGCGAGCGGCTTCTTGAGCTGCGCGTGGTTCAATCAGCCGTACCTGGCGCGCGTCTTCAAGCGCGGCCAGTTCCTGATCGTGCACGGGAAAGTCCAGCCGTATGGCCGCGGGCCGCTCCAGATGCAGGTCAAGGACTACGAGCTGGTCGAGGAGGGCCCAGAGGAGACGCTGCACACGGGCCGCCTCGTTCCCGTCTATCCCGCCACGGAGGGCCTGACCCAGCGCCCGCTCAGGCGCCTGATGAAACGTCTGGTCGACGGATGGGCCGATCAGGTCGAGGACCCGCTTCCCTCGGCGGTCCGGGAGAAGATCGGCCTGCCTTCCCTTGGCCAGGCCATTCGCGGCGCCCATTTTCCGGAGACCGACGCCGCGCAGGCCCTGGCCCGCGGCCGGCTCGTCTTCGACGACTTCTTTCTCCTCGAGGTCGGCCTCGCCATCCGGCGTCACCGGGAGGGGCGGCGGCGAGGGCTCGCGATGAATCCCAAGGGTGACCTGGCTCGACGTCTGCTGGCGGGGCTGCCCTACACGCTGACCGTCGCGCAGGAGCGCGTGTGGCGGGAGATCAAGACGGACATGGCCGAGCCCTACCCGATGAACCGTCTGCTCCAGGGCGACGTCGGCTCCGGCAAGACGATCGTGGCGGCCCTGGCCATCGTGACCGCGGTGGAAGCGGGCTACCAGGCCGCCCTCATGGCGCCGACGGAGATCCTGGCCGAGCAGCACATGATGACGCTCCAGGCGCTCCTCGAGCCCCTGGGCGTGCGCGTCGTCCTGCTGACCGGCGCCGTCAAGAGCAAGGCGAGGCAATCAGCCATCGAAGCGGTGGAGAGCGGCTCGGCCGGCTGCGCCGTCGGCACGCACGCGCTGGTGCAGGGGGGCGTGGCCTTCGAGCGACTCGGGCTGGCCGTGATCGACGAGCAGCATCGCTTCGGTGTCGGGCATCGCGCGGCGCTTCGCGGCAAGGCCGAGAGCCCCGACGTTCTCGTGATGACGGCCACACCGATTCCCCGCACGCTCGCCCTCACCCTCTACGGCGATCTCGAGGTTTCCGTGCTCGACGAGCTGCCGCCCGGCCGCAAGCCCGTACGGACGGAGGCTCGGGGGGAGCGGGCCCGGCAGAAGATCTATGCCTTCCTCCGCGACGAGATGACGGCGGGCCGGCAAGTCTACGTGGTCTGTCCCCTCGTGGAGGAGTCGGAGGCCTCTGACCTGCGCGCGGCCACGGAGATGGCGGAGCGGCTCCAGCGTCAGGTCTTTCCCGAGCGCCGCGTGGGGCTCCTCCACGGCCGGCTGCGCTTCCCGGAGAAAGAGCGCGTCATGCGCGAGTTCAAGGAGGGCGCGCTCCATGTCCTGGTCTCGACCACCGTGATCGAGGTCGGCATCGACGTGCCCAACGCCTCCGTCATGCTCGTGGAGCACGCCGAGCGCTTCGGGCTCTCCCAGCTCCACCAGCTCCGCGGCCGCGTGGGGCGGGGGCCCTTCAAGAGCTTCTGCATCCTCCTGTCGGCAGCGGCGGGCGACGACGGCCAGCGGCGCATCGAGGCGATGACGCAGACCAATGACGGGTTCAAGATCGCCGAGGTGGATCTCGAGCTCCGCGGGCCCGGCGAGTTCTTCGGCACGCGCCAGTCGGGGCTGCCGGAGTTCCGGGTGGCCGATCTCCTGCGCGACAGCGCCGTCCTGGAGCCGGCGCGCCGCGAGGCCTTCGCCGTGGTGCAGGGCGACCCGAGCCTGCTCGCTCCCGCGCACCGGAGGCTGCGCGCCGCGCTTCTCTCGCGCTGGCGCGGCAAGCTCGACCTGGCGGGGATCGGCTGATGCGCGTGCTCGCGGGCGAGCTCAAGGGCCAGCGTCTGGTCACCCCCAAGGGCCGGACGACGCGGCCCACGGCGGACCAGGTGCGCATCGCCTGCCTGGACACCCTCATGCCGTATCTCGAGGCGGGCCCCTTCCTCGATCTCTTCGCGGGGGCGGGCGGTGTGGGCATCGAGGGACTCTCGCGGGGGGCGCCCTCGGCCGTCTTCGTCGAAGAGGACCGCGGGGCCATCGCCGCTCTCGCGGACAACGTGAAGCGCCTCGGGCTCGGCGAGCGCGCCCGGATCATCCGCGCGGACGTGACGCGCGCGCTCGCCACCCTCGCCTCCGAGGGAGCGCGCTTCGCCGTCGTCTTCCTCGACCCGCCCTACGACTCGCTCCAGAGCGCGGAAACCCTCGACCGGCTCGGCGAGGGCGCCTGTCTCGCTCCGGGGGCCATCGTGGTCGCCCAGCATCCCACCAAGCTGCCGCCCACGCCGGACAGCGGCGCCCTCGGACGGTGGAAGAGCCGGCGGTTCGGGGAGACGACCTTGACATTCTTTCGGGCCCGCGCGTAGAGTGAGCGTGCTTTTTCCACCATTTGCGCGGCACGAACGGGGGACGACGTGAGCACGCGGGCCGTCTATCCAGGCATGTTCGATCCGATGCACAACGGGCATCTCGATTTGATCGAACGCAGCCTGCGCATCTTCGACGAGGTGATCGTGGCAGTGGTCGCCAATCCCTCGAAGCAGCCGCTCTTCGACGTCAAGGAGCGGCTCGAGATCATCGACGAGGCCACCGCGGGCATGGGGAGGATGCGCATCACCTCGTTCGACGGGCTCCTCATCGACCTCGTGCACCGGGAGCAGGCCGACTGCATCGTGCGCGGCATTCGCGCCGTCTCCGATTTCGAGTACGAGTTCCAGATGGCCCTCATGAACCGCAAGCTCCGCCACACGGCGGAGACGGTGTTCCTCATGCCTCACGAGAAGTACACCTACATCTCCTCGCGCCTCATCAAGGAAGTCTCCTCGTTCGGCGCGGCCGTGACGGGCATGGTGCCGACGGTGGTCGAGGAGCGGCTGAACGCCAAGTTCTCCAGAAAGTAGGCTCTCCGCATGCTCGCTGACCGACTGGCCACTCTCCAGCCCTCTCCCACGCTCGCCATGCAGGCCAAGGCCAAGGCCATGCGCGCGCAGGGCATCGATGTCATCTCCTTCGGGGCGGGGGAGCCCGACTTCGACACCCCGCGCCGCATCAAGGACGCGGCCGTCCGCGCCATCGAGAGCGGACAGACGAAGTACACGGAGGTGGGAGGCATCCCCGAGCTCCGGGCCGCCGTCTGCCAGAAGCTCAAGCGCGACCTCGCGCTCGAGTACGCTCCCGAGGAGGTGACGGTGTCCTGCGGGGCCAAGCACACGCTCTACAACATCTTCATGGCCCTCGTGAATCCGGGCGACGAGGTCCTGATCCCGAGCCCGTTCTGGGTCTCCTATCCCGAGCAGGTGCAGCTCCTCGGCGGCGTGCCCGTGCCCGTCGAGACGTCGGAATCGACGGGCTTCGATCTCGACCCGGCGGCCCTGAGGCGAGCGGTGACGTCGAAGACCAAGCTGCTCGTCCTGAACAGCCCGGGCAATCCCACGGGCGCGGTGTTCTCGGCCGCAGCCCTGCGTCAGGTCGGCGAGCTGGCCGTGGAGCGCAGCCTGTGGATCGTCTCCGACGAGTGCTACGAGGCCCTGACGTACGAGGGGCGTCACGTCTCCGTCGCCTCGCTCTCGCCCGAGATCAAGGCGCGCACCCTCGTGGTCAACACGTGTTCCAAAGCCTACGCCATGACGGGCTGGCGGCTCGGCTTCGCCGCGGGCGCCAGGCCGATCATCAAGGCCATGACGGACATCCAGAGCCAGGTGACGTCGAACCCGACCTCGATCACCCAGTGGGCGGCCGTGGAGGCGCTGGCCGGACCGCAGGACGAGATCGCCAAGATGGTGGGCGAGTTCGACCGGCGTCGCCGCGTCATCGTGGAGGCGCTCAACGCCATGCCGGGCATTCGCTGCGTCACGCCCAAGGGCGCCTTCTACGTCTTTCCGAATGTCTCCGGGCTCTTCGGCAAGCGGTGGAAGGGCGGCGTGCTCAAGGGCTCGGCCGACGTCTGCGCCTTTCTCCTGGACGAGGCGCGCATCGCCACCGTGGCCGGCGTGGACTTCGGCTCGGACGCACATATCCGGCTCTCGTATGCCACGGGGCTCGAGACGATCAAGGAAGGCATGAGCCGCATGGCAGCCGCCCTGCGAAAGCTCGACGGATGAAGGTCGAGGGCTCCTCCGACATTCCCGCTCCGCGTGACAAGGTGTGGGCGGCCTTCCTCGATCCCGCCACCCTCGCCAAGGCCATTCCCGGCTGCGAGGGGCTCGACGAGATCGGTCCCGGTGAGTACAAGGCCAAGATGAAGATCGGTGTCGCCGCCATCAAGGGCACCTTCGAGGGCAAGGTGCGTCTGTTCGACCTCGAGCCCCCCAACCGCTACCGGATGGCGCTCGAAGGCAGCGGCGGTCCGGGCTTCGTGCGGGGCGAGGCGGGCATGGAGCTTTCCGATGCCGACGGGGGCACGCGCGTAACCTACTCTGCGGATGTCCAGGTGGGCGGGCTCATCGCGAGCGTCGGCCAGCGCATGCTCGGCGGTGTCAGCAAGATGATGCTCGACCAGTTCTTCACCCGCATGACCGAGCTCCTGGCCGAGGCGAAGTAGCGCGGCACCGTCTCGATGTGGTCGCTCCGGAGGCTGCTGCTCGGCACACTGCTCCTGATCCCGACGCCCGGTTCGCCTGCTCCTCCCACGCCCGCCGAATGCTCGGGCGCGGGGGGCGCCGGCCCCTTCCGATGTCTCTACCGCTCGCTCCTGCCGAGCTCCGGCATCGTGGCGGACTGCCGGACCGACCGTGATTGCCGGGTCGGCTACTACTATGGCAGCCCGGAGCAGGCACACTGGTTCACGCCGCCCGACGGGCTGAGCGTCCTCCCCAAGCCCGAGGTGATCTGGCATACCGCGACCTTCGCGGAGACGCGGGTTCCGTGCGGCCGCGCCTGCACGTGGAGCTATTTCTTCGAGGCGAAGCGGCGACTGCTCTCGGCGCCCCGCCGCGACGTGCTCGACGTCGACCACCGGCGCCTGCTCCTGGCCCAGGTCGACGGGCGCGCGCTCGCCATCCGCCAGATCTTCTCCGCCCGCGACATCGTGCGCATCGATCGCGAGTGGGCTCCCGGCCTCACCGTGGGCCATGCGATCACGGCCATCCATTTCGATCCCGACGGGCGGCTGTCCTTCACGTGGCTCAAGGGCGCCGAGCGCGCCTCCGTGTCAGAGCGCGTCACCGTCCCAACATATGTACGTCAGGGGGCGGACGCGACCGAGAAGGCACGTCGGTAAGATTGACCTCGGAGCGAGCCAGTCCAGGGTCGCGACGGCTCGCAATAAGGGCACCGGCGCGCGTCGTTCCTGCCCTCCCGACGCGGTCTCGAGCGGAGAAGTCTTCTCGGAATCCAGGGCGGTGCGGTAGACTCGCACTCTGCCACCGAAGAGATGGAGGACGTGGTGCTCATGCTGGCGGGCGAGCGTCGATCGGCGGCGCCGCCCGAGGTGCGCCGAATGAGACGAGCTTCCGCTGCGCTGGCTCTCTCTGCCGTCCTCGCGTGTCTCGCCATCCCCGTGCCGGCTCGCGCCCAGAAGCCCGTGGCGGAGCGCCCGAGCTACGAGCTGGGCGCGCGGTGGCTTCTCAGCGACGGCGCCTACGATCTGATCAAGAGCGGCGGAGACGGCTACGTCTTCGCGGCCAGTCCCTCCCGACAGATCCAGCTCACCCAGGAGCTGGGCATGGCGCGGATACTCAAGGATGGCGCGGTCGAGTGGCAGCTCGATCCGCCTCCCAAGCTCAAGTGGCCGATGGAGATCGGCAAGTGGGGCGTGAACTACAACGCCGTGCTGCGCAACCGCGATTGGCCCCAGGGCATTCTGGTGAACCTCACCTGGGAGGTCAAGGCCTACGAGAGCGTGCAGGTGCCGGCGGGGACGTACCAGGCCTTCCGGATCCAGTACCTGGCCGAGTACCAGGGAGACATCTCGAGACGCGGAGCCGCGATTCCCGGCCGGCAGTCGTGGACGCTCACCACGTGGTATGCCCCCGAGGCCCAGCAGTTCGTGAAGGCCGAAGGCGTCGGTCTTCGTGGCGTCGATTTCCAGCTCGTCGCCTCGGACAAGTCGGCCCCCGCCCCTCTCCAGGTCGTTCTCGCCGATCCGAAGGATCAGGTCCACGTGAGCGGCGCCGACCTCACGGTGGCCGGCAAGGCCACGGCACCCGCGGGCGTGGCGCGCGTGGCCGCCACGCTCAACGGCGTGGAGGTCTTCAACCGCGCCGAGCGCAGCCCGGCCCGCGAGGTCTCGCTGAGCTTCCCGGTGACGCTTCGCGAGGGCAAGAACGTGCTCCTCGTGACCGCCACCGACGCGCGGGGCCAGAATCGCCAGGAAGCGCGCGTCATCTTCCGCGATCGTCCGGCGCCGCCGCCCGTCGCCCCCGGTCCTGCGCCGGTGACGCCCCCGCCCCCGCCGCCCGCCTCCTCGCCCCTCCAGGTCGCCATCTCTTCGCCGAGGGACCAATCGCGCGCCGACCAGGAGAGCATCGCCCTCGCCGGCCTCGCCTCGAGCAGCAAGGGCGTGACCCGCGTGCTCGTGATGCTCAACGGGGTGGAGGTCGCGCGACTCGAGGAGCGGGCGGGGAAGTCGGCCCTGCCTGTGAATCTTCCCCTCAAGCTGCGCGAAGGACAGAACACCATCGTGGTCACCGCGACCGACACGGCGGGGACGACCCAGCAGGAGGTGCGCTCGGTCTCCTTCGAGCGCGCCGTTCCCCTGACCGTGCAGGTCCGCCACCCCGAGGACCGGGCGCGCGTCAACGATCAGTCGAGCCTGGTGGCGGCGGAGATCAGCTCCGGTAAGGGAGTGGCGAGCGTCAACGTCCTGCTGAACGGGACGGAGGTGTTCAAGGAGGTCGAGCGGCCCGCCAAGCGCTCGGTGGCGGTGGCAGCGCCCGTCAAGCTCCGTGAAGGCAGCAACACCATCGTGATCCGGGCGACCGAGCCCGACGGCACCGTCCGCCAGGAAGTTCGCACGGTGATCTACGAGCGGCCGGCCGCTCCGGCGGCCGCGCCTCCGCCGACGCCCGTGGCCGCCCCGCGCCGCGAGCAATGGGCGGTGGTGATCGGGGTGGGGCAGTACAACAGCACGGCGATTCCCCAGCTCAAGTATTCGGTGGCCGACGCCGAGGCGGTCCACGAGGTCCTCATCGGCAAGGGAGGCTTCAAGAAAGAGAACGTCCTTCTCATCACGGACAAGACGGCGAGAAAGCCCACGCTTCGCGATCTCAAGTGGGCCCTGGGAACCTTCCTCGCCCGCTCCGCCAAGAAGGAGGACCTCATCCTGATCTTCTTCGCGGGCCACGGCGCTCCCGAGATCGATCCGCGAGGTGCGGAGCCAGACGGCCTCGCGAAATACCTCGTTCCCTCCGACGCCGACCCCAACGACCTCTACTCGACGGGGCTGCCCATGGACGAGTTCCAGACCATCTTCGACCGCATCGAGTCCGAGCGCGTCGTGGTGTTCCTGGATGCCTGCTACAGCGGCGCGGCGGGCGGCCGGACCTTCGCCTCCCGACGCACGCGGGCCGCGCGGGTCGACGAGGTCTTCCTGGACCGGCTCACCCGCTCCAGAGGGCGTGCCATCATCACGGCCTCCCAGGCCTCGGAGGTGTCGCTGGAGGTGCCGGAGCTGGGCCACGGCCTCTTCACCCATTTCCTCGTCCAGGGTCTCCGCGGCGCCGCCGACCTCGACCGCGACGGGATCGTGTCGCTGCAGGAGATCTATCAGTACCTCGAGCAGCAGGTCTCCCAGAAGTCGCGCGCCATGGGCGGCAACCAGCACCCGGTGATGAAGGGCGAGATGGAAGGGATGTTGCCTCTCGTCAAGGTCGGCCCCCGATGAAGGCCTCGGTAGGCACCGTCGCCGTCATCGGCGCGCTGTCGCTCGCTGTGTGGACCGCCGTCTACGTCTTCAACCCCTCGACCCCGTTGACGCAAGCCGAGACGGTGATCGTGGTGGGCGTCTGTGCCGTGCTCGTCTTCGGTTTCAAATGGGTCGTGTCCAGTATCACCAAGATGCGGGGAGGCAATGAGCCGCACTCCTAGAGCGGTTTCCGTCGCGCTCGCGCTTCTCGTCGGGCTACTCTCGTCCATCTCCTCCGGAGTCGGCGCCGGGGCTGCCGCCGAGCCACTCCCTCTCGCCTGCAGCACCGACACGCCCACCGTGCCTCTGGGGGGCAAGGTGGTCCTGAAGGCCTGGGCGCGGTCACCTGGAGGGCGCGCGCTTCGCTTTACCTGGGACGCCACGGTCGGGAAGATCGAGGGGCGGGGTGCGGAGGCGCGGTGGAGCCTCGCCGATCTGCGCCCCGGCACCTTCGCAGCGAGCGTGACGGCGACCGACGGCGAGAGCACATCATCCGAGTGCCTGGTCCGCGTCACGGTCAGGCGGGATGCCGAGCCTCGAGGCTTCTCGAGGGAGACGGCAAGGTCTCTGCTCTCCGCCGGTCAGTCAGAGATGGCGGGCTATGGCCTCTACAGCTATCTCCTCCTGGGCGCCCCGCCGAGCGAGGCGAGCCGCGAGCGCTATCTCAAAGCGATCGAGGCCTATCTCGCACTCATCCCGGATGTGGCGAGCCTCGAGGAGTACGTGCCGCGGGGCGAGCTCAACGTCTTCTATCTCCCGGTGCGGGGCACTCCGCCGTCCGCCCTCACGGCGCAGTGGGCCCTCGATAACTATGACTACGCGCGCGCGCGGAGCCTGCTGCGGGGCCTCCCCGAGCCCAATCGCGACGGCCCGTACATCCTGGCCGCCTTCAAGCCGGTGGGGGGCGCGGGGGCGGCCCCGCCGTATCTCTTTCAGAATCTCTCGAGCGTGCCTCCGCACCTCGCCGCGTCGTGGGTAAGAGAGTTTCTCAATCAGGCGGCGCAGGAGCGCTTCTGGGAGGAGAAGACGACGATGCAGCTAGCGCAACGGATGCGCGCCACCGTCGGGATCATGGGCAGCGGGCTGCCCGAGGTCAAGAAGGCGCTCGACGGCTGGATCACCTGGGTGCGCTGAGCGGCCGCGACGCCGCCGGCGCCTACGGGGTCTTCAGGCTCTCCATGAACTCTTTGAAGTTCGGCTCCGCGCGGAGGAGCTCGGGCCCGATCCGGATCAGCCGATCCACCTGCTCCGGAGTCAGGGTGAAGCTCGTGGGGATCTCCAGGAATTCCTTTCGCCGCTTCGGATCGGGGATGGCCTCGAAGTTGACCTCGATCACGTAGGGGTCGAGGTCGGCGGCAAAGCCCGGGAGCGGGGGCGCGGACGGGCACGCGGCCAGCCGCTGCCGGCAGGCCGCGATGTTGCGCTGGGCTCGCTCGCGCATATCCCGCAGCTCCTTCATCACCTCGATGGTCTCGAAGCTGTAGTTGTCCATGGCGATGGTCGCCGTCTTCACGGCCACCACCCCGAGGCCGGGCGGGCTCTCCTTCTTGCTGATCGTCTCTCCGCTGTCCGGCCGGGCATTGACGACGATGATGACGAATTTCTCGATGGCGCCGTCGCTGATGAGCTTGCGGATGAACCCGCTCGTCCGGCGCCAGGCCGCCTCGAGGGGCCGCAACCCGATGTTGTCGGAGAGCCCCCCGTCCATCAGGTGCAGGTAGGGCAGGTCCTGGTCGTCTCGGTACATGGCGCGGTTACGCGCCCAGTAGTAGCGCCGTCGGTTCGTGTCGTAGTCCAGGAGGCCTTGCTCGTAGTCGGTGGGCAGCTTGAAGTCCGCGGGGTGTGGGTAGTTCTTGAGGGAGAGCGGGCTCAGGAGGAAGGGAAAGGCGGAGGAAGCGGCCACGGCCCGCGCCACGGGGTACGTGGAGAGATCGGAGACCAGGAAGTCGAACTGCTCCTGGGTGAACTCGAAGCGCTCCCCGTTGGCGAGGTTGGTGGCGTTGAGGATGACGAAGGGCCGCGTCCCTCGCCTGGCGAGGTCGGTGAACGTCCGCTTCTCGAAAACCTTCTCGTGGTAGTACTCGGCGGCCAGATCGATGCGGCTGAAATAGGGCGAGGCGAGGCGGAACCAGTTGAGGGGATTGACGGCGCGGCGGATGAGGGCGTCCTGGACGTCGACCTCGAGGAAGCGCGGGCGAAAGTCCGTGAAGATCCGCTCGCCGAAGAGACCGTAGTAGGCCGCCGTGAAGGAGCCCCCGGAGATGGACGAGATGCAGTCCACCTCCTCCAGGAGGCTCTTCTCCACACCCTTCCACACGATGCGCGTCTCGCGCAGCATCTCCAGCACACCGTAGGAGAGGGCGGCCGCCCGGGTGCCACCCCCGCTGAAGACGAGGCAGATGAAGAGGGAGTTCGTGTTGCGGGCGGTCTCTTTCTCGTCGAACCGGTAGACGGGCCCGCTGCGCACGGCGGGCAGGGGGTCGTTGACGACGTAGTGGGCGCACCCCGCGAGGAGGAGGCACCCGGCGAGGAAGACCCCCAGGGCGAGCCGCCGCGCCGGACGAGCCGGGCGAAGCCTCGAAGGGGCCACGACGTTACTCGTGGAGGTCAAAGCTGATCTCACGTGGCGCCAGCTCGGATGTGCCCTTGAGGATGATGCGCTGCTCATCGGGCGTGAAGTTGGCCGGTGGCCCGAGCGACACCACGTGGCTGCCCGCCTCGAGCTCGATGACCTCGCCCGTGCGGCCATTGAACTCGTCGTCGACCTTGACCCGGCGTATCCGCGGGAAGTTCACGAGCAGATATTCCATCGGCAAGCCTCCTCAGGCGGTGACGGCGGCGAGGGGGCGGCGGAGGGCGAGGGTGAGAGGCAGGGTGAGGAAGACCATGGAGCCGACGAAGCCGAGGGCCAGCGGCACGCCGCCCCAGTCACTCACGAGCCCGTAGGCGAAGGGCGCCAGCGCGGAGGCGCCCACGCCCAGGGTGTAGAAGATGCCGTAGCTCCGGGCCCGCCGGTCGCTCGTCACGAGGTCGGCCACCGTGCCGTACAGCACCGACGAGGTGCCGTTCAGCGCCACCCCCAGCGGGGGCAGCAGGAGAAGCGATGCGCCGAGGGGCAGCGTGAGCAGGAGCAGGATGGCCGCGCCCGTGGCCACCTCGGTGATGATGACGGTGCGGATCACGCCCAGCCGCTCGGCGAGCGCGCCGCAGGCGAACTTGCCCACCGCGCCCCCCGCGAACACGAGCATGAGGGCGAGCCCGACCGCCTGCACCGTCGAGCCCTTGGCGATCAGCAAGAAGGGAAGGAAGGTCAGGAAGCCGCTCCGGGTCGAATTGTCGATGATCTGGATGGCGGAGAGGGCCTGAAAGCCCCGCACGTCTCGGATGCCCCAGTCCGATCCCGCGCGTGGCGCCTCCTCGCTCGCGACGGGCGCCCAGCCCGCGCCGAGACGGTAGAAAAGCACCAGGATGACGGCGGCGGCCACGAGCCCGACGGCGGCGTACGCTTCCACGGCGCCCCGCCAGCCTATCCAGGGCACGGCCACGGCGACCGAAGCGGGAACCACGACCTTGCCCAGATCGCCGGAGAAGTTGTAGGTGCCGAGGGCGATGCGCCGGCGTCCCGACTCGTAGGCCTCGGAGACCAGCGAGGAGGAGAGCGGGTGCTGCACGCTCGAGCCCATGCCTCCCGCGATCAGGCAGCAGAGGAGCGCGAGAAAGCTTCCCGCGAAGCCCGCGGCCACGAAGCCCAGCGCGGTCAACGCCGTGCCCGCGGCGAGGAGTCGCGCCTCGCCCCAACGCTCGGCGAGGAGACCCGCGGGGATCTGGAAGGCGGCCATGCCCCCGCTGTAGAGCGTGCGGAGGAGCCCGACCTGGGCGAAGTTGAGCCCGAGCTCGCGCGCCCACACGGGAAGGAGGACGTAGAGGATGTCGGAGAAGCCGTCGTGGATGAAGTGGGTGCCGCAGGCGGTGCCGAGGACGGCGCGGGCGCGGCTCATGCGCCCGAGTATTTCACAGGCGCGGCCGCGGAGGCAATTCGAGCGGGCGGCCCCTCAGCGCGCGCGACGGGTGAGCATGGCGAAGATCATGGCGTGGGTCACGAAGAGGGCGGGCACCACGAAGGTCGGGATGTAGTACGCGGCGCCCAGCAGCACATTGTTCCGTAGCCCTTGATAGAAGGCATTGATCAGGTCGAGTGTTCCCACCACATTGAAGATCCAGACGAGGGCGATGGCGGAAGACCATTCCGTGCGCAGGGCCGCGATGGCGAGCAGCGCGAGCAGCGCCGCGAGGAGATCGCCGTAGGCGGCGGGCACCGCGAAGGCCGCCGGCAAGGGGGGCCCCACCACGGTCGGGACCAAGAACACCATGCCGATATGGCGGAAGGCATGCAGGAGCAAGAGCGGGATGAGGGCGACCCGAAGGGGCAGCGCCGATAGCCGCGGCGCCACGTAGAAGCGCGCGATGAGGATATAGCCGACGAAGCTCATCAAGACCTGCAACCCGAAGATGGCGCGTATGCTCATGCTCAGCGTCCCTCGGCCTGCTCGCCTCGCAGGGTCATGCAGGTGCTCGAGGCGCGCGCCACCAGCCGGTCCTTGTCGTCGTGAACGTCGCACTCGACGAGCCCCACGGTATGGCCGCCCTTCACGACCCGTCCCGTGGCCACCAGGCGTCCCGTCCACACAGGCTTGAGAAAATTGATCTTGAGCTCGAGGGTGGTGAAGGTCTCGCCCTCGTCGAGAGAGGACGCGTAGGCCATGCCCATGGCGGCATCGGCCAGATCGCAGAGGACTCCGCCGTGGAGGGTGCCCATGGGATTGGCGTGCTGCGGCCCCGCCTCCATCTCCATGACAGCGTGGCCGGGCTCGATCGACCTGATGGTGAAGCCGATGAGGGTGGCGACGGGCGGGGGCGGTAGCTCTTCGTTCTGGACCATCCTGATGAGATCGAGCATCTTTGGCATCGGTAATTCTCCTAGCGCCAGGCCCCGAGCTTGATGGCGGCGGCGAGTGTTGCTCCGAAGACGACGAGGGCGAGGGCCATGGCGGCGAAGATCCCCGGCAGACCCCAGCCGAGCCAGTAGCCCGCCAGCCATCCGCCCGCCACGGCCACGCCCAGGCGAAGAAACCCCGCCGTGAGGGGCCAGGCAAGACGGCCGGCCCCCTGCGAAGCGAAGTAAAGGGCGAGGCCGAGTCCGAAGAAGCCGTAGGTCGGACCCACGATCAGGAGATACGTCGCCCCCACCGCCTGCACGTGGGAATCTCCCGTGAAGAGCCCGAGCCAGGCCTGGGGCACGGTCGCTGCGAGGAGGCCGATGGATGCCGTAAGGGCCGCGGCGAGTCCCGCGCCCGTCCAGGCGATGCGCTCCGCGCGCGCGTGCTGCCCCGCGCCCACGTTGGTGCCGACCATGGCCACCAGCGCCGAGCCCATCCCGAACACGAGAGGGATCTGGAGGTACTCGAGTCGCGCGCCCATGCCGTAGCCCGCGAGGGCGGCGGTGCCGAAGGGGCCGACGAGCCCCGTCATCAATACCACGGTCAGGTTGGTGAGGATGGTGTTCAAGGAGCCGGGCGCGCCCACGCGCAGGATCTCCCAGAAGAGCTCGCGGCGGAGACGCAAGCCCCGGAGGGACAGTCGCACCGTGCTCCGGGACGAGCAGAGATAGATGGCGAGGACGAGGGCGGCCGCGCCGAACGCGGTCACGTTCGCCGTGGCCGTGCCGGCCACCCCCAGCCTCGGGAAGGGCCCCCAGCCCAGCACGAGGGCGGGAGCCAGCGCGAGGTAGATGACGGCGGAGCCGGCGGTGACCGCCGCGGGAAGGGCCATGGTTCCGGTGCCGCGGACGATGCTTGACAGCGTGTTGAGGAGCCAGTAGACGACGGCCCCGCCGAAGACCACGTGCGAGTACGTCACGGCCGCCTCGAGCGCCTCCGAGGTCCCACCCATGGCGCGATAGACGGCGGGTCCGCCCAGCAGGAGGCCCGCGGTGAACACGGCGGACATGACGAGGGCGATCAGGACGGCGTGAGCGGCGAGGGCCTGGGCCTCCGCCCGGCGTCCCGCGCCGAGGGCCCGCGCCACCGCGGAGGACACGCCGCCTCCCATGCCGCCGGCCGACATGGTCTGCATGAGCATGACGAGCGGGTAGACGAGGGAGACTCCGGCGAGGGCGGCGGACCCGAGCCATCCGACGAAGACGGCGTCCAGCGTGGTCAGGACGGCCTGGAGCACCATCACGAGCACGTTGGGCGCGGCAAGGCGGAGCAGGGTGGGGGCGACGGGGGCCTCGAGGAGCCGCTTGGTGCGGGCCGACACTGAAGGTGAGGCGAGAGGCGAGACGGGGGCGGCCGCGGCTGTCGAGCTCATGACTTGCAGAATAATAGTTACTTGCTTTTCTGTCAAGTCCCGCCTAGAATGCGGGCATGCCCAAGGTCTACGGCCAGCGCTGCCCCGTCGCCAAGACGCTGGAGGTCGTGGGCGACCGCTGGACGCTCCTCGTGGTCCGAGACCTCCTCGGTCGCACGCGTCGCTTCCAGGATCTCCAGGTCTCCCTCCCCGGCATCGCGCCCAACATCCTGTCGGACCGCCTCAAGCTGATGGAGGAGCACCACCTGGTGACGCGCCGCTTCTACTCAGACCATCCCCCGCGGGCGGAGTACGAGCTGACGGACAAGGGGAAGGAGCTGGGGGTGGTGGTGGGGGCGCTGGCCGCGTGGGGCGCCCGCCACGTCTACAAGCGGGCGCGGCTCGTCCACGCCGACTCCGGGCGCGAGGTTCGGCTGGGCTACTTCCGCGCCGACACGGGCGAGCGGGTGCCGGGGAGCAGCATCCGGCTCAGCCGAGGCTCATCAGGAACTCGACGACGGCGAGGTTGAAGGCCTCGGGCTGATCCCGGTTGGCGAAGTGGCTGGCCGGCGCGAGGAGGGCGAACTTGGCCTGAGGGATCCGCTTCTGTATCTCCCGCATGGGCCCGAGCGAAAGATCGTGGTCACCGCACACGAGGAGCGTGGGCACCTCGATCTCCCCCAACCGGTCGGTAATGTAGTCCATCTGAAGGAGCGCCCGGAGCGCATTGGCGTAGCCGATGGGCGTCAGCATCCGGTAGTACTCGAAGATCTCCTTCCGCGCCGACGGATCGAGCTTGAGCCGTCCGGCCACGTTCGGATTGGACGCGATGGCGAACTCGGCCATGGCGTCCATGCCCCCCTTGAGGGTCACCTCGATGCTCTTCGCGCGCATCACGATATTCTCCACCCCCAGCGGCAGGCCGCAGGCCGAGGATGAGGAGACGATCACGAGCGCGCGGACGCGGTCTGGGTAGGCCAGGGTGAAGCGCGTCGCGATACCGCCGCCGAGGCTCAAGCCGCCGACGATGGCCCGCTCGAGGTGGAGATGGTCCATGAGATCGTGGAGATCCTGGACCCAGTGGCCGAAGGTTACCTTGCGGGGATCCTCGGGGCTGTCCGACCGGGCATGGCCGCGCGGCTCCCAGAGAACCAGCCGGTGCCCCGCCGAGAGAGCCCGGATGTTCGGCTCCCACATGCCCGCGTTGCCGCCGATGCCGTAGGCCAGAAGGACTGCGTCGCCTCGGCCGTGCTCCTCGAAGTAGACGCGGACGCCGTCGCGGGTGGTCGAGTGGGGCATGGCCGTCCTCCGCCTCGGAGTGTGGTAAAAGAGGGCTCTATGGAACGGTCCTTCGCGGAGGAAGTCAAGCAGCTTGGCTTCGGACAGGGACAGGTGCTCCGCGGCGAGGGTATCCTCGCCATCACGAAGGCGCTCCTGCAGTCGGGCGTCTCCTATGTCGGCGGCTATCCCGGTGCCCCCGTCTCCCATCTCCTCGACGTCATGGCCGACGCCAACGAGCCGCTCCTCAAGCCCATGGGCGTCTACCTGGACGCCTCCGCCAGCGAGGCGGCCGCGGCGGCCCTCCTGGGCGCATCCATTAACTACCCGATGCGGGGGGCCGTCACCTGGAAGTCCATCGTCGGCACCAACGTCGCCGCCGATGCCCTCTCGAACCTGTCCTCGGCCGGGGTGATCGGCGGCGCCCTCATCGTGGTGGGCGAGGACTATGGCGCGGGCGCCTCCGTGATCCAGGAGCGCACCCACGCCTTCGCGCTCAAGTCCTCCCTCTGTCTCTTCGATCCTCGCCCGAGCCTCCAGAACTTCGCGCGCGTCGTCGAGGAAGGGTTCGGCCTCTCCGAGGCCTCGAACCTGCCCGCCGTCATCAGCCTGAGGATCCGGGCGGCGCACATGCGCGGGGCGCTCATCTGCAAGGACAACGTGCGGCCCGCCATCAGCATGCATGATCGGCTGACGCGCCACTCCTTCGACTACGCCCGCATCTCGCATCCGCCCTCCACGTACGCGCAGGAGGTCCAGAAGTTCGAGACGCGTCTCCCCGCCGCCCGTCGATACATCGCGGCGCATGCGCTCAACGAGGTCATCCCCGGGGAGGACAAGGAGCTGGGCATCATCCTCCAGGGGGGGCTGACGCCGACCGTGCTCCGGGGCCTCGAGCTGCTGGGCCAGGCCGATGTCTTCGGCGGCTCGCGCGTGCCGCTCCTCGTCCTCAACGTCATCCACCCGCTGGTGCCGGAGCAGCTCCTCGACTTTCTCGAGGGCAAGCGGCGCGTGCTCGTCCTCGAGGAGGGCATGCCGAACTTCATCGAGCAGGAGCTCAAGGCGCTCGCCTATGACCGCTCGCTCTCCGTGCGCATCGAGGGAAAGGACACGGTGGCGGCCCACGGCGAGTTCGTGCCCGAGCTGGTGCTGGCGGCGCTGGCGCGATTCCTGGGCGGAGACGCCGA
>DASQAK010000175.1:0-8134 GCA_035635755.1 Candidatus Methylomirabilota bacterium | reverse complement strand
TCGGCTCTCATCGCCGCCGAGGAGGCCGGCGACACGCTCAGCGAGGATGAGCTGCTCGCCACCTGCATCCTGTTGCTCGTGGCCGGACACGAGACCACCGTGAACCTGATCGGCAACGGCACTCTCGCGCTGCTCCGCCATCCCCACGAGCTTCGGCGGCTGCACGAGAGCCCCGGGCTGATCGCGAGCGCCGTCGAGGAGCTGCTTCGGTACGACGGCCCCGTCCAGCGTACCGCGCGCATCCCGAGCGAAGACGTCACCATCGGGGGCCGCACGATCGGCAAGGGCGAGATGGTCCTGCCGTTCATCGGGGCCGCCGACCGTGACCCGGCCCAGTTTCGCGACCCCGACCGTCTCGACATCACGCGCGCGGACAACCGCCACATCGCCTTCGGCTGGGGAATTCACTTCTGCCTCGGCGCCCCCCTCGCGCGCATCGAGGGCCAGATCGCCTTCAATACGCTGCTGCAGCGGCTGCCGAAGCTAGCCCTGGCCACGGACACGCCGCAGTACCGCCAGAGCCTGACCCTGCGGGGATTGAGCGCGCTCCCGGTGTCGTTCTAGGCGGTTCAGACCGCGGCCACGGAAGCCGGGACGTCGACCACGTTCTTGTAGTTGGGATCGCGGCGCAGCTTCCAGATGAAGGCATCCACGATGAAGTGGTGGATGTTGATGACCGCCACCACCAGCAACGTCGCCCGCCCGATGTCGTAGCCCGCCAGCCAGTAGAGCTGCGGCCAGTTCTGGAAGAGCACGAAGCCCAGGACCAGGCAGGTGCCGTAGAAGCACGCCGCGTGGTAGAGCCAGCCGTGCGTGCTGACGCCGAGCCGCTCCTGATCCTTGATGTGGAAGACGAGCACGATGGCGAGGTACTGGAGGCCGTGGAAGACGGTGGCCCAGATGAAGGCGTCGAACCAGTTGAAGGCCGTCCACCAGATGGCATTGGAGAAGATCACCACGAGGCTGATGGCGGGCAGCGTGACGCCGCGCTGCCTCCGGAGCCAGAGGAAGGCGACGACGGGCACGGCCAGCGAGAGCACGGTCAGGGTCTGGCTCAGCGCCGTGCGGAGCGGGAAGCCCGCGAAGAACCCCGCGGGCAGGACGAGGCCGAGCCCGCCCTGGGGCTGGAGCAGCGTCCAGAAGAACGGCAGCAGGCACGTCCAGCGAATCAGCGTGCGGTCCATGGGCTCGAGCGTGGTCCCGGAGCGATAGGCGTACATCACGCTCAAGCCATAGGCCTGGGCCGAGTAGTGGAAAGGCGACCAGAGAAAGTAGAGGGCGAAGAAGTAGCGCCCCGCGGGCTCGCCGAGGGCGACCACGGCGCTGACCACGGCGATGGTGACGACGGGAAACGCGAGGGTGAGGAAGGGCCAGGTCCGGACGGCATCGGGCTTGGTGTACAGGCGCACCGTAGAGGCGGCGAAGTGCGCCCAGTTGGACACGAGCAGGACCCAGAAGAGATCGGCTTCGTTGTAGCGGACACCCGCGCCGTAGATGACGCTGCCGGCGATCCAGCTCACGATGCCGCCTATGAGCAGATAGTCGAAGAGCGGATTGACGAACATCTTGCCGGGCCGGAACGGGCTGGAGAGGACAGTGGGGGCGGCGACGCCTTCCATGATTCCACCCTAGCACAGCACTTCAGAGAGCCGAGCACGCCTCCAGCGTGGGCAGGTAGTGCGGGGCGTCGGCGAAGCCGATGGGGCGAATAGCCGGCAACGTGAGGCCCGCCGCCCGGTATTCGGCCACGAGCGCCGCGATGGTCGCGACGTCCCCGACGGCGCCCAGCCCCTGGGCGAGGCGATCGGCCATGGCCTCAGGGCGCGGGGCGCGGTCCCATGCCGCGATCTCGGCGCCGAAGTCGCTCTTCTCGAGCATGGCGCGGTAGAAGGGCAGGGCCAGATAGCGGGCCAGCTCCGTCTTGAAGGCCGCCATCCCCGCCGCCCTGTCCGCGGTGAGCGCGGCCGGCACCGAGGCGATGATTTCGAACCCGGCCATCGTCTTGCCGGCGCGCTCGCGTCCGCGTCGGATGGCAGGTACCGCGTGGTCGCGTACGTAGGCGGGCGCGCAGAGCCAGAGCACGGCGCCATCGGCGACCTCGCCCGCGAGCTCGAGCATGGCGGGCCCGAGCCCGGCGAGATAGATCGGCGGCGGCGAGGGCAGGCGCGGGACCCCGCTCTGCCACGCGACGCGATAGCTCGCGCCCGTATGCTGGACGCGGCCCCCGAGAGCCTGGCGAAGCACGGCGACGTACTCGCGCATCACCTCCAACGGGCGGCCCATGTCCAGACCGAGCGCGCCCTCCATCATCGGGCGATGGCTCACGCCGATGCCGAGGCGCAGCCGATTCCCCGTCATCTCCTGAAGCGTCAGCGCCTCTTGCGCCATGAGCACGGGGTGCCGCGGATAGATGGGAATCACGCCCGTGCCCAGCCCCACCCGCGGCGCCACGCGCGCATACGCCGAGAGGACGAGAAGGGCGTCGCGGCCGAGGCCATGCGTCACCCACACGCTGTCGTAGCCGAGGGCGTCCGCGCGCCGCGCGCAATCGACGGCGGCCGCCAGATCCGTGCCCGGAGAGAGAAAGACCGCGGTGCGGGCCATTGGTCAGTCTCGCGGCCGGACGCCGAGAGCGGCGAGCTGGGCCCGAAGGTCGTCGCCCTTGTCCAGCCGGAAGAGAATGCCCGCCATGCCGACCTGCCGGGCCGCCTCGACATTGGTGTCGAGGTCGTCCACGAAGATGCAGTCGCTGGGCGGGATCCCGAGCCGCTCGGCGGCCATCATGTAGACGGCCGGCTCGGGCTTGGCCAGGCCCACCTCCGCCGAGCAGACGATGTCGTGGAAGAGATGGTGGATGGCTATCTCGCGCTCGAGGCGGTCGCGCAGCGAGCTGTCGGCATTGCTCAGCACCCCCAGCCTGTGCGAGGCGCGCAGGTCACGGACGAGAGCCAGGTTGGCTTCGATGGGCCCCTGCGCCCGGCGCCACTCATCGTGCAGACGTGGGAGCGGGCGACCGGCGCGCTCCTCGAGCGTCCGGTGCGCTTCCTCGAGCCAGGCCTGACGGTCGCCCCGGCCCCGCTCGATGTCTCGCCAGGTGTCGCTGCGGTAGAGCGTGTCGAACACGGACGAGCGCGGCAGCCCGTGCGCCTGGTCGAGGCCGCGCGCGACGTCCCAGCGCATGTCCCAGAGAACACCACCGAAGTCGAAGATGATGCCGCGCAGATTAGTACTTGCCGCCCTTCTGGCGAGGGGGGATGGCCGGTGCTTTGACGGCCGGACCGGCGTCGCCCGAGAGCGGCATCCAGCCCCGCTCCTTCATGCAGGTTTCGTCGAGGACCGTCGTCTTCTTGGGCGTGCAGTCGACACGGTCGCGTTCGAAGTCGGCCGTCGTGTAGTCGGCGTTCGGTTTATACCACTGCTTGTCCGTGGCCGTCCCGCAGGCCGAGGCGATGAGGATGATCACCGGTACGAGTAGGGGCAAATATTTCATGCGGCAGATGATACCATGCCGCCGGAATGCTCCTGACGACCATCGCCGGCAGCCTGCCCAAGCCCGCCTGGCTCGCCGCGCCCCGCGCGCTGTGGGCGCCGTGGCGGCTCGAAGGCGCCGCGCTCGAGGAAGGCAAGCGCGACGCGGTGCGCCTGGCCCTTCGCGACCAGGAGGCGGCGGGGATCGATATCGTGACCGACGGCGAGCAGACGCGCCGGCACTTCGTGTGGGGGTTCGTCGAGCAGCTCGAGGGCGTGGACTTCTCGAAGATGGTCACCATCGGGATCCGCGCCGACCGCTACAAGGCGGAGGTGCCCACGGTGGCGGGGCCGCTCCGGCGCCGTGGCCCCATCCACCGTGGCGAGGCGCAGTTTCTCCGCGCCGCGACGGGGAGCCGGATCAAGTTCACCATGCCAGGTCCCATGACGGTGGTGGACACCATCCACGACGCCTACTACGGCAGCCGGGCCAAGCTCGGCCTCGCCATCGCCTCACTCATCAACGAGGAAGCGCGCGAGCTCGCCGCCGTCGGAGTGGACGTGATCCAGCTCGACGAGCCGGCCTTCAACGTCTACATGGACGAGGTGCGCGACTGGGGCATCGAGGCGCTGAACCGGGCGGTGGAAGGACTCCCCTGCCGGACGGTCGTCCACATCTGCTACGGCTACGGGATCAAGGCCAACACGGACTGGAAGAAGACCCTGGGCGGGGAGTGGCGGCAGTACGAGCAGACCTTTCCCCTGCTCGCGGCGAGCCGGATCGGCGGCGTCTCTCTCGAGTGCGCCAACTCGCGCGTGCCCATCTCCCTGCTCGGCCTGCTCGGCGGCAAGGACGTGCTCGTGGGCGCCGTCGATGTGGCCAATGAGGAGGTGGAGACGCCCGCGCAGGTCGCCGCGGTCATCCGCGAGGCCCTCCGTCACGTGGCGCCGTCTCGACTCTTCCCGTGCACCAATTGCGGCATGGTGCCCCTCGACCGCGAGCTGGCCCGGGCCAAGCTGCACGCCCTCGGGGCGGGCGCCGCCCTCGCGCGCCAGGAGCTCTCCACGTAACGGGTCAGTTCGGTCACTGGCACTGGGGCAAGTTGCGAGCCAGACGAGGCGCGAGCGGGTCGGCAGCCCGAGGCGTACGTGGGTGTACGTGGCCGTTCGAGCCGAGAGGCCCAGCCACGAGACGAGGGCTGAGTTGATCGGCTTGCCGGCCCGCTCGCAACGTGACCGTTCGAGCTGAGCGCCTCGGCCGCGAGGCGAGGGCTGAGTAGATCTGGCGAAGCGAATTGACCCAGTGCCGCGCGTCTCGTTGACAGTCGCGTCTCGATCCGCTAAGGTGCGCCCCGCGTGGACTTCCTCGTCGACGTTCTCACGGGCCGCTACTCGCTCGACGCGCTCATCCAGTGGGGCGGTTACATCCTCCTCGTGGCCATCGTCTTTTCCGAGACGGGCCTGCTCATCGGCTGCTTTCTCCCGGGCGATTCGCTCCTGATCACCGCGGGCCTGCTCGCGTCGGCGGGCCATCTGAATATCTGGTGGCTGAACGGGCTGCTCATCGCCGCGGCCATCATCGGGGACAGCGTGGGCTACGCCATCGGTGTGCGCCTGGGGCCGCGCATCTTCACGCGCCAGAAGTCGCTCCTCTTCAATCCCAAGCACGTGGAGCGCACCCGCCGCTTCTACGAGAAGTACGGACCAAAGACCATCGTCATCGCGCGCTTCGTGCCCATCGTCCGCACCTTCGCGCCCGTGCTGGCCGGCGTGGGCACCATGAAGTACCGGCGCTTCCTCTTCTACAACGTCGCGGGCGGCGTCGGCTGGGTCGTCTCCATGAGCTGGGCCGGCTATCTCCTCGGCCGGACGGTGCCCAACATCTCGCGGCACATCCACATCCTGGTCATCGTGGTCATCGTGCTGTCCTGCGTGCCCATCGCCATCGAGCTCTACCGCGAGCGCCGCAAGGCTTCCAAACAGCGAACCTAATCCGCGAAGAGCTCCGCAGGCGCCTTTCACCCTGATTTCTCTCGCCGCTGGCCTTCGCACGCGATCGTCCGGAGTGGCGGGATCGTACGCTTTTCCGCTTGACAGCCTCGGCCAGGTGACTTGGTCATGCGGCGGCAGGCCTCGGCAAGAGCCGGTCCAGCGGCCCGCCCGCGGCCGCCGTAGCGCAACCGGGCAAGGCGAGATCAAAAACCATTCCGCCTCCGAAAATCGCTCCTCCCAGACCCTCCCCGGGAGCTCGAAAACCAGGGTGTAAAGTCGCCTCAGCAGAAGGAGGGCTCGCCATGCAGATCCATTCGCCGTCTACTCAGCAACCTGTTTCGGAGCTGGACCGTCTCGGCAACGAGATCGCCGAGCTGTCCGCGCATCTCGACGCCGTCACCGCGCGCCTGCTCGAGCTGATCCGAGCGTTCGACGCCCGTGGCGGATGGAACACGGGCTTCCGCTCGTGCGCCGCCTGGCTCTCTTGGCGGGTGGGACTGGATCTGGGCGCAGCCCGAGAACGGGTGCGCGTCGCGCGTGCCCTCGGGACCCTGCCCCTCTTGGCCGAGGCCCTGGCCCGCGGGGAGCTGTCCTACGCGAAGGTCCGCGCCCTGACCCGCGTGGCCACGCCGGAGACCGAAGTGCGACTGCTGGCGGTGGGACGCGCCGGGACGGCCGCCCACGTCGAGCGGATCGTGCGCGGCTGGCGGTGCGTGGATCGGCGCGCCGAGATGCGGGAGACGAAGCGCCGGCACACGAGCCGCGCCCTGCACGTGTATCAGGCGGAGGACGGCATGGTGGTCGTCAAAGGAATGCTCGAGCCGGAGGTGGGGGCGCTGGTCATGCAAGCCCTGGCCGCGGCCCGAGAGAGCCTGTATCAGCGGGCCCGGCAGCGGGCAACCTTCAATGCCGGCGCCGGGGGCGTTTCCGAGGAAACGCCCTCGCTCTCCCAGCAGCAGGCCGATGCCCTGGCCCTGCTCGCGGAGACGGCCCTGCATCACGGGCTCGATCCCGGCGCCCCGGGGGAGCGCTACCAGGTGGTGGTCCACGTCGATGCCGAGGTGCTGGCCGACCCGGAGCAGCCGGGGCAGTCGGTCCTCGAGGGGGGCACGCGCGTTTCCGCGGAAACGTCTCAGCGCTTGGCCTGCGACGCCAGGCGGGTGGTGATGCGCCACGACGGCGAGGGACGCGTATTGGAGACCGGGGCCCGGACCCGGACGATTCCCCCCGCGTTACGGCGCGCCCTCGAGCATCGGGATCAAGGCTGCCGCTTCCCAGGGTGCCATGGGCGCTTCACCCAGGGGCATCATCTCCGTCACTGGGCCCACGGGGGCCCGACCGCGCTGTCGAACCTCGCGCTGCTCTGCCGCCGGCATCATCGGGCCGTGCACGAGGAGGGCTACCAGGTCGCGCGCTTACCCGACGGCACCCTGCAGTTCCGGCGACCGAACGGCCACCCGCTGCCCGAGGTGCCGCCGCCTGCCGCGGTGCCCGGGGATCCAATCACGGCGCTCCGAGCGTGTCACGACGCCCAGGGCCTGCGTGTCACCGCGCGGACAGCGTGCGCTGGCTGGCTCGGGGAGCGCCTGAATGTGACCTGGGCGATCGACGTGTTGCATCCCCTGGCGGTGAGCGCGAGACCTTGTCTGGCCGAGACGCTAACCCAAAGTTCCGCCGGGGTGGCCACTCCAACAGGCTGCAGCTCGAAGGCGCCATCATAGAGTACCTGGCTATCACCAGGACGAAGATGGCGGACGAAATCCTTGCCAGCGTCAACGGTTTTTGTCGGCGTATCTCAGACTCACGGGACTAGGCGATCTTGACGATTCCCGGCTCGACCTGATCGAACCTGGTGGCCACTTCGGGATCGTGGCCCACCACCACGCGCTCCTTCGCTCCCGCCAGCGCGTCGATCTTCTCGAACCCCGCGAGCATCTGAGGCAGGTTGGTGATGATCTGCACGGGATCGCGCCGCTCGATGTTGCGATAGAAGTGCGAGGCGTCGGAGGTTAGCACAACCGTGCCCTTGGCGGTGGGCACCGAGACGACCTGGAGACCGGCCGTGTGCCCGCCCACCCAGTGCACGCGAATGCCCGGCATCACCTCGGTCTCGCCGGTGACGAGCTTCACGCGCCCGCTGTAGTTGAGCCGCACGAGCTGGGCGAGCGACTCGGGGATGGCGAAGGACCGGTAGTTCTCGTGCTGCCCCGCGATCCCCGTCCAGAACTCCAGCTCCTCGCGCTGCATCCAGAAGGTGCTGCCGGGGAAGAGGCTATAGCCGCCCCAGTGATCCCAGTGCAGATGCGAGACGAGCGTCACGGGCACCTCGGCCGCCTTGACGCCGACCTTGGCCAGCATGTCGGCGGGACTGACGAAGGCGCGCAGCTCCTTGGCCTGGGCATCGGCGGCCGTGCAGCCCGTGTCGACCACGATCGGATGCGGTCCGCCCAGGATGACCCAGATGAAGAAGTGGAGGGTGAGCGGCTTCTGCGAGGCCTCGCGGAAGAAGAACTGGCTCTCCTTCGTGTCCCGCTCGCCGTACTTGAGCGCGTAGATCTGATACGTCATGGACTCTCCTGTGGGAGCTATCGCGTGAGCGGCACCGTGAAGCGCTGGAAGAAGCGCCACATCTCGACGTTGGCATCGACGAGGGACGTCGAGGCACCGAGGAGAC
>DASQAK010000174.1:0-5597 GCA_035635755.1 Candidatus Methylomirabilota bacterium | reverse complement strand
ACGTACCAGCAGGATCAGTTCATGGAGCCGATCATCCCGCTCGTGGGCGAGGACAACATCATCTGGGGCGCCGACTATCCGCACCCCGACTGCATCTGGCCGGAGTCCCGGCGGCACATCGAGGCGAACCTCGGCATGGTGTCAGAGCGCGTGCGGCGGAAGATCACGTCCGAGAACGTGATGAAGCTCTACGGCCTTCGCGCGGAGAGCATCGGGCCCGCCCGGAAAGTCGGTCAGGCGCAGGCGACCGCGTAGGCGTCCTGGACGCCCGCGGGCAGCTGGTCTTCTGACCAGGTGCGCCCGCCGTCCTGGGTGCCGAACACCTGACCCTGGCGGCTGACGCAGTAGACCTGCGCGCGATCGCGCGGGTGCAGGGCCACCGCCATCATGGTGCTCCCCGCCTTGATCCCGTGGTCGAAGCGCGTCCAGCTCTGCCCCAGGTCCTGGCTGCGATAGAGCGAGCCGTCCTTGCTGCGCGCGGCCGGGCTCAGGCACGCGAAGAGCTCGCTCGGATCGTGCGGGGACACCACGACGTCACGGCCGTAGGTGAGGGGCGAGAAGCGTCCGATCTCCATGCTCTTCCAGCTCGAGCCGCGGTCGCTGCTCTGGAAGAGACCCATGCGCACGGCCAGGGTCACCGTGCCGGGGCGGGCGGCGCTGACGCAGAGGGCATGGCCGTCCAGCATGCCTTCGATCTCCGTGTCGCTGTCGATCTTGCTCTTGAGCTCCGGCCGCTCGGCGAGCTTGAGCAGGTCCGAGGTGCAGTCTTCCCAGCTCTCGCCGGCGTCCAGGCTCCGCATGACGCCCCCGACCTCCAGGGCCGCGTAGACCTCGTCGGGACGGGCGGGATCGGCGGCCAGGCGCATCACGCGGCAGACGAAGGACTTCATCTTCACGCGCTCGGGCTGCGTCGCCTTGGGGAGCTTCCGCCAGCTGTCGCCGCCGTCGTCGCTGCGGTATACGCCGACGGGCGAGGTGCCGGCATAGAGGACGCGCGGGTTCTTCGGATGCACCATGATCGACCAGACCTCGGTGCCGTCGTCGGGGAAGGGAAGACGCTCCCACCGCTCGCCCCGGTTGGTGCTCCGGTAGGGGCCGCTGCGCGTCCCGAGATAGATGATGTCCGGATTGGTCGGATGCACGGTGATGGCCTGGACGTGGCTGGCCTCGGGGAGGCCCTCGGTGAGAGCTGTCCAGCCGCCATTGCCGACCGTCCGCCGGAAAATTCCTCCGCGCGCTCCCGAATTCGAGCCCGCGGCACCCACGTAGACGTCCGAACGCGCCGAGGTATTGGTCATGATGGTCTCCACCCTTCCCCTGAGGACGGTTGGCCTGCTCGCACCGCCAGCCCCTCCATCGTCCCGATCCAGAGCCGAGAGTGTAGCACGCCTCATCAAGACAGGGAGCCCGAGCACCATCGTCTTGCGCTGGGCGCCAGAAGGAATCGCAGACACACGACGGGCGTCGAGGTGCGCTCGACGCCCGTGTGCTGCGACAGCTAACGCGAGGGCAGCCGCCTACTCGTCCCCGCCTGCCGCATCTCGACGCTCAATGAACTTCGCCACCGCCTGCCCGTCCCGGACCTCGTACGAGGCCTTGATGGTCTCCCCGGGCTGCAGCTCCATCGGATTGGCCACATTCGCCGGCACCTTCAGCTTCATCCCATCCGCCAGCAGGACCTGGTCTCCTCTCACGTCCACGATCCGTGCTTCGACATCCCGACCGTTTTCCGTCCATCCCGGTTGCGCCTGAGGAGCTGGTGACTGCGCGCTCGCCTCCATGGTCATGCCGGTGAAGATGAGCGTGGCGAGGGTTCCTGTTACGACATAGGCTCGAACCATGTTCTCTCTCCCTTGCTATCGAGCGGGTTGATGGGGCGCGTTCTCGAGCGCAGAAAGGAGCAAAGCTTGTGCCCAGCACCAATCTCTCGAAATTCCGCGACGCACGTCCGACGTCGGAATCAATTACCGTGTAAGCGCTTCGCGTGTTCGAGATTTCTTACATCCCCGAATGCCGTGCAGAATTTCTGCGCACGCCGTTCTATCGCACTTCATCCGCATCACACGCGCGGTGTGAGCTCGATATGGGTTGCCACATTTTTCCCATCTCGCACCGCATAGACCACTTTGACCTTGGCTCCCTCTCGGATCTCGGTCAAGCTGCCCAGCCGCCCCTCTATCTGCACCTTGGTGTCCCCGCTGAGCTGGAGCGTCTTTCCGAAGAGCCCGAAGAGACCCGTGGAGACCTGAACCGTCCCCGTCGTCGGATCCACGCTCTTCACTGTTCCCTCGAGGAGACCCGTGGTCGAGGCATTCGACGAGGCTCCCGGAGCGGTCGCGATCTGTTGAGATTGGGCCGACGTCGGCGCCACACCGAACGCGAGCATCGCCATGATCACGATTGTCGCCGAACTGGCACGCTACATGAGGGTTCCCTCCTCTCTTCCGGGCGGTCATCGCATCACCGCCGTAACCAAGGAGGGGGCAAGCGTTGTGCCAAGAAGGCCGCGGGAGGGCCGCGCAGCCGCACAGCGCGATCAGGTGGAACGGGTCAGTCTTTCTCTCGCGATCACTCGGTGAGTCGGCGTAGCCTCTGCCCGGCCAGCCGGCAGGCGACCATGAGGACGATGAAAAGCGCCCAGACCACGGGCGCCGTGCGGAGATCCTTGGAAGCGCCCATGAGCCAGTTTCCGCGCAAGAGGCCGTCGAGGTGCGTCCGGCCATTGAGAAGGCCGATCCACGCGAGCCCCGCATGGATTCCCGCCGAGCACGCCAGGGATCCCGTATTGAAATAGGCGATGGCGAGGAGCACGCCGAGCAGGGTCAGCCCGAGGAGGAGCGGGGCCTTGGCCATGGTGAACCACGCGAGGGGATCACCGAGGTTGTGGGCGAGGGCGAAGATCACGGAGGACATCAGCGTCGCCCTGGCCACGCGCCACCGGCTCGTGCCGTACAGGAGATAGTTGAAGAGTACGCCACGGAAGATCAGCTCCTCCACCGCCGCCACCAGGATGGCCCCTACCCAGCTCGGATCGGAGATGGTGACGCGCTTCCAGCTCAGGGCTTGGTACACGGCGGAAGAGTAGAGGGGCGTGCCGAGGAAGATGAGCACGAGGTTCTCCACCGCGGCGGCCGCCAGGAAGGTCGCCGTCAAGGTGACCGCGAATCCGGCGAAGATCCCCTTCCAGCGAAGGGTGGACCACGCGGCGGCGTTCCAGGGAGACCAGTTCCAGACGTAGCGAACGAGGGCTCCGGAGATGGCAAGCCCGAAGGCGTAGACGACGATGTAGTCGACCGTCGCGCGGACGTTCATGTGCAGGTTCATCAAGGCGGCGCCGGCGCGGCTGCCCCAGGCGACGAGGAAGAAGACGGCCCCGAAAACGACCAGCCACAGGATGCGCGCCTGCTTGCAGTCCGTGGGGTCGCGGTGAACGAATCCAGAAAGGGCGGCGTCCGCCCGGCCCGACCCTCCAGCGCCCTTGTCCGTGAGGCGAGCCATCTCCTTCCCCGGGAGAATGGGCTGATGGCACCGCTCACAGGTCGGTAGACTTATGTCTCTCTCCTTCCGGTCAGAGGGATTCGGTTCTCGGCGCGACGGGGACGCGTCAGGCCATCGAGGACGGTAGGACGCGGATCGGGCATTGTCAAGCGATGGCGCGGCACGCTGTCGGCGCCCGCTCACTCGGCCCACCCGGGCGCGCGACTTGCGCTAAGCTCCTCAGTCGGGAGGTCGTTCTGACTCGTCCATCACGTGGTGCTTGCCCGCGATGACTCCTTAGTCGATGCCCCACGCGGAGCCCGAGGGCTGGCAGCGCAATGTGTGGGCACTGGCCCTGATCGTCTTCACCGCCTTTGTCGGGTTTCAGTTCTTCTCGCCGTTCCTTCCCCTCTACGTGCAAGAGCTGGGCGTTACCGATCCCGCCCGCGTGGCCATCTGGTCGGGTGTGCTCCTGGCCGTCACCCCCAGCGTGGCCGCCATCCTCGCCCCCGTCTGGGGCATCCTCGCCGATCGCGTGGGGCGGAAGCTGATGATGATCCGGTCGCTCGTCGGCTTCGTGGTGACCATCGCCGCCATGGGGCTGGTCACCTCTGTGACCCAGCTCTTCGTCGCGCGGTTGCTCCAGGGCATCTTCGCAGGCTTCTCCGTGATGGCCATGGCCCTGGCCAGCGTGTCGTGTCCGCGCGACAAGGTGCCGGTGGCCATCGGCAGGGTGCAGTCGGCCCAGCTCCTGAGCGTGGCGGTGGGGCCGGCGGTGGGCGGATACGTGGCCTCGCACTTCGGGATCCGCTTCGCCTTCTTCGTGACGGCGGGCCTCTGCGCGCTCTCCCTCGTCGGGCTCCTCCTGCTCTTCAAGGAGGTGCGCCCCGAACAGCTCGGAGGGGCGACGTCGAGGGCGGCGCGTCTGCCCTTCCGCGACCTCGTTCGCTTGCGACATTTCCCGCTCGTGCTCGGCCTTCTCGTCATCGCCCAGTTCATCGACAGAGGGCTCGCGCTGCTCATACCCCTCAAGGTCGCGCACCTTCCCGGCCTGCAACGGATCGCCGTCATCTCCGGCGTGATCATCTCGGTCTCGGCGGTGTGCGGCACCATCGCGGCCACGCTGGCCGGCCGTCTCGCCCAGCGCTGGCCCATCGGGCGGCTCCTGCTCATCGGCTGCCTCGCGGGGGGCCTGCCCTGCGCGCTGATGGCGTGGACCGACAGCTGGATCACCCTCCTGGTCCTGCGCAGTCTCGTGGGGTTCGCGCTGGGAGGAGCCCTGACCCTGGCCTACTCCCTCGGCGGCCAGCTCTCGCCGAGCGAAAGCCGGGGGGCCGCCTTCGGATGGCTCGCCCTCAGCGTCCAGCTGGGGGGCGCCTTGAGCCCGCTGGCCACGGGAGGTCTGGCCGCGCTGAGCCTGCCCGGGGCCTTCCTCTTCGACGGCGGCCTCGCCTGGCTGGCCGCCCTGCTGCTCCTGCTCGTGGCCCGCGACCTGATCAGCCGGCACCCCTAGGTAACTCGCGAGGGCATGGGAATTACTTGGACAGACCCTTAGGCCGAGAGGCGCGCCATGCGGGCTGCAGTAGAATGCCAGGATGCATCGGTACCGCGCCGTGCTCGTCGGCTGCGGGGGACGCGGACAGAGCCATGCCCTCGGCCTCCTCGCGAATCCGGATCGCTTCGAGCTGGTGGCGCTCTGCGATCAAGATGACGCCCGTCTCGGCGCCCTCGCCGCCACGCTCGGCATCTCCCGGGGCTACGCCGACGCCGAAGCCATGCTCGCCGCCGAGCGCCCCGACGTGCTCTGCTTCGCCACCCCACCCGCCGTCCGGCTCGAGCTGGTCGAGCTCGGTGTCCGGCACGGGGTGAAGGCCATCGCGCTCGAGAAGCCGCTCGCCCTCTCGCTGGCCGAGGCTCGTCGCATCGTTACCGTGTGCGGAGACGGCGTGAAGGCCGTGGTCTGCCATCAGCTCAAGCACGCGGCGCACTGGCGGCGTGTCAAGGAGATCGTGGACAGCGGCGACATCGGCGCCATCCGCTCCTTTCACGCCACCGCCCGTCCCTCGATGCTGCGCGTGGGCACGCATCTCGTCGACGCCCTCCTCTGGCTCGGCGCGGGG
>DASQAK010000173.1:0-15328 GCA_035635755.1 Candidatus Methylomirabilota bacterium | reverse complement strand
CGGGGCGGCCCTTCCCCTGGCCGCCGTCGCCATCGCCATGAAGCCGTATCGTCTCCGGCGCGTGGCCGCCTTCCTGAACCCCTGGAACGATCCGCAGAATTCAGGCTTCCAGATCATCCAGTCCTTCCTCGCCCTGGGCTCTGGCGGCTGGCTCGGGCGCGGCCTGGGCGAGTCCAAGCAGAAGCTCTTCTATCTCCCCGAGTCCCACACCGATTTCATCTTCGCCATCATCGGTGAGGAGCTAGGGGCGATGGGGGCCCTCGTGGTGGTCGGGCTCTTCGCCGTCCTCATCTGGCGGGGCCTGCGCATCGGTCTCCGCGCGCCCGAGCCCTTCGGCGCCTATCTCGCGCTCGGGCTCACCGTCATGCTCGCCACCCAGACCCTCGTGAACCTGGGCGTGGTCACGGGACTCTTGCCCACCAAGGGGCTCCCGCTGCCCTTCATCTCCTTCGGCGGCTCCGCCCTGACCATGACGCTCTTCTCCACCGGCATCTTGCTCAACATCTCCCAGCACACGGGAACGGCCTGAGCCGTGTACAAGAAATACCAGCAGATTCATTTCGTGGGCATCGGCGGCGTGGGCATGAGCGGGATCGCCGAGGTGCTCCTGAACCTCGGTTATCGCGTCACTGGCTCCGATCAGAAGCGCAGCGAGCTCGTCGAGCGACTGGAGCGGCTCGGGGCCAAGGTGTTGCTCGGCCACGAGCCCAGTCACGTCGAGGGCGCGCACGTGGTCGTCTACTCCTCGGCGGTGGCCCCCGACAATGTCGAGGTCCAGGTGGCGAGGCAGCGGGGCGTGCCCGTCATTCCACGCGCCGAGATGCTGGCCGAGCTCATGCGGCTCAAGTACGGCATCGCCATCGCCGGCACCCATGGCAAGACCACCACCACCTCCATGGTGGCGGCGGTGCTCGGCGCGGCGGGGCTCGATCCCACGGTGGTCGTGGGCGGCCGCATCCACGGGCTCGGCACCAATGCCCGCCTCGGGCGCGGCGAGTTCCTGGTCGCCGAGGCCGACGAGTCGGACGGCTCCTTCCTCAAGCTCACGCCGACCATCGCCGTGGTCACCACCGTGGATGCGGAGCACCTGGACCACTACGCCGATCTGGACGCGATCCGGACGGCCTTCCTGGCCTTCGTCAACAAGGTGCCGTTCTACGGCTCGGCCGTGCTCTGCCTCGACCAGCCCAACATCCAGCAGATGATCCCCCAGATCGAGAAGCGCGTGATCACCTTCGGGCTCGAGTCGGGCGCGGATCTCACGGCCCGGCGCCTCTCGTTCTCCGGCGTGCAGTCCCAGTTCGAGGCCCTGCATCGTGGCCGTGTCCTGGGGCCCATCTCGATCCAGGTGCCGGGCCGCCACAACGTCCTCAATGCCCTCGCCGCCGTCGGCGTCGGCCTCGATCTCGAGGTGCCTTTCGAGCGAATCCAGCAGGCCCTGGGCGCCTTCACGGGCGTCCAGCGCCGTTTCCAGATCCGCGGCGAGGCCGCGGGCGTCCTCGTGGTCGATGACTACGGGCATCACCCTGCCGAGATTCGCGCCACCCTGGCCGCCGCCAAGGCCGGGTTCGACCGGCGCGTCATCACGGTGTTCCAGCCTCACCGGTACTCACGCACCCACGCCCTGCGGCAGGAGTTTCTCACCGCGTTCTATCAGTCCGACGTGCTGATCGTGATGGACATCTACGCGGCCGGTGAGGCGCCGATCCCCGGCGTCCACGCGCGCGACCTCGCCGACGGCATCGGCGCCCATGGGCATCGCGAGGTGCTCTACATGGATGGCGACCGCCCCGGCATCCTCAACTATCTCTGCGAATCCACGCGTCCCGGCGATCTCGTGCTCACCCTCGGCGCTGGTGATGTCGGCCAGCTCGGGGCGGAGCTGCTTGCGTGCCTGGGCGACATGCCTGACCCGTCCAACAGGAGGAGCTAATGCTCGGAGAGATTCGGGGCGAGGTGCGGTTCAAGGAACCCCTCAGCTTCCATACCTCCTTGCGTATCGGGGGGCCCGCGGACATCTTCGTGGTCCCCCAGGACGTCGAGGACATCCGGCTCGCCCTGGGCTTCGCCGAGCGCGAGCAGCTGCCCGTCGAGATCGTGGGCGGCGGCAACAACCTCCTCGTCCGCGACCGCGGCATCCGCGGGGTGGTGCTCAAGCTCGAGGGCTGTCTGGGTCGCGCCGACTTCCATGGCGAGGAAGCGGTGGCGGGCGCCGGGGTCGGTCTCTCCGCCTTGATCCGCGAGGCCGCCGCCCTGAACCTCGGCGGGATCGAGTGCCTGGTGGGCATTCCCGCCACCATCGGCGGCGCCGTGGCCATGAACGCGGGCACGCCCGATGGCTGGATCGGCGACTTCATCTCCGCCGTGTACTTCCTGCACCCGGACGGCACCCTCGGTGAGTTCAAGCCCAACAACGGCAGCTTCGGCCACCGCGCCTTCTGCGCGCCGCCCGGCGCCGTGCTAGTGGGCGCGCGGCTGCAGCTCCATCGCCGGCCCCAGGCGGACATACAGAAGGACATGCGTCAGCGCCTCAAGCAGAAGAAAGCGACGCAGCCGCTCGCCCTCGCCTCTGCGGGATGCGTGTGGAAGAATCCGCAGAGCGAGGTGGCGACCCGCCTCATCGAGAAGGTCGGCTTGAAGGGCAAGCGGCACAACGGCGCCGAGATCTCGGCCAAGCACGCCAACTTCATCGTGAACCGGGGCGGCGCCACCGCCGCGGACATTCTGGGCCTCATGGAGATCACGCGCGAGCGGGTGCAGAACCACTTCGGGCTCACCCTCGAGCCCGAGATCCGCATCATGGGGGACAAGTGAGGTCGAGCAAGGCATGAGAGGTCGGAGCGCGGTTCTCTCACCCCGCGGGGCGGCCCTGGCCCTCGGCGATCTCGCGGAGCCGCTCGCCGCCATGACCGGACAGCGGCTCGACCGCCGGCGCCGGCGCCGGCGCGCCCTCCGGCTCGCGCGTCGCGTCGGGCTGTGGGGCGGGGCGGCCCTCGTGGTCGCTACGCTCGCGGCGGGGGCGGGATGGGAGTTTCGGTGGCTGCTGCGGGTAGGCCTCTTCTCGGTCGAGCGCGTCGAGGTGGTCGGGCAGGAGCGCCTGTCGGCCGAGGCGATCGTGAGAGCCTCGGGCATCACCCGCGGTCAGAGTCTCTGGACGCTCGACGCTCGCCGGGCCGTCGCCGGCGTGGAGGCCCTCCCGCTCGTGCGTCACGTCGAGCTGATCCGGGCCTTCCCGAACCGCGTCACCCTGCTCGTCGAAGAGCGACGCCCGTTCACCCTGGTCCAGGCGGCGGGCAAGCTCGTGTGGGTCGATGAGCAGGGGGTGGCCGTGGCGGGCGAGGCGCGCCCGGTGGCGATGGACGCGCCCGTCATCTCCGGGCTGAGTCCCTCGGACCTCGCGCCGAACGGTCGCGTGCCCTCGGACCGCGTGGCGACCGGACTGTCGCTCATACGGTCGCTCATGCGCGCGCAGAGCTCGCTCTTGAGCGAGATCTCCGAGGTCGATGTGAGCCGGCCCGAGGGGCCCGTGCTCTACATGGTGAACGGCGTCGAGGTCAGGCTGGGCCGGGAAGACTGGGAAAGCCGGCTCGGGCGGCTCCAGCGCGTGGCCGCGCAGCTACGCGCCACGAACCAGTCCGTCACGTCCATCGACCTGCGATTCCGCGATCAGGTCGTGCTCAGAACCGCGGCGAGGTAGGGGGCGCCATGGCGAGATCGAGAGGACGGCAGCTCATCACGGGGCTGGATGTCGGCACGACCAAGATCTGCTGCGTCATCGCGGAGTGGTCGTCCATCGGCACCCTCGACATCGTGGGGGTGGGCACGAGCCCGTCGCGAGGCCTGCGCAAGGGCGTGGTCGTCAACATCGACTCGACCGTGGAGAGCATCAAGCAGGCGGTGGGCGACGCGGAGGAGATGGCGGGCGTGGAGATCGCGAGCGTCATCGCGGGGGTGGCGGGCGGGCACATCCGGGGCGTCAACAGCCGCGGCGTGGTCGCCGTCTCCGGCAAGCACCGCGAGGTCAGCCCCGCCGACGTCGAGCGGGCGCTGGATGCCGCCCGCGCCATCAACCTGCCCCAGGACCGAGAGATCATCCACGCGCTGCCCCAGACGTATCTCGTCGATGACCAGGACGGCGTCAAGGAGCCTCTCGGCATGTCGGGCGTCCGCCTGGAGGTCGAGGTGCACCTGGTCACGGGGGCCACGACCTCCGTGCGAAACGTGGTCCGCAGCGTCAACCGCGCGGGACTGCAGGTGCAGGACATCGTGCTGGAGCCGCTCGCCTCCGCGGAGGCCGTGCTTTCCGAGGAGGAGAAGGAGCTGGGCATCCTCCTCATCGATCTGGGTGGCGGCACCACCGACGTGGCCCTCTTCCGCGACGGGGCGGTGTGGTACACGGGCATCCTGCCCCTGGGCGGCGACCACATCTCCAACGACGTCGCCGTCGGCCTGCGCACGCCCACCGCGGATGCGGAAGAGCTCAAGAAGCGGCACGGCTGCGCGCTCACCGCGCTGGTCAGGGAGGACGAGGTCATCAGCGTGCCCTCGGTGGGCGGGCGAAAGGCGCGGGAGCTGTCCCGCCAGATCTGCTCGGAGATCATTCAGCCGCGCGTCGAGGAGATCTTCACCCTCGTGGCGCGGGAGCTCGCCAAGGCCGGCCTGGAGGATGCCGCGGCGGCCGGCGTGGTCGTCACGGGCGGCACCGCGATCATGCAGGGCGTGCCCGAGCTGGCCGAGCAGATCTTCGACCTGCCCGTGCGGCGCGGAGTGCCGACGGGCATCGGCGGCCTCCACGACGTCGTGCAGAGTCCCATGCACGCGACAGGCGTCGGCCTCGCCCTGTACGGCGCGCGCGGGCGTCGCGCGAACGGGGAGGCGGAGGAGGCGGGCGCGGGCTCGGGCTCGGGCATGCGACGACGCCTGAGGGATTGGTTCGGTGAGCTCTTCTAGCAAGGGGCCCAAGGTCCCGGGGCAGGGGGAGCTGTTCCTCCGGCTGCCGCGGGGCCGGCCAAGCTACTCACGCAGGTCGGTCAAGGAGGAGCCGATGGAGCATCCACGGGCGGGGCGGCCGGTATTCGAGCTCGAGGAGACGCGGGAGAACGCCAAGATCAAGGTCATCGGGCTTGGCGGTGGCGGGTCCAACGCCATCAACCGCATGATGGAAGCCCGCTTCAGTGGCGTCGAGTTCATCGTGGCGAATACGGACTCGCAGGCCCTCCGCGCCTCGCCCGCTCCCATCAAGCTCCAGCTCGGGGCGCGACTGACCCAGGGGCTGGGTGCGGGCAGCGATCCAGAGATCGGCAAGAATGCCGCGCTCGAGGATCGCGAGCAGATCAAGAAGCTCCTCGAGGGCGCCGACATGGTCTTCGTGACGGCCGGGCTCGGCGGGGGTACGGGCACGGGCTCGGCGCCCATCGTGGCCGCCACGGCCAAGGAGCTGGGCATACTCACCGTGGCCGTCGTCACCAAGCCGTTCGCCTTCGAAGGGCGCCGTCGCGCGCAGCAGGCGGAAGCCGGCCTGACCGAGCTGCGCGGGGTGGTGGACACGCTCATCACCATTCCCAACCAGCGTCTTCTCGCCGTGGTGGACCGCGGCACGCCGCTCGTGGAAGCCTTCCGCATCGCCGACACCGTGCTCCTCCAGGCCGTGCAGGGCATCTCGGACCTCATCCTCGTGCCCGGGCTCATCAACCTGGACTTCGCGGACGTCCGCACTATCATGGCGGGCATGGGCATGGCCCTCATGGGCACGGGCGTGGGCAAGGGCGAGCACCGGGCCGTGGAGGCCGCCCAGAAAGCGGTGGCCAGCCCGCTCCTCGACGAGACCTCGATCGACGGCGCGCGCGGCATCCTGATGAACTTCACGGGTGGCCCCGATCTCTCCCTGCACGAGGTGGAGGAGGCGGCGCGGATCGTCCAGGACGCCGGCGATGAGGAAGCACACATCATCTTCGGCGCCGTCATCGACCCGAGCCTCCAGGACGAGGTGCGGATCACCGTGATCGCCACCGGCTTCACCGAGCGGAAGGAGTCGAGTCAGCCCGCGGGCAAGGTGGTGGACATGGCCCGGGCGCCCAGGAGCGGCAGCGCCCCCGCGTCCGGCCACTGGCGCCGGAGGATGCCTGCCGACGCCCGCGCCGAGGGTGACATGCCGAGCGAAGAGGACCTGGATGTCCCGGCGTTCCTGAGGAGGCAGGCCGACTAGACCGTCGCCCGCCGAGCACCGTCGCCCGCCGAGCGAGAGGAGGGCCACATGCTACGAGAGTTCAAAGAGTTCATCATGCGGGGTAATGTGGTCGAGCTCGCCATCGGCGTGGTCATTGGAGCCGCCTTCGGCAAGATCGTGGCGTCCTTCGTGGGCGACATCCTCATGCCGCCCATCGGCCTGCTCCTGGGCCAGTCCGACGTGGCCGGCCTGTTCATCAATCTGACGAGCACGAAGTATCCGACGGTGGCCGCGGCCAAGGCGGCGGGCGCGCCCACCCTCAACTACGGTGCCTTCCTGCAGTCGATCGTGGACTTCGTCATCGTGGCCTTCGCCATCTTCCTGTTCATCCGGCAGGTCAACCGGCTCTTCCCGGCGCCGCCCGCTCCCGTCACCACCCGGCCGTGCCCGCTCTGCCTCATGCCGATCCCGGTCAGGGCCACGCGATGCGGTCACTGCACAGGAGCGGTTCCCGCCTCGTAGCCGGCGGCTGAAAAAGGCCCATCTGCGGGAGTGCGGCGCCCTCGACCGCAGGTTCAACGTACAGAGAGTACGCCTCACCTGCGGATCTACTCAGCCCTCGTCTCGCGTCGGCCGATGGCCGCCGCTCAACTCGAACTGCGGGGCGCCGCCTCGCATCTGGACCTTTTTGAGCCGCCGGCAAGGTTCTGACGGTCGGTTCCGCGGAGCGGGCTCCGTGAGAGAATGAGGCGGTCATGACCGCTCCCGATTTTCGCGGTGATCCGCCCAGTCACTACCTCTGCTCGCTCCTGGAAGACGCCGGCCTGCCGCATCTCTTCACCACGCGCCACTTTCCCGGCGTCAGTGCCTTCAGGGAGCCGGGCCCGCCCCTCGGCCCCGGGGCCCAGGATCTGCTCGCGGCCCATTCCTTGGCTGCCCAGCCCGCCGCCTTTCTCAAGCAGGTGCACGGGGCGAGCGTGGCGCACGTGAGCAATGGTGGTCACGCGGGGCAGGGCGACGCGCTCATGAGCGACAAGCCGGGGCTGCCCGTCGCCGTATTTTCTGCCGACTGCGTGCCCGTGCTTCTCTACGATCCCGAGGGGCGCCGCGTGGCCGCCGTCCACGCCGGATGGCGGGGGACCGTACAGGGTGTGGCGGGCGCCGCGGTGGACGCGCTCCGGAATGCGGGAGGCGAGCCCGAGCATTTCCTCGCGGCCATCGGCCCGTCCATCGGGCCCTGCTGCTACGAGGTGGACAAGCCGGTCATCGCGCGCCTCGACGCGGCCTTTCCCGGACGCTGGGGATCATGGGTGAGGAGTCGGGGAAACGGCAAGTGGATGCTCGACCTCTGGGCGGCCAATGAGGAGCAGCTCCGAGAGGCGGGAATGCGTGGCGATCGCATCGCCAACCCGCGCCTCTGCACGGGCTGCCGGGCCGACCTCTTCTATTCGTATCGTCGGGGAGACAACGGCCGACTCGTCACGATTGCGGCCCTTCCGCTGAGCGACACACCGTAGTCTTCGCCGTAGGGCCCTTGACGCCCCCCGGTGAGCTCGGCAGGTAGAGCGGAGCCGGCGCGTGCTAGAATCGGCCAGCCTGACAGGTCTTCATGCTCGACATTCGCGCCAATCTTCGAGCGGTACAAGAGCGGGTCTCCGCCGCCTGCGCGCGAGCGAACCGCCGGTCCGGCGACGTCCTCCTCATCGGCGTGTCCAAGACCGTGGAGCTCGAGCGCATCCGGCTCGCCGTCGAGGCGGGCGTCCAGGCCCTTGGAGAGAATCGCGTCCAGGAAGCCAAGGAGAAGGTCGAATCCCTCGGCCACCCGGTGCCGTGGCATCTCATCGGCTCGCTCCAGACGAACAAGGCAAGGGATGCCGCGCGCCTCTTCGAGTGGATCCAGTCCGTGGATCGCGTGGAGCTGGCGCACGAGCTCGACCGCCGCGCCCACCAGGCCGAGCGCGCCCTGCGCGTGCTCGTCCAGGTGAATATCGGCGAGGAGGCCCAGAAGGGTGGCGTGCATCCGGCCGAGCTCAAGCGGCTCCTGGATGCGATCACGGGGCTGAAGAATCTCGAGGTCCGCGGTCTCATGTGCATCCCGCCCGCCACCGACTCCGCCGAGGCCTCGCGGCCGTGGTTCCGGTGCCTCCGCGAGCTGCGCGATGCGGTTGGCCTCGAGCACTGCTCCATGGGCATGAGCGGAGATTTCGAGGTCGCCATCGAGGAAGGCGCGACCATGGTGCGAGTGGGCACCGCCATATTCGGCCCGCGCCCGCCCCGGGCCGCCGTCACGGAGGGCGAGGCGTGAGCATCAAGGGCAAGCGCGTGGCCTTCCTCGGCGCCGGCAACATGGGCGAAGCGCTCATCAAGGGTTTGACGCAGACCGGGCTGGTCCCCGCCAAGACCATCTCCGCCTCCGACGCCCGGGCCGATCGCCTGGCCGACATGGCCAAGCAATACGGCATCCAGGACGTCAAGGACAACGTGACCCTCGTGCGCTCGGCCGACGTCGTCATCCTCGCCGTCAAACCGCAGATCATGGGCGCGATCCTCAAGGAGATCGCCCCCGTGGTGGACGGGAGCAAGCTCCTCATCTCCATCGCGGCCGGGGTGGCCACGCGAAAGCTCCGCGAGCATCTGGGCAAGCCCGCGCGCCTCATCCGCGTCATGCCCAATACGCCCGCCCTCGTGCTGGAGGGCGTGACGGCGATCGCGCGCGCCGACGGCCTCGAGCCCGGCGACCTCGAGGCGGCCCAGGAGCTCTTCGGAGCCGTCGGCAAGGTGGTGGTGCTGGACGAGGGCGCCATGGACGCGGTGACGGGCCTCTCGGGCTCGGGCCCCGCCTATGTCGCCATCGTGATCGAGTCGCTGGCCGATGGCGGCGTCAAGATGGGGCTCGACCGCGCCACGGCCATGACCCTGGCCACGCAAACGGTGCTGGGCTCGGCCCGGCTCATCCTGGAGACGGGAGCGCATCCGGGCCAGCTCAAGGACATGGTCTCCTCGCCGGGCGGCACCACCATCGCGGGCCTGTCCGCGCTCGAGGAGGGCGGTGTGCGGAGCACCTTCATCAGGGCGGTCGAGCGGGCCACCCTGCGCTCGAAGGAACTGGGGGCGACCTAGCATGATGGACCTCGTCGACATCATCATGCGGCTACTCGATCTCTACGTAATCGTGATTATCGCGGCTGCACTCATTACCTGGGTGCAGCCGAACCCCTACAACCCTATTGTCCGGTTCCTGCGGCAGATCACTGAGCCTGTGCTACGACCAGTGCGACGGCTTGTACCCCCGGAGAAGCTTGGCGGGCTGGATATCTCGCCGATCATCGTGATTGTCATCATCCGCTGGTTCGTACCAGTGATCCTTAGAGCTCTGCTCTAGAGGAGTCTGGGAGGCGACCGTGCGCATCACACCCATGGATATCCGCCAGCAGCAGTTCACCGTGAAGATGTTCCGCGGCTTCGACACCCAGGAGGTCGACACCTTCCTGGAGGATCTCGCCTCGGACTACGAGGCCCTCCTCAAGGAGAATTCGCTGCTCAAGGAGCAGCTCCAGGCCCTCGAAGAGCGCACTCGGGGCCTGGAGGAGCGCGAGAAGGTGCTCCAGGAGACGCTCATGACCACGCAGCGGCTCGTGGAGGAGATGAAGGAGAACGCGCGCCGCGAGGCAGGTGTCATCATCCGCGAGGCCGAGTCGCAGGCCGATCGGATCATCGACGCCTCGCGCAAGGCGGAGGGCGATCTGCATTCGGAGATCCAGGCCCTCAGGCGCATGCGGCGCCAGCTCGCGGAAAGCCTGCGCGCCACCGTGGAGATGTACCAGCGCCTGCTCGAGCAGGATCTCAAGACGAACGCCGAGGATGCCGAGCCGCCCAACGGGTGAGGGACTGCTCCACGTGCGCGTGCAGCCCAAGGCGCGGGCGAGCGCGATCGTGGGCTGGCAGGCCGGCACGCTCCGGGTCCGCGTCACCGCCGCGCCGGAAGACGGCCGCGCCAATCGCGCGGTGATCGAGCTCCTGGCCGAGAGGCTCTCCATTCCCCCATCCTCCATCGCTCTGGTGCGGGGGGCGACCTCCCGGGACAAGTGGTTCCGGCTGCCCGCGGGCGCGGCCCTGCCCGCATGATCACGCCCATCCGCTGGGGGGGAGATCGCCTGCTCCTGCTCGACCAGACGCTCCTGCCTGTCGAGGAGCGCGTGCGGGAGTACACGCGCTGGCGCGACGTCGCCGAGGCGATCCGGAGTCTCGTGGTGCGCGGCGCGCCCGCCATCGGCTGCGCCGCTGCCTTCGGCGTCGCCCTCGCCGCGCGCGAGAGTCGCGCCCGGGACGGGGAAACGCTCCTCGCGGATCTCGAGGAGGCCTTCAAGGGCCTTGCCGCCACCCGGCCCACGGCGGTCAACCTCTTCTGGGCCCTCGATCGAATGCGCGCCGTCGCCTCCGCGCACCAGGCCCTGCCCGTTCCCGCGCTTCAACAGCGCTTGCTCGGGGAGGCCCAGGCCATCTTGGAGGAAGATCTGGCCGCCAACCACGCGCTGGGCGCCCACGGCGCCACCCTGGTGCCCGAGGGCGCGCGCATCCTCACCCACTGCAACGCGGGGGCGCTGGCCACCGCGGGTTACGGCACCGCGGTCGGTGTCATCCGGGCCGCGCACGAGCGAGGGAAAGTGGCCCTCGTGTGGGTGGACGAGACGCGGCCTGTCATGCAGGGCTCGCGGCTCACCGCGTGGGAGATGGTGAAGGAAGGCATCCCCCACAAGCTGATCTCGGACGTGGCCGCCGGCTTCGTGATGAAGCGCGGCGAGGTCGACCTCGTCGTCACGGGAGCCGACCGCATCGCGGCCAACGGCGACACCGCCAACAAGATCGGGACCTACTCGGTGGCGGTGCTCGCTCGTCATCACGACATCCCCTTCTACGTGGCGGCGCCCTTCTCCACCATCGACGCGTCCATTCCCTCGGGCGCCGCCATTCCCATCGAGGAGCGGGACGCGAGCGAGGTCCGCGGCACGGGCGGCCGCCAGACGGCGCCCACCGAGAGCCCCGTCTACAATCCCGCCTTCGACGTGACGCCCGCCGAGCTCATCACCGGTATCATCACGGAGCGCGGAATCTTCCGCCCGCCGTACTCGTTTACCTAGGGCCGTGTCGGGCAATCGGGATCACGACGCCTCGCGGCGATATCACGAGGCGACCAGGCACTCGCGCGAGTCCGTGCGCGCGAGCGGTCACGGGCTCGACTGGTCCAACAAGCCCGAGCCATTCAAGATCTACCCCGACCTGCCCGTCACCCCACTGCCCCGCGATTTCCCGGTGCCGACCATGGACGCGCTGGCCGCGACCTCCGGCGAGGCGGGCGAGCCCGCCCCGCTCGATCTGGGACGGCTCGCGGCTCTCCTCTTCTTCTCGGCCGGGGTGACCAGGCGCCAGACCTATCCGGGCGGCGGGGTCATGTACTTCCGGGCCGCCCCCTCGACGGGCGCGCTCTTCCAGACCGAGGTCTATGTCGTGGCGGGTGACGTCGCGGGGCTCGCCCCCGGCGTTTACCACTTCTCGCCCGGCGACTTCGCCCTCCGGCAATTGCGCGCGGGCGACTTCCGCGGCGCCCTCGCCGTGGCGGCGGGGGACGAGGACCTGGCGTCACGTCCCGCCGTGGTCGCGCTCACCGCCATCTACTGGCGGAATACCTGGAAGTATCAGGCGCGGGGCTACCGCCACCTCTTCTGGGATTCGGGCACCATGCTGGCGAATCTGCTCGCCGCGACCACGGCGCTCGCGCTGCCGGCCCGGACGGTGACGGGCTTCGTGGAGATCGAGGTCAATGGGCTGCTCGCCGTCGATCCGGAAAAGGAGGGCGCGCTGCTCCTGGCGCCCGTGGGTGGACCAGCGAAGTTCGCGCCCTCGCCGCCCGTGATCGCGACCATTGCGCCGCCGGTGATTCCCCTGTCGGAATCAGAAGTCGACTACCCACTCCTGCGCGATGCCTATGCCAATTCGGCCCTCGACAGCGAGGCCGAAGTCATGGCCTGGCGCGAGGCCGCCTGGCGGTCGGCCCCCCCGCCCGCGGGTGTCCTCGTGCCCCTACCGACGCCGCGGCCGGGGGCGGCGCGCCCGCTGGCGGACACGATCCTGGCTCGCGGTTCCACGCGCGAGTTCTCCGGCGCGGCCATCGGCGTCGAGGAGCTTTCCACGGCGCTCTGGCACGCCACCCGTGGCTGGCGGGCGGACGTGCCCTCGGGACTGGTGGATCTCTATCTGACCGTTCACGCGGTGGAGGGAATCGAGCCCGGCGCCTACTCCTATCGCCCGGCCGCGCATGCCCTCGAGCTCCTGAAGCGGGGTGACTTCCGTCAGGAGGCGGCCTATCTCTGTCTCGAGCAGGCGCTCGGCGGCATGTCGAGCGCGACCGTCTTCTTCCTCGCCGATCTCGACGCGCTCCTCGAGACGTATGGCAATCGCGGGTATCGCCTGGCCAACCTCGAGGCCGGCCTCATCGGGGGTCGCCTCTATCTCGGCGCCTATGCGCAGCGCTTCGGCGCCACCGGCCTTACATTCTATGACCGCGACGTGGTCGCGTTCTTCTCTCCCCACGCCGCGGGCAAGGAAGCCATCTTCGTCACCGCCCTCGGCCGCTCCGTGAAGACGCGGACGGCATCGCCAGCGCTGCTTCGCATCACGTGATAAGAGAGAGCTGCTAGCAGTAAGCGAGCAGGCGGCCGCAGGAGCAGGCCGGCATCAGACGGGGAGCAGTCGGGCCTCGACCCTGGCCTCGTATGCCGCCTGGCCACCGGGGATTCGCGGGTCCAAGCCCTCGCTCGCCTCTGGGGTGAGACAGGCCTCTCCGCTCGTGAGGCCGTTGAGGCCCGGCCAGCCATCGCGCGCCCAGACCACCCCCGGGAGCACGTCCTCCGTCACTCGCGCCACGCCCTCGAAGCGCCCGCGCTCGTTGCTGAGCTCGATGCGGCGCCCATCGGCGATCCCGCGGGGTGACGCGTCAACCGGATGCATCCAGATCTCGGCATGGGGCTCGGCGCGGGCCAGCATGGGCAAGGCCCGGCCATTGTCGTAGAAGGAGTGAAAGGCCGTCAGCACACGCCCCTGGCGGAACTCGAGCGGGTGAGCACGAGCACCGGGCTCGGCTGCGGGCGCCGTGTAGCCCGGCATCGCGGGCAGCCCGAGGGCTATCGCGCGCTCCGAGTAGAACTCGACCTTGCCCGTGGGCGTCGCGTAGCCGCCGCTCTGATACGGCACGTGCGAGAGCCGGCTCCGCTCGACGATGCCCCCCATTTCCCGAAAGCGCGCCACTGTCAGCTCGCCGCCTCGCTGGGGCTTCAGGAGGGCGTCGACGTAGCCCTCGAGATCGGTCCAGGGGAAGAAGTCATTGATCTCGAGCCGTGCCGCCAGCTCTCGTAGCACGGAGATGAGGGGCCGGGCCTGCCCCGCGGGCTCGAGGGCCTTGTCCATCAAGTAGAAATGCGTCGCCGTATCCTTGATCCCGATGTCCTCGAGCCAGACCGTGCCCGGCAGCACGATATCCGCCACGCGCCTCGTCGTGTCGTTGGCGAAGATGTCGTAGGCGACGATGAGCCCGACCTTCTCGAGATCGCGCTCGATCGAGGCGGCATCCGAGAAGGAATTGAGCATGTCCGTGCCCGCGGTGAGCAGCACATCGAGCCCACCCTCGCGGATGAGCTGCGCGATGGAAGACATGTGGCTGGGCACCCAGGGGCCTGGCGCGCGCCGATCGGCCGCGGTGAGATCCGCGAGGTGATCGCCCGTCGGGAAGGCCCGGTGGCGCGGGCCCAGGCCGCCGCCAGGTATGCCGAACTGGCCAGTGAGAGCGGGGAGCGTGGCGACGGCCCGTCCCGGCTCCCAGCCGTGTCGATGCTTGTACATGCTGGCGCCGCCCACCACGATCATCGAGGGCCTGGTGGTGGCGTACTCGCAGGCGAGGCGCCGGATATCCGCGGCGGCCAGACCCGTCTCCGCCGCCGCCCATTCGGGCGTGAAGCGTTTCAGGTGCTCCGCGTACTTCTCGAAGCCAATCGTATGTCGCGCGATGAAGTTGCCGTCCACGAATCCTTCGGCCACGATCACATGGGCCATGGCGAGGGCGAGGGCGGCGTCCGTGCCCGGCCGGATGAGCAGGGTCTCGTCTGCGTGGCGGGACGCCTCGGCGCGGCGGACGTCGATGGCGATGACGCGCGCCCCGCGGCGCCGCGCCTCGACCAGATGGGGAGCCGTCGTCGGCTGGCTGGCCAGGTTGGCGCCCCACAGAATGACGAGGCGCGAGTGCTCGGCCATGTCCTCCTTGGTATTGGTCTCGATGACGCCGGTGAGGGCGAGTCCGTAGGCGCCCATGGCCCAGCAGACGATGGCCGGATTCCAGACCTGCATGCCGCCCAGATGACCGAAGCGCATGATGAGCGGACGGTTGATGCCCGTGACATGCGCGCCGTGACCGAACCAGAAGCCCACCCGCTCTCGTCCCGTGCGCCCGATGGCCGCGACGATTCGGTCGAGGGCCTCCTCCCAGGAGATGCTGCGCCAGCGATCCTCGCCGCGCCGGCCCTCCCGCAGGAGAGGCGTCAGGAGCCGTCGCTCATTGTGAGGAAGCTCCACGGCCGCGCGGCCGCGTATGCAGAGGAAGCCGCGGCTGTCCGGATTGTCCGGATCGCCCCTCACGGCGAGCAGCCGACCGTGGTCCGATACCTCCACGAGCATGCCGCAGAAGGTCGGATGGCAGTTCATGGGGCACATGGTCCGCACGGTCCGGGTCGACATGGCGGTGATGATACCTCCGCATTGCCTGGGGCGCCGAGCTTCTGCTAGTCTGACGGGAGCGCACTCGAACTGAGGAAGGAGCCTCGTAATGAAGAAGTATCAGCTGATGGCCCCGGGCCCCACGCCTGTCCCGAGCGAGGTGCTGCTCGCCATGACCCGGCCGATCATCCACCACCGCGCCGCGGAATATGTCGCCCTCTTCCGCGAGGTGCGCGAGGCCCTCAAGCGCCTCGTGCAGACGCGTGAGGAGGTGCTGACGCCTGCTTGCACCGGCACTGGGGCCATGGAAGCCGCGGTGGCGAACACGCTGTCCGCCGGCGATCGAGTGATCGTGGTCAATGCTGGGGCCTTCGCCCAGCGGTGGCTCGCCATCTGCAAGGC
>DASQAK010000172.1:0-7215 GCA_035635755.1 Candidatus Methylomirabilota bacterium | reverse complement strand
ACTCGTCCCTGCGGCACGCGACCGGCCCAATCTGGCTGCCCTCGCCCCTGATCAGTCCGTCCCGGCTGCGCTCGTCCAGGCTCCACCCGCCGTGATTCGCTCCGCTCGGGCTGCGCTCGCCCCTGGTCGACGCGCCTCGGTTCCACGCCGGTTTGCGGCGCCCGTCCTTGATCCACGCGTCCCGGCTCGATCCGCCCCCGGAAGGGCTCCCGCGGCGCCGTATCCGCCGGTCTCGGCCCACCCGCACGCTGCTGGATGGATGCATCACGATAGCCGACACCTCGCCGGTGAACGACATTGTGCTCCCAGGAGAACCGATTGCCCTCCACGTGCACGGCCCTCACCCGCTCGAGCTCGTCACGCCGCGCCTCCACATTCACCACCTCGGTGAAGCGGCGGTATCGAGGGGCATCGATGACCACGTGATGGCGGTGCCAATCGAAAATCCCCCACAATCCGATCCCCACGAAGATGCCCGGGCCGAACGAGAAGAAGGCTCCACCAACCGGCCAGCCCACCGGGTAGTAGTAGTACGGCGGATAGGCTGGATAGGGCCAGGGACCATAGACCACGATGGGGTTGTAGACCGGCACGTAGATGACCTGTGGATTGACGGGCACGATCTGGATGATGGGCTGGGGGGCCTGCTCCACGATCACGGTTTGCTGCGCCGTGGTGGCGAGAGTCCCTTGAGCCTGGGCCCGCGCGCGCAGCCGCTGGACGGCATCCATCAGGTCCTGTTGCTGGCCCAGGAAGGCGTCGCCGAGCTTTTGCATCCAGTCGAGCTTGTCGTTCATCATGGCGAGCACCTGCGGGAAAAGGACGAGCGCCTTCACGCTGTCATCCCACGATTGCGCTCGCAGCGCGTCATTGAGTGGCCCGCCCTGCAGGCTCGGGTTGGCCTGGACGAAGCGCGCCGCCTGGACCACTTCGAGGGGATATGTGGCGGCCATCAGGACCTGCGCCAGCAAGGGGTCGGGATAGAGAGCGATCGGGGCGGCGATCTGCTCCAACTGCTCGGCGGCGAAGAGCGCCGGTGGCGCGGACGGCGGTGGAGGTGGGATCGGCACCTGGGCGAGCAGCGATGCGGGCATGGCCATGAGAAGCGCCAGCACACCGGCCAAAGCTTGCTTCCAGAGCCTCATCGAGTAGGCCTGACCAGCCCTCCGGCCGCTCCGGCCACCCCCGGACAGAGGCCCCGTGGCGGTGGTAGGATAGGCGCCGACATCCACCCCTGAAGCGCAAGGAGCCCCGAGCGTGAGCACCAAAGACCGCATCAGCGGCGTCCTCTCCCCTGTCGTCACGCCCTTCAAGTCTGACCTTTCTACCGACCCTGACCGCTTCGTCCGGCAATGTCGGTGGCTACTGACTCAGGATGTAGGACTGGCGGTGTTCGGAACTAATTCAGAGGCGAACTCACTTTCCACCGAGGAGAAGATCGAGCTTCTGGATCGGCTGGTGGGGGCGGGGCTCGACCCCGCGCGCATGATGCCAGGTACGGGCTGCTGCGCCCTCCCCGACTCGGTGCGGCTCTCGGCGCACGCCATGAAGCTCGGCTGCGGTGGGGTCCTGATGCTGCCGCCCTTCTACTACAAGGGCGTGAGCGACGATGGGCTCTTCAAGAGCTTCGCGGAGGTGATCGAGCGCGTGGGTGACCGGCGGCTGCGGATCTACCTCTATCACATCCCGCCCGTGTCTCAGGTGCCCATCACGGTCGGGCTCATCGAGCGGCTGCTCAAGGCCTATCCCGGCATCGTGGCGGGGGCCAAGGACAGCTCGGGCGACTGGAACAACACCCAGGCCTATCTGGTTAACTTCGCCAGTCAGGGATTCGACGTCTTCGCGGGGAGCGAGACCTTCTTGCTGCAGAACATGCGCAACGGCGGAGCCGGGTGCATCAGCGCGACGGCCAACATCAATCCCGGCCCCATCGCCAGGCTCTTCGCCACGTGGAAAGAGGCGGATGCCGATCAGCAGCAGGCCAAGCTCGACGAGATCCGCGGCATCGTCTCGCGCTATCCGATGATCCCGGCGCTCAAGGCCACCATCGCGCACCATGGCGGGGATCCGTCATGGGCAACGGTGCGGCCGCCGCTCGTCGCCCTCACGCCCGAGCAACGGGCGTCACTGGTCAAGGAGCTGGACGGGGCTGCCTTCACCATGCCCGGCCTCAAGGACTCGGGAGTCAAGAACTAGGGGGACTCATGATCACGCTCACCGTGAACGGGAAGAGACGGCAGGTCGACGCCCCACCCGACATGCCCCTGCTCTGGGTCATCCGAGAAAAGCTCAATCTCACCGGGACGAAGTTCGGCTGCGGGGTCGCCGTCTGCGGCGCCTGCAACGTGCTCGTGGACGGCTCGCCCGTGCGCTCCTGCGTCACCACGGCCGGCGCCGTCGCGGGCAAGAAGATCACCACCATCGAGGGTCTCTCCGCCAAGAATGACCATCCCGTCCAGAAAGCGTGGATCGAGCTCGACGTGCCCCAGTGCGGCTACTGCCAGTCGGGGCAGATCCTCTCGGCCGCCGCACTGCTCGCCCAGAAGGCCGCGCCGACGGACGCGGATATCGACAATGCCATGGCGGGTAACATCTGCCGCTGCGGGACGTACCAGCGAATCCGCGCGGGCATTCACCGCGCCGCTCAGATCAAGAAGGAAGGCGCATGATGGCCACCCTGCGGACGACCCAGGCCAGGATCAGCCGACGCGCGCTCATCAAGGGCGGCCTCGCGGTGGGAACGGGTCTCGTGGTGGGCTTCCGTCTGCCCGTGACGGGGCGGGGCACGGCACTGGCGCAAACGACCGGCGTCTTCGCGCCCAACCAGTGGATCAAGATCGATCGTGACGGTCTCGTCACCATCGTCAACTCCGTCGTCGAGATGGGTCAGGGATCGCTCACGACCATGCCGGCCATCGTGGCCGACGAGCTCGATACGGATCTGGCGAAGGTCCGCGTCGACCAGGCCCCCGCCAATCCCAAGCTCTACGCGAACCCAGTCACGAACACCCAGTCCTATGGCGGCAGCCGCGGCGTGCGCGATCACATCACCATGCTGCGCAAGGCGGGAGCGGCCGCGCGCGAGATGCTGATGCAGGCGGGCGCCAACGAGTGGGGCGTGCCGCTGGACGACGTGACCACGGAGCCGGACGCGGTCGTTCACAAGTCGACGGGCCGGCGGCTGCCCTACAGCGCGCTGGTCGACAAGGCGGCCAAGCTGCCCGTGCCGCAGAACCCCAAGCTCAAGACGCCTGATCAGTTCCGCTACATCGGCAAGGCCATGCCCCGTCGCGACACGCCGCTCAAGGTCAACGGCGCGGCCATCTACGGCATGGACGTCCAGGTGCCGGGCATGCTCATCGCCTCGATCGAGCGCTGCCCTGTCTTCGGCGGCAAGGTCAAGAGCTTCGACGCCACGGCGGCCAAGCGCATCCGGGGCGTCAAGCACGTGGTCCAGGTCTCGAACGGCGTCGCCGTGGTGGGCGATTCGTTCTGGACGGTGACGCGTGGGCGCAAGGCGCTCAAGGTTGAATGGGACGAGGGTCCGGTGGCCGTCGTGAGCAGCGCGAGCATCAGCCAGGGGTATGAGGCCGCGTCGGGCCAGACGGGACAGGTCGCGCGCAATGACGGCGACGCCGACAAGAGCCTCGCCGCGGGCGGCAAGACAGTGGAGGGGATCTACCAGGTGCCGTTCCTCGAGCACGCGTGCATGGAGCCGATGAACGCCACCGCCCTCGTGAAGCCCGATTCCTGCGAGATCTGGGCGCCCACGCAGAATCCGGGAGGCACCCAGATCACGGGGGCGCGTATCTCGGGCGTGCCCGTGGAGAAGGTCGTCGTCAACACCACCTTCCTCGGCGGCGGCTTTGGACGGCGGGGCGAGCAGGACTTCATCGTGGACGCCCTGGAGACGTCCAAGGCTGTCGGGGCGCCCGTCAAGGTGATCTGGACGCGCGAGGACGATCTCCAGCACAGCTTCTACCGTCCCGCGACCTACAACATCTTCAAGGCCGCCCTCGACGACAAGGGCCAGCCCGTGGCGTGGTGGAATCGCGTGGTTGGCCCCGGCATCCTCATCCAGAAGGGTCGCGCGCAGGCGGGGACCATCGATGGCACCGCCATGGAAGGCGCCCGCAACATGCCCTACGACATTCCCAACGTGCGGGTCGAGTGGGTGCACAAGGACTACGGCATCCCGCTCGGCTTCTGGCGCTCCGTCGGCACCTCGCAGAACGCGTTCATCGTCGAGAGCTTCGTGGACGAGATGGCGCACGCCGCGGGCAAGGATCCCTTCGAGTTCCGGCGCAGCCTGCTCGGCAAGGCCCCGCGCCACAAGGCGGTGCTCGAGCTGGCCGCGAGCAAGGCCAACTGGGGCTCCCCCCTTCCCGCCGGCCGCGCGCGGGGCATCGCCGTCTGCTTCTCCTATGCGAGCTACGCGGCGCACGTGGCGGAAGTGTCCGTGGCGCCTGACGGCAAGGTGCGCGTGCACAAGCTGGTGGGCGTCATCGACCCGGGCCTGGCCGTCAATCCCGACCAGGTCAAGGCCCAGATGGAGGGCGGCGCCATCTACGCCCTCACCGCCGTGTACTACGGCCAGATCACCATCGATCGCGGGCGCGTGAAGCAGACCAACTTCACCGACTATCCCATGCTGCGAATTGACGAAGCGCCCGTCATGGATGTGCATATACTGAACTCCGGGGAGGCGGCGGGCGGACTCGGCGAGCCGGGCGTGCCCACGGTCGCTCCCGCGGTGTGCAATGCGATCTTCGCAGCGACGGGCAAGCGCATCAGGCAGCTTCCGATCCAGACCGACCTGTTGAAGCGAGCCTAGTGCGAGGGAGAGCGGTTATGAAAAAAGCCCTGGCGGTTCTGGGATTGCTGGCAATTCTGACGGCCCTCGTCCCGATGGCCGCGGAGGCAGGTGGGGGCGGCCACCATGGTTGGCACCGTGGAGGCAGCAGGGTCTTCGTAGGGGTCGGGGTGGGCTTCCCCTGCTGTGGTTTCTATCCCTGGCCGTACTACTACCCGTACTACTACCCCTCCTACTATCCCGCGCCGGCGGTTGTCTACAGCTCTCCCGCCCCCGCTCCCACCTACACGCAGCCGCAGGCTCCCCAGGTCGATCGTGAGGTCGTCTTCGCGGAAGGGCGCTACATCCTCCAGGGCGACGGGGTGAGCACGCCTTACAAGTGGGTGTGGGTGCCGAACCCGCCCGCTCCGCCGTCGGGACCGCCCCCGAGCGCTACGCCGCAGCCGCGCTAGTAATTCGGAGGGGGGCGTCGCCCCCCTTCCGAACCTCCCCCCAAGCCGATTGCGCCGGCAAAGCCGGCGCTCGAAGCGGACCTGCAGTTCCGCATGGCCTGCTTCGACCGTTTGCCGCCACCAATCCGGCGGGCGCTAGTCGAGCTTCGGATGTCGCGTGTGCCAGTCCGTGAGCGACTGGTACGCGCGGGCCGCGTCGAGCACGCGGTTCTCCTCCCACGCGCGTCCCATGAACTGAAGGCTCGTCGGTAGGCCGCGCGCGCCCACCCCGTTCGGCACGCAGACCGCGGGTAGGCCCGCCCCATTGCCGACGGCGCCCATCACGTCCTTTGCGGTGGCGCGGATCGCGCTCCTGAACTCCTGACCCAGCCGGGGCGCCTCGTTGATCCGTCCCGGGGCCACCAGCGCGTCGAACCGGCTGATCACGCGGTCGATCTCGCGCGCCATCACCCCGCGCAGCCGCACGGCCTTGAGGTAGTCCTGGGCGAGGATGGCCTCGCGCGCGTAGGGCGTGAAGCGATCCTCGGGGGCGGTCAACTCCGCGATGCGGCCGCTCTCGATCAGGTCCTCGAAGGCGCTGACCGCCTCGACCTGGAGAATGGTGCGCGTGATCTGCTCGAAGGGCAGATCGGGCAGCGCCACCTCCTCCACCGTCCCGATCTTCGCGAGCGCGTCGAGGGAGCGGCGAAAGTTCGCGATGACCGCCTCCTCGCAGCCGTCGGTGACGTCCGGAATCACGCCGAAGCGAAATCCTCGGCGACCGGCCGCCTCGTAGCGATAAGGGCGCTCGCTCGCCGTGGGGTCGGCGGAGTCAGCGCCCGCGATGGCCTCGAGGACGAGCCCGCAGTCGTCCGCGGTGAGGGCGAGCGGCCCCAGCTTGTCGAGGGTCCAGCACAATGCCATGGCCCCGTGGCGACTGACCCGGCCGTACGTGGGACGCAGCCCCGCGAGACCGCAATAGCCCGCCGGGGAGAGAATGGAGCCCCAGGTCTCCGAGCCGATGGCAAAGGGCACCAGTCCTGCCGCCACCGCGGCTCCCGACCCGCTGGAAGAACCGCCCGTCCAGACGCCCGTGTCCCATGGGTTGATGCAAGGTCCGGTGAACGATGCCGTCGGCTGACGATAGCCCATGCCCCCCGCCAGCTCGATCATGGCGAGCTTGGCGCAGAGGACGGCGCCCGCGTCTTCGAGCTTGCCGATCACGGTGGCGTCGAAGTCGAACCGCTGCTCGCGATACGGCGCGGCGCCCCACGTCGTGAGCGTGCCCGCGGTGGCGAGGAGATCCTTGGCGCCATAGGGAATGCCGTGAAGGGCGCCCCGGTACCGCCCCGCCGCGATCTCCCCTTCCGCGCGCCGCGCCTGGCTCAGCGCGCGCGCGCGGGTGATGGTGACCACGGCGTTGTACTTCGGGCCCAGGCGCTCGAGCCGATCGAGGTAGAGCTCGGTCAGCGTCACGGGCGAGAGCTGACGCGCGCGCACGAGGGCGGCCAGCTCGCGCACGGGCTTGAAGAGAAGCTCAGAGCTCACGGCTCACTCCGGTACGCCGTGAAGGTCTGAAAGGGCTCGTCAGCATTGCTGAGCCTCACCGCGCGGAGCGCGCGCGCCGCCTCGACCTGGCCCTCCACCATCTTCTTGATCTCGTCGAGCTGCTCCGTGGTGAGTCGGCCGCCATAGCGATTCGCGACCAGCGCGAAGAGCGCCACGGCCTCAGGATTCGGTGTCTCGGGCATGGTCACCTCAGCGGAGGCGGGGGTCGAGCGCGTCGCGCAGCCCGTCGCCCAGGAGATTGAAGCCGAGCACGGTCAGGAAGATGGCCATGCCCGGCAGCGCCGCCACGTGCGGCGCGACGTTGAGATACTGGCGGCTCGCCGACAGCATGCTCCCCCAGTCGGAGGTCGGCGGCTGGACGCCCAGGCCGAGAAAGGACAGCCCGGCCAGCGCGGTGATCAT
>DASQAK010000171.1:0-11743 GCA_035635755.1 Candidatus Methylomirabilota bacterium | reverse complement strand
AGAGCCAGCACGCCGCCGCTCGGTGCGGAGGAGCCCCCGACATTGTTGACGAGAATGTCCACGCCGCCGAGACGATCCAGCACTTCCCGGACCACCCTGTCCACGCCCTCGCGCGTGCTGATGTCGGCTTGGACGAACAATTCCACCGCCTGACTTTCCGGCAACGGTGAGCGAGCAGTGGTCGCCACCGTCGCGCCCCCGGCAGCGAGGCGCCGCACGATGGCCTCGCCCATACCCTTGGTGCCGCCCGTGACAAGGACACGCTTGCCGGCGAACTCGGTCGGATCGACCGAAAAGTGCGTCGCCCCGCTCAGGAGAGGATCTCGAGGCATCTCGGTTCGTCCTGGTCGATCACAAGAGTGACAGGCGGTAGTTCACGCTATGGGCTCCAGGAGCGCGTTGAGGCGTCGGCACGTCGCGACGACCTCCTCGTCACGGCCGGGGAACCACGCGCGGATCCATTCCGGCCGCTCGAAGAAGGCCAGGGGGCGACGTCCCTGGCGTCGGATGCTCACCCGCCGCACGAGACCGCTGGCATTGATGAAGCTCACGTCTTCCAGCATGCGTCCCGGCGCCGCGACGCCCGCGGTGAGGGAGCAGAGCTTCGCGACGGCGGCGATGGAGTCCGCGACCCCGCGCAGGCAGAAGGCGTGAGTGCGGGACAACAGATCCGGCGAGAGGGCCTCGAGGACGCTTCGCATCGTGAGGCCGGAAAAGACCGTGTCGTCCACCACGGCGAGGGTTCGGCACTCCGCGATTCCCTGGAGCTGATCGGGCAGGGTGGCGGGTACCGTGCTGACGAGACGATAGCCGCCGCGCCCGTCCTCTTCCCGGGTGAGCCCGAGGCGCCGTACGCGCGGAAACCAGTCCGTCTTCGCGTGCAGCGCGTGGGCCACGCGTTCGCCGGCGGGGGCGATGCCCAGGGCGAGATCGAAGGGGGCGTGGCCACCCTGGGCGATGACTCGCTCGAGCTGGTCCTCCAGCGTGAGGATGACCACTCGTTCGCGATCTCGGCCGAGCAGCTCGAAGAGCGAGCGGGTGAGCGCCGTGGCGGGGGAGGCCGGACCCAGGCTCGTCGCCACCTCCTCGGTCAGATCGTCGTGGACATAGAGCAGCCGCGGCGTGGGCTGCGCATAGGCATCATGGGCCGCGCCGCCTTCGCCGCCGGTAGCCTCAGACGGCAGCATCCTGAGCCGGCGCGCGGTAGACGTAGTCGGCCCGGCAGCGCTCCATCATCGCCCGCAGGTCCTGGCGCAGCTCCTCGTTCGTCGGCCGGCCCACGAACCACCAGCCGTTGTAGATTCGGTGAATCGTGAGATCGGGCAAGAGGGAGAAGGTGTGCGGCACGGCGAGGAGCCCGTGGCGGAATCCCGGCGGGGTGACCTCGACGATGTCGAGCGCGGAGATGGCCTGCCGCTCATGATCGCTGAGGAACGTGAAGGTGGCGCCGAGACCGGTACGGAACGCCGCGGAGACCTCCGGCGGGTCCGTGGAGATCACCGCGAGCTTGCAGTAGTTGACGGCGAGGTCGCTCTGGAGCTCGGTGAGGTGCCGTAACTGGCACGCGCACTTCGGTCACCAGTAGCCGCGATAGAAGCTCACGATGAGCGGATACTCTCCGGCCAGACCGGTGAGGCGGACCGACTTGCCGCTGTGATCGGGCAGCTCCAGATCCGGGAAGCGCTTGCCGACGACGAGCTGTGGGTGCACGGTATCTCCTCCTTGGCGAGGGCGCATGACGCGCGACGCGGGTCTCAGCGATTCGGCGCGATCACCGCGAGGGCGAAGTAGCGTTCGGCGTCGACGTGCCACCCCTCGAGCCGGAGCCCCGCGTCCTCGAGCATGGCCTCCGCGGAGGCCCGGGTGAACTTGTAGGAGCTCTCCGTCCAGATGCTCTCGTCCGGCGAGAGACGGACCTTCAGCCCCAGGCGGCGGAGATTCACCTCTTGCGCGCGGTGGGGGACGAGGTGCATCTCGATGCGGGCCTCGGCCTCATTGTAGAAGGCGAGGTGGCGGAAGGCCGCGGGACGGAAATCGCCGTCCACTCCGCGATTGACGACCTCGAGAATGTTCCGGTTGAACTCCGCGGTGACGCCGCTCGCGTCGTTGTAGGCGGCCTCGAGCACCTTGACGTCCTTGACCAGATCGAGCCCGACGAGGAACCGGTCCTCCTTCGCTTGAAGGAGCGCGCGCACCTGAAGGAGAAACTGCCGCCGGGAGGGAGGCTCGAGGTTGCCGATCGTGCTGCCGAGAAAGAGGACGAGCCGGCGGCCTACGGGAGGCGGCACATGGGCGAGGTGCTGCTCGAAATCGCCCACGAGGGCGCTCACCTCGAGGTACGGGTAGTCGGCAACGAGCCGGGCCGCGGATGCCTGGACGGTCAGCTCGTCGACGTCGATGGGGACGTAGCGGACGGTCCCCGGGAGCCCGTTCCTGGCATCGAGGAGCCGGCGCGTCTTTGCCGCCGATCCCGCGCCCAGCTCCACGATGTCTCGAGGGGCGAGGTCGCGCATGAGGCGGGGCGCGAGCTTCTCGAGCAGCGCCGCCTCGGTGCGCGTCAGGTAGTACTCGGGTAGCCTTGTGATGTTCTCGAAGAGCTTGGCACCGATGGTGTCGTAGAAATACTTCGGGGGGAGGCTCTTGGGACTCGCGGTGAGCCCGTGGCGCACGTCCTCCTCGAGCGTCCGACCCCGGTCGGCCTCGTCCATGTAGGCGTACGCGCGATAGCGCATGGTCATCGGTCGGCGGCGGAGGGCATCGGCGGCCCCGGCCACAGGACTCCGAGGGTAGTCTGACTGAGGCCGACGATCAAGCCGGCTCTGGCGAGTCTGAAATGGACCCCGGCACTTGAGGTCGCAGCGCGGCCGGGCCCGACGTACACTGTTACGAGTTTGCCTGACTCCAGGGAGGGTAGCCTATGGCGGAGACGATAGGGGAACGGCTCGCGGCTGTGTGGGCGCGGACCGATCGGATCTTCGAGATTCTCGCGCCGGAGGCGATTTTCGCCCAGCCCATTGCCTTGCGCCACCCGTTCGTCTTCTATGTCGGCCACCTGCCGGCCTTCGCCTGGAACCACATCTGCGCCGGCGCCCTCGGGCGCCCTTCACTCAATCCCGCCTACGACGAGCTTTTCTCCCGTGGCATCGATCCCGATGTCGACGATCCGAGCCTCTGTCACGAGCACCCGGAGATTCCCGATCGCTGGCCAGCCCTCGCCGAGGTCCTCGCGTATCGGGACCGCGTGCGGGCCTCTGTCCTCGAATCCGTGGATGCCGTGGCCGAGCGCGCGCCCGCGCACCTCATGGCCCGGGACGCGCGCGTCTTCTCGATGGTGATCGAGCACGAGCTCATGCATCAGGAGACGCTGCTGTACATGCTGCAGGAGCTTGCATATGACCGGAAGGTCCGTCCGACCTGGTTGCCCTCTGCCGTGATGAGCCGGGGTCGGCCCCCCGCCACCGTGCCGGTGGCCGCGGGCATGGCCACGCTGGGGACGGAGCTCCGGGACGTCTCGTTCGCCTGGGACAACGAGAGCCCGAGCGTTCAGGTCTTCGTGCCGGCCTTCAGCATCGACGCGACCCCGGTGACCAATGGCGAGTTTCTCGCCTTCGTGGACGATGGCGGCTACGGGCGCCCCGAGCTGTGGGCTCCTGATGACTGGAACTGGAGCCGGGACGAGGAACGCCGTCACCCCGCCACATGGACGGACCGGGATGGACGATGGCTCTACCGTGGTCTCTTCGATCTTCTCCCCCTCGAGCGCGTGAAGGACTGGCCGGTCTACGCGAGTCTGGCCGAGGCGCGGGCCTTCGCGCAGTGGCGCGGCCTTCGGCTGCCCACGGAAGCGGAGTTCCACCGGACCGCCTACGGAGATCCGACGGGAGGAGAGCGAGCGTTTCCCTGGGGTGCCGCGACGCCTGGACGCGAGCACGGCAACTTCGATTTTCGATGCTGGGCGCCCACGCCGGTGGGCGCGTTTCCCGAGGGCGCGAGCGCGTGGGGCGTGCACGATCTCGTGGGCAACGGATGGGAATGGACCGACACGCCGTTCACGGGATTCCCCGGATTCGAGCCGTGGATCACCGGCTACCGGGGCTACTCGGCCGACTTCTTCGACGGCAAGCACTTCGTTCTCAAGGGCGGGTCGTGGGCGACGGCCACGGAGCTCTTGCGGCGGAGCTTCCGCAACTGGTTCCAGGCTCACTATCCGTACGTCTTCGCCAAGTTCCGGTGTGTCGCCCGTGGCTGAGGACACGGCCGAGACGACCCCCGGCGTTCCCGAGCGCGGCAGGCGCCGTCGCAAGACGGCGGCCGAGCCCGCGTCGCCCGCCTGCGCGATGAGCATCCACGCCCATCCCGATGACCAGGAATTCACCGTGGGAGGGACGCTCGCCAAGTGGGCGCGCTCGGGGAGCCGTGTCATCACCGTCTGCATCACGAGCGGCGGCGCGGGGTCCAATCAGTCGACGCCGCTGGACATGACACGAGAAGCGCTGGTCCCGATCCGCGAAGAGGAGCAGCGGCGGGCCTGCCAGGCGCTCGGCATCAGCGACGTCGTGTTTCTCGGCTACGAGGACGGCGTGCTCGAGCCCTCCATCGCTCTGCGGCGGGATCTCACGCGCATCATCCGCCGGTACAAGCCCGACGCCGTGGTGTGCGGGGATCCGACGGTCCGCTTCTACGGCAAGGGCTACATGAATCATCCCGACCATCGGGTGGCGGCGGACGTGGCGCTCGATGCCGTCTTCCCCTCGGCAGAGACGCGGCTCATCTTCCCCGAGCTGCTCGCCGAGGGGCTCGAGCCTCACCACGTCAAGCGCGTGTTCATCCACGGCGCCCCGAGGCCCGACGCCTTCGTCGACATCTCCTCCACCCTCGACGCGAAGCTGGCCGCCCTGCGCGAGCACAAGAGCCAGATGGGCCAGTGGGATCCCGCCGATATGATCACCGCGTGGGCCCGTGAGCAGGGCAAGTCTCGCGGCCTCGCCGCGGCCGAGGCCTATCGGCTCATGGTGCTCGAGGGGCCGTAGCGCCTGGGGACTCGCCCCCTGACTATCTCAGCCCTCGCTTCGCCGCTCGGCAGCGTCTCAGCTCGAACGGCTGCCCTCTCCCCCATCGGGGGAGAGGGATTCCGAAAGTTGGGCTAAGATATCCGCTCGGACGACCGAAGACGGACTATGAAAATTCTCAACGAGGAGATACGTATGGACGAGCAGCGCCTCTTGTCGCGCCGACAGCTCCTGAAGACCATGGCCGCCACCGGCGCCCTCGCGGCGGCGGACCTCGCCTGGTGGGAAGAGCCGCTCATCAGACCGCGCCGAGCGTGGGGCGCCGCTCCCGTCCGCTTCCAGTTCAGCGTGCCCGAGCCCAAGCGCAATGTGCTCGTGGAGTCACTGGTCCAGCGCTTCAACCAGGCGCAGAAGGATTTCGAGGTGAAGCTGGAATTCGTGCCGCAGGCGCAGGCCCGGCAAAAGCTCATCACCTCGATCGCCGCCGGCAATCCGCCCGATTGCTGCCAGGTCTGGGACAACTGGGTGGGCGAGTTCGAGGGCATGGGCGCGGTGGAGGATCTCACCAGCAAGGCCAAGGAGTGGAAGCATTACAAAGACGTCCTGCCCCTCGCCTGGCAGACGGTCACCGTCCACAACAAGATCGCCTCCTTGCCCTGGGTCGTCACCAATGATGGGGTCTACTACCGGACGGACCGGCTGAAGGAGTACGGGATCAAGGCGCCCAAGGACGACTGGAGCTTCGACGACTTCCTCGCCACCGCCAAGGCCTTCACCAAGCCCGACAAGAACCAGTACGGCTTCGGCATGCGCGGGCAGGGGACCTGGGCCGTGCTCTACGCCACGGAGTTCATGTACGCCAACGGCGCCCAGGTGCTGAAGGACGGCAAGGTTGTCATCAACTCCAAGGAAGCGGCGGAGGCCCTCGACTGGTACCTGGATCTCTTCCGCAGGCACAAGGTCTGTCCGCCCTCCGTGCCCACCGACGGCTGGCGGGGGATCGTGGAGGGCTTCGGGCGCGGCATCACCAACACCTATATCCACAACTCGGGGTCCGCGGAAGAGCAGAAGGGCTTCGTGGGCGACAAGAACTTCTCCACGGTGCCCCTGCCGCTGGGGCCGGCCAAGAAGCGCGCGTCCTTCTATTTCTCCGAGACGCTCACCGCCTTCAACAAGGGGAAGAGCCGCGACGGCGCCTGGCGCTTCATGTCGTGGCTCATGGAGGACGAGCCCAACCTCATGTACACGAAGGGGCTCGGGCTGCTGCCGTCGCGGAAGAGCCTCGCCGAGCGCCCGGAGTTCACGGCCGACCCGGCGTACCAGGGCTTCCTCAAGTCCTTCCCGTTCTCCATGGTCAGCCCCTACCTCGCCTATGCGGGCTGGGGCGGGAAGATCGACTCGGAAGGCGTGCCCCTCTTCCAGCAGGCCCTGGTCGGGAAGCTCACCGCCAAGGAGTTCCTCGACAAGTTCGCCGAGGTCCTCACCAAGAACATGACGTAGGCATGGTCCGCGAAGCGACCTTCGCGGCTCCCGTGGCGCGGCCGCTGCTGTCGCGCCGCGCCCGGGAGCTCCTCACCGGCTATCTGTATCTGCTGCCCGTGGCCATCGCCCTTGGCGGTACGGTCCTGTTCCCCATCCTCAAGGCGATGCAGATGAGCCTGTACAACCACGTGCTCATCAAGCCGCAGGAGTACGGCTTCGTGGGACTGGCCAACTACGCGCGCCTTCTCCACGACGACGTCTTCTGGCTGAGCCTCTGGAACTCCTTCCTGTGGGTCTTCGGCTCGGTGACCTTCCAGTTCCTGGGCGGGTTCGCGGCCGCCCTCCTCCTTCACCAGGCCTTTCGTGGCCGGTCCCTCGTTCGCACCCTGACCCTGCTGCCCTGGATCATTCCCGGCGTGGTGGTGGCGCTCATCTGGGAGTTCATCTATCAGCCGAACTACGGGCTGCTGAACGACGTCCTGAGCCGGATGGGGGTGATGACGGAGCGAGTGGCCTGGCTCTCGAGCCCGGTCCTCGCCATGCCCGCGGTGGTCCTGACCAATATCTGGCGCGGCGTCCCCTTCTTCGCCATCATGCTCCTGGCCGGGCTCCAGGCCATTCCCACCGAGCTCTACGAGGCGGCGCGCGTGGACGGCGCCTCCGTGACGCAGCGGTTCTGGCACATCACGGTGCCCATGCTGCGCCCCATCATCGTGGTCGCCACCGCCACGCGCATCGTGTGGACCTTCAACTACGCGGATCTCATCTTCGTCATGACGAGCGGCGGACCGGCCAACGCCACCCAGATCACGTCGACGTACACGCTGATGCAGGCCTACTCGAACCTCGACTTCGGCTATGCCGCCACGCTCTCCGTCGTCCTCCTGCTCATCATGCTCGGCTTCACGATCTTCTACCTGCGCATCACGCGCGGCCTGGAGAGCACGACGTGAGGCGGGCGCCCGGGCGCGATCTCGCCGAGCGAGTGCTGGGCGGTCCCGTCCTCTGGCTGGGCCTGGCTGCCCTCACGCTCTTCGCCCTGCTGCCCTTCGTGTGGGTGTTCCTTGCTTCGTTCAAGACGCGGGCCGAGCTCTACGCGACGCCCATCGTCTATCTGCCTGCCTCGCTGAGCGTGGCCAACTATGTCGAGGCGTGGACGTCCAAGCTCACCCCCTTCAGCCGCTTCTTCGCCAACAGCCTCTGGGTGTCGTCGGTGACCATGGTGGCGACCACGCTCGTGTCCATCCTGGCCGGCTATGCCCTGGCTCGCTTCCGGTTCGCCGGGCGCCAGACCTTCCTGCTGATCTTCCTGGCCACCCAGATGTTTCCCGCCGTCCTCCTCATCGCCCCGCTCCTCTCGCAGTGGTATGCCCTCGGCCTGATCGATACCTACCAGGCCCTGATCTACTCCAACTTCTCCTTCACGGTGCCGTTCACTGTGTGGATGCTCGTCGGGTACTTCGAATCCATTCCCCTCGAGCTCGAGGAGAGCGCCATGCTCGACGGCTGCAACCGCTTCGGCGCGCTCTGTCGAGTCGTCCTGCCCCTGGCCGCCCCCGGCGTGGCCGCCACCGCGATCTTCGCCTTCGTGGCGTCCTGGAGCGAGCTGCTCTTCGCCATCACCTTCACCTCGCAGACGGAGATGCGCACCCTCTCCGCCGGCCTCCTCTTCATGGTCGGCCAGTACGAGATCCAGTGGGGCCAGCTCTCGGCCGGGGTCATCATCAGCACGGTGCCCGTGGCCATCCTCTTCACGTATCTGCAGCGGCACCTGATCCAGGGACTCTCGGCCGGGGCCGTCAAGGGCTGAGGGCGAAAGGAGCGCGTCGTGGCCTGGGATCCCGCGCAGTATCTGAAGTTCGCCGATCAGCGCCTTCGCCCCGCCATCGATCTCCTGAACCGGATCGACTTCGAGGATCCGGGCGACATCGTCGACCTGGGCGCGGGCGCTGGCAATGTGACGCGGATGCTCAAGGAGCGATGGCCGGGCGCGCGCGTCACGGGCGTGGACGATTCCCAGGAGATGCTGGACAAGGCCGCGGCCGTCGCGCCGGAGATCACGTGGGAGCGCGCAGACCTCGCCTCGTGGCGGCCGCCGAGACCGGCCGACATCATCTACTCGAACGCCGCGTTGCATTGGGTCGACGGCCACGAGCGGCTCTTTCCCGCCCTGCTTTCCTCGGTGGCGCCCGGCGGCGTGCTTGCCGTGCAGCTGCCGCGCAACTTCTCGGCGGTCTCGCACACGTCCATCAGCGAGGCGGCCCGGAGCGGGCCCTGGCGCGCCAAGCTCGAGCCCTTGCTCCGCCCCGCGCCGGTGGCCGAGCCGGCTTTCTACTACGGTCTCCTCGCCCCACGCGCCGCCACGCTCGACATGTGGGAGACCGAGTATCTCCAGGTGATGGAAGGTGACAATCCCGTCAAGGAGTGGACCAAGGGCACGTGGCTCAGGCCGCTCCTCGCCGCGCTCGGGGAGCCCGAGCGAAGCCGCTTCGAGGCCCACTACGCCGAGCTGGTCGCGCGCGCCTATCCGCGCCGCCCGGATGGCCGCACGCTCTTTCCCTTCCGCCGTCTCTTCATCGTGGCCCGGGCTCGCCCGGCCTGATTCCGGGCCGCTCGATCGATCGGCGGCGGGACGGCCGTGCCCCCTGAGAGCTCTCTGACCCCGCCCACGGTCCACGAGCTTCCCGCGCTGCCCGTCCAGGGATTCAAGGGCACGCCCGAGGAGATCGAGCGCCAGTGGTACGAGCAGGTCTACCGCGGGCGCGGCGACAGCATGCTCCAGCTCACGTGGCGCGCCGTCCTCATGGGATCGGTGCTGGGCGCCCTGCTTTCCCTTACCAATCTGTACATCGGGCTCAAGGCGGGCTGGGGCTTCGGGGTGGCCATCACCGCGTGCATTCTCTCCTACGCGATCTGGACCTCGCTCTATCGGATGGGCCTGGCGCGCACGCCCATGACCATTCTCGAGAACAACTGCATGCAGTCCACGGCCAGCTCGGCGGGGTACTCGACGGGCGGCACCCTGATCTCTGCCTTCGCCGCGTACATGCTCCTCAACGACAGCACGCTGCCCTTGCCCACCATGATCGCGTGGGTGTTCTTCCTCTCCGTGCTCGGGGTGACCATGGCCGTGCCCATGAAGCGCCAGATGATCAACCTGGAGCAGCTTCGCTTCCCCAGCGGCATCGCGGCGGCCGAGACCCTTCGTGCCCTCCACGCCGTGGGCGACACGGGGATGCGCTCGGCCCGGGCCTTGGCGTGGGCGGCTGCCCTCGCCATCGTCGGCAAGTTCTGGGCCGAGGGCCTCGTGCTCGTGAGCGGCAAGCTGGCGCCCTTGATGATCACGAGCTGGGTGGCCGCGTTGAACCAGCGGGTGTTCGGCCCCGCGTGGATGGGGCGAACGGTGATGCTGTCCTGGGAGCCCATGTTCATCGCCGCCGGCGCCATCACGGGGCTCAGGGTGTCGTGGAGCATGCTGCTGGGAAGCGTGACCGCGTGGATGATCTTCACGCCCATCCTCCAGCACCACGGCATCATCGAGGGCTCCGGCTATGCCGCCATCGTGCAATGGACGCTCTGGGGCGGCGTGGCCTGCATGGTCACCTCGAGCCTGCTCTCGTTCGCGCTCCAGTGGCGGACCGCGCTACGCGCCTTCGCCGACCTGCGGACGATGTTCGGGGGCGGGCGGAAGAGCGCCCACGACCCGCTCGCCGCCATCGAGACGCCCGCCTCCTGGTTCGTCTCCGGCCAGGTCGTGGGATTCCTCGGCCTCGCCTGGCTCGGCCACCAGACCTTCGGCATGCCGTACTGGCAGACTGCGGTGGCCGTGCTGCTCTCCTTCGCCCTGGCCCTGGTCGCCTGCCGCGTGACGGGCGAGACGGACACCACGCCGGTGGGAGCGATGGGAAAGATCACCCAGCTCGTCTTCGGCGCCTTGAGCCCGGGCAACGTGAACGTGAACCTGATGTCCGCAAACGTCACGGCAGCCGCGGCGGGAAGCAGCGCCGATCTCCTCACCGACCTCAAGAGCGGCTATCTCCTCGGCGCGCATCCGCGCAAGCAGTTCATCGCCCAGTTCGCCGGCATCTTCGTGGGGACGCTCGTGAGCGTGCTGTGCTTCCGGCTGCTCGTTCCTGACGCGAGCGTGCTCGGCTCCGACCAGTTTCCCGCGCCCGCGGCGCAGACCTGGCGCGCCGTCGCCATCGCGCTCTCGCACGGGCTGGCCGCCCTCGGACCGGTGAAGATCTGGAGCATCGCGATCGGCGGCCTCGTGGGCGTGATCCTGACCCTGCTCCCGAGGATCTTTCCGGCGCGGGAGCACCTCATCCCGTCGCCCGCCGGCCTGGGTCTCGCGTGGACCTTTCACTGGTACTACGGCCTGCTCTTCTTCATCGGGGCTGCCCTCGGCTGGTGGGTCCAGAAGAGGCACCCGAAGTTGTCGGAAGAATTTACCTTCCCGGTCGCCTCGGGCTGGATCGCCGGGGAGAGCCTCATGGGAGTGGGCATCGTCATGTGGGAAAACGGGCCCGCGCTCGTGCGCAAGCTGCTGGGCGGTTGATCTCATCCGGTTCTCATGACCCTCTCATCCGGCACGGTAAACAGCCGTTCCTCCGACCCGTCTAAAGGGATAGGAAGTAGAGAGGCCGAAAGAGGAGGAACCAGCCATGAGACAGATGATCGGATTCGCCCTCGCAGCGCTCCTGCTGGGCGGTTGTGCCGTGTACGCCGATCCGTATCCATACGCGGGGCCGCCCGTCGGCGGCGTTTACGTGGCGCCGGCTCCCGTGGTTGTCGCCCCCGTCTATCACCCGTGGGCGTGGCATGGCGGATGGCATCGGGGCTGGCACCACGGCTAGCCGTCAACGAGGCTAAGCGAGAGAGAGGCCCCGAGCGTGGCAGCATGCGCTCGGGGCCTCTTCTCGTGCACGGACGGCTTGACAAGCGCCGAGCCCGCGCCTAACTTCCGCGCGGGAGACTCTCGAGGCAATTCCAAAGGAGACCAATGACGATGGACATCGGCTGCCATCTTAAGACGCAGGGCCCCGTGGCGACCCGCGAGGCGCTCATGACGTTCGCGCAGGAGGCCGAGCGGAGAAATGTCGCCTCGCTCTGGGTGAGCGATCATGTCGTCTTCCCGCGCCACCAGACGGGCAGCTACCCGGGAGGCCGCTTCCCCCATCCGCCCGACAAGGCGTATCTGGAGCCGGTGGCCGTCCTCGCCGCGGCCGCCGTGTGCACGAGCCGGGCGCGGC
>DASQAK010000170.1:0-22482 GCA_035635755.1 Candidatus Methylomirabilota bacterium | reverse complement strand
GCGCTTCGATTCGTAGCGATAGAGCCGGGACTTGTTCTTGCGGTAGAGCTCCTCGCGCGGCGTGGGCCCGATCTCGGGCTCCTTCGGGTTCATGATCATCTCGCTGAAGTGCTTCATGCGCAGGGCGTTGCGCCTGAGCTCGTCCTGCCAGCGAGCCGCCATCTCGGGGGACATGCCCGGCAGGTCAGGCGTCATCGTGAACAGCTCGTCTTTCATGGAAGTCCTCCATGTCCATGCTACAGCGTGTTGACGCCTCGCGTCAACGGCTTTGGCGCGCCATGGCCTCGGGGTCCTGAATCCGCTCGGGATCGTCGTGACGGCGCTATGATAGCATCCGACGCCGGAGACACGACATGAGCAGCCAGCCGTTCTTCGTTCCCGCCGTAGTCATCCTCGCGGCCAGCCTCCCCCTCATCCTCGCGCTCGTCCCACGCAACCGGGTCTACGGGATCAGGACACGCAAGACCCTGTCGGATGATCGCACATGGTATTCCGTGAACCGGTTCGGCGGGGGGATGATTCTGGCCGCGAGCACCTTCTATCTGATCGTCGCCGCGATCTTTCCATACTCCGGAGCCGCCCTCCTGGCCTGGTCGCTCCACCTGGCGGCTTTCGTGGGACCTTTGCTCGTCAGCGCGCTCGTCATCACTCGGTACGCGAGGAACCTGTAGCCGAATCCCCGGCACCGATGGCGCTCGCCGGATAGTTGTGGTATTCAGATCGCCACCGATGCAACGGAGCACCGATCGGATCCTCACGACCCACACGGGCAGCCTGCCTCGGCCTGACGAGCTGACCCGCACGATGTTCGCGAAGGAAGAAGGCGTCCCCGTCGATGCCGCGGCCCTCGCCGCGGGGATCCGCTCGGCGGTGGCCACGGTCGTTCGCAGGCAGGCGGAGATCGGCCTCGACATCATCAACGACGGCGAGTTCAGCAAGCCGAGCTATGCCACGTACGTCAAGGATCGGCTCGCGGGCTTCGAAGGCGCGAGCCACCCGCTCCAGTACCGCGACCTCGTGGACTTTCCCGGCATGGCCCGCCGCGTCTTCGGCGACCCTGGCCGCGCGCGACGCAGGACCCCGGCGTGCACGGGCCCCGTCGCCCTGCGCGACCCCGAGGCGGCCCGTGCGGACGTGGCCAATCTCCAGGCCGTCTTCCCCCTGGTCCGGGCTCGAGAAGGATTTCTCACGGCCGCCTCTCCCGGCGTCATCTCCCTCTTCTTCCACAACGATCACTACCCGAATCACGAGGCCTACCTCTTCGCCATCGCCGAGGCCATGAAGCACGAGTACGAGGCGGTGGCGGGGGCGGGATTCGTCCTCCAGGTCGACTGCCCCGATCTCGCCATGGGGCGCCACATCCAGTTCGCGGACCTGAGCGTGGAGGAATTTCGGAAGATGGCGCGCCTGCACCTCGAGGCGCTCGACCACGCGCTGGCCAAGGTGCCCTCCGACCGCGTGCGCCTGCACCTCTGCTGGGGCAACTACGAGGGCCCGCACCACTTCGATGTCCCCCTCGCCGACGTCCTCGATCTCGTCCTGGCCGCCCGCCCGGGGGCCGTCTCCTTCGAGGGCGCCAACCCGCGCCACGCGCACGAGTGGCGCGTCTTCGAGAAGGTCAAGGTACCGGAGGGCAAGCTCATCATTCCCGGCGTCATCGACTCCACCACCAATTTCATCGAGCACCCGGCCCTGATCGCCGAGCGCATCGAGCGATACGCGCGCCTCGCCGGCCGGGAAAACGTCATCGCGGGGACGGACTGCGGTTTCGGAACCTGGGTCGGCCAGGCGGCCGTGGACCCGGACATCGTATGGGCGAAGCTCGGCAGCCTCGCGGAGGGAGCGCGGCTGGCCTCGCGGGAGCTCTGGTAGGGCCTCGTAGCTCGAGCTGAGGCGCGTGCTGAATCAAGGGAGGTTGAGATGGACTACGGACTGTTCACCATGCCGTCGCATCCACCGGAGCGCAACCTCTACGACGGACACCAGTGGGATCTCCAGCAGCTCCGCTGGGCCGACGAGCTCGGCTTCAGCGAGGCGTGGATCGGCGAGCACCACACGGCGCCCTGGGAGCCGCATCCTTCCCCAGACCTCATCGTGGCTCAGGCGCTCTTGCAGACCAAGCGCATGCGCATCGGTCCCGGCGGCTTTCTCATGCCTTACCATCACCCCGCCGAGCTCGCCAACCGCGTGGCCATGCTCGATCACCTGGCCCAGGGGCGGCTCAACTTCGGGGTGGCGGCGAGCGGCCTGCCGAGCGACTGGGCCATGTTCAACGTCGACGGCACCTCGGGCCAGCATCGCGAGATGACGCGCGAGGCCCTCGACATCGTGCTGCGGCTCTGGAGCGACGAGCCCGAGTTCGACTTCAAGGGCAAGTACTGGCACGTGACCAAGACGGGGACGATGCTCGATACCCTCCGGCCCCACATCATGCCGTTCCAGAAGCCGCACCCGCCCATCGGGGTGGCGGGGGTGAGCAAGGGCTCTGACACCCTCAAGCTCGCGGGCGAGCGCGGCTTCTGGCCCATGAGCCTCAACCTGAATCCCGCCTACGTGGGAAGCCACTGGGAATCCGTCGAGCAGGGCGCGGCCCGCAGCGGTCGGACGCCGAAGCGCGCGGAGTGGCGCCTCGTGCGCGAGGTCTTCATCGCCGACACCGACGCGGAAGCGATGCGCCTCTCCGCGGGCGGCATGATGGGCCGGATGATGCGGGAGTACTTCCTGCCCCTCCTCGCCTCCTTCGGCTTCACCGAGTTCCTGAAGCACGAGCCGGACGTACCCGACGCCGACGTGACTCCCGAGTACTGCGCGCGTCACAACTGGATGGTGGGCTCGCCGGACACGGTGACCCAGCGACTTCACGAGATCTACGAGGAGGTCGGCGGATTCGGCACCCTGCTGCTCTTCTGCTTCGACTACTCGGAGAACCCGAAGGCGTGGCGCCACTCCATGGAGCTCCTGGCCCGCGAGGTCATGCCGCGCTTCAAGGATCTCGTGCCGAAGTAGGACCCGGTCAGAGAGGCTTGCGCCGGCCGCCGAAGAAGCCGCCCTTCGGCCGCGCGTGCGCGTGCCAGTGATCCGGGATGTTGCGCATGTGGTCGTCGACGTAGTACGCGCCCATCTCGGTGGTGGCGACGTCGTGCAGGCGCGCCCGCATGTGCTCGAGGTGCTCGGGGGGCGGGGTCTGGCCGTGCCAGCGCCAGACCACCATGGGCACGTCGCACACGTCGCACTCGGCGATCCAGCACACCTCGTCCTCGTGATACCAGTGCGTCATGCGGACGGCGCGGCAGAGATCGCAGCCGTCGACGCGGGCGAGCTCGCTTGCCACCGCGACTACGCCGGACCCACGAAGCCGATGTACGTCCCGCACGCGTGCTCGGGGGGAACCAGCATGGCCTGCTCGCCGGTATTGCGCACGCCGCGCGCGGGCGGAGGCACGCCGTGGTCCGCCATCCAGCGGGCGGCGCCGTCCATGCTGCTCGTGCGATACAGGACCTGGAACGGCCCCGGGCCGCGTCGGCGGAGCGCCTCCTCGGCGGGCCCGGGCTCGGCGGGCTGGGCCACCGTGAGACCGGTGGGGCCGAGATCGAAGACCGCCATGTCCGCCTTGATGACCGCCCCCCGCTGGATCGGGGGCACGGGCATCCCGAGAACCTGGCTGTACGCCTTGGCGCCGGCCGCGACATCCGGAACCGCGACGTAGACCCGGTCGGTGCGTCGCACGCCGTTGGGATGGTTGCCCGCCTGGGGCAACTGGGCCCGTCGCTCCGCGAGGGGAGTCAGATGCTGGATGAAGAGCACGGGGAGCGGATGGTCCGGCCCGAGCACGGCCATCTTCCACTTGAGCTCGTGTCCGGCGGGAGTCCGGCGGCCGCCCTCGCTCGGCTCGCTGACCTCGACGCCCCGCCGTCGCATGGCGGCGACGTCGGCCCCGAGGTCGTCGCTCTGCACGATCACGAAGCGGAGCCCGTCGCCATGGGAGAGAAACTCGAGGAGACCCCCGCCGGGGCCCGCGGAGGACAGGTATTCCTGGCGATCGCGCACGCCCATCACCTCGAGGTAGTCCTCCTCGTGATAGGCGATGGCGTTGTGCGTCCCCCGGCCGGTGTGGACGCCGCCCGGATAGATGTTGAATCCCAGGCGCCGGTAGGCCTCGATACCCTGCTCGAGGTTGGCGACGCAGACCATGACGTGATCGATGCGGGTCAGCATGGATTCCATGCCCTCCTGGGCAAAGAACATTCCGCTTCGAGCGCCGGCTACGCCGGCGCAGTTCTCAGATTGCTCGCCTCGGGCGGCGGGGCCCCAGCCCCACGACGTCCTGCGGCTCGCACTGCGTCGGGGGGAGGCTTCGGAAGGGGGGCAGAGCCCCCCTCCGAGCTATCTAGACCTGGAAGAGGCTCCCCATCTTCATGGCGAAGCCCATGTCGCCCTTGAGCTTGAGCTTGCCCGACATGAAGGCCATCTGGCCGTTGAGCTTGCCCCCGATCATGTCCAGCCAGTCCTGGGCGGCCATGGTGATGGTCAGGTCCGCCGCGGGCGCCGGCCCCGTGTTCACGGTGCAGGTGCCGTCCTTGATCACGGCATGCCAGGTGCCGCCACCCTCGCCGCCGATCTCGTACTGGATGGTCTTGTTGACCCCCGCCGCATTGGCAGGCTTGAACTTGGTGGGCATCAGGTCGAACGTCTCTTTGACTGTCGGCATGTCCGCCTCCTTGAGAATCGGGACTAGAACGTAAAAAGGTCCATCCCGCCCGTCACGGTCAGGACGGCACCCGTGATGTAGCGGGCGCGCTCCGAGGAGAGGAACGCGATGGCGTGGGCGACATCCTCGGGCTGCCCTTCGATCTGCATCGCCACTCGCTTCACCATCCGCTCGTAGAGCGGCGAGAGGTTGGCGTTGGGCCCGATGATGCCGGGCGCGATGACATTGGCCGTCACGTTGTAGCGCGCGCCCTCGAGGGCCACGGACTTCGCGAAGCCCACGAGGCCCATCTTGCCCGTGGAGTAGGCCGCCTGTCCGAAGCCGCCCATGAGGCCCGCGATGGAGGCCATGCAGATGATGCGCCCCCACTTGCGCTCCCGCATCCCGGGAAACACGGCCTTGGTCACGTTGTAGGTGCCTGTGAGATTGATCTGCAGGTTCATGTCCCAGTCGGCGTCCTGCATGTCCTTGAGCTGACCCATGGTGTAGATGAAGCCGGCATTGTTCACGCAGATGTCCACAGGGCCGACCTCGGACTGGGCCTTGGCAATGGTCTCGGCGAGCTGCGGGCGATTGGTGATATCGGCTTCGTACCCCCGCGCCGTTCCGCCCTGGTCGACGATCTCCTTGGCCGTCTCCGCGGCGCCCTCGGCATTGAGGTCGAGGACGACGAGCTTGCAGCCTTCGGAGGCCAGGGCGAGACAATCGGCCTTCCCCAGGCTCCGGGCGCCGCCCGTGACGAGGGCGACCCGCCCCTTGATCCCGAGATCCATGTCCTACTTGCCCTTGAACTGGGCCGGCCGCTTCTGGAAGAACGCCTGGATGCCCTCGCCCGCATCCTCGGTCCTCAACACCTTCTCGAAGGCGCGCAGCTCGATCTCGAGGGCCTGATCGATGGGCGCCTGGATGCCGTCGTCGACCGCCTCGATGATGAGCCGCGTGGCGATGGGCGGGCGCTTGACGAGCTCACGGGCGAGGGCCTTGGCGTCGGCGAGCGTCTCGCCGTCCTTGGCCAGGCGATTCACGAGCCCGATGCGGTAGCACTCCTCCGCGGAGATCTGAGTGCCGAGGATGAGGTGCTCGAGCCCTCGTCCCCGTCCCACCAGTCGCGGAAAGCGCTGGGTGCCGCCGTAGCCCGGAATGATCCCCAGGTTGGACTCGGTCTGGCCCATCCGCGCCGACTGCTTGAGGATGCGGATGTGGCAGGCCATGGAGATCTCGCATCCGCCGCCCAGCGCGTGGCCGTTGATGGCGGCGATGACGGGCTTGGGAAAGCGCTCGATGCGGCGGAGCACGGAGTTGCCGAAGCGGATGAAGGAGGCCACGTCGGGCCCGGAGAAGGCCGAGCCCAGATCCGCCCCCGCGCAGAAGATCCTGTCCCCCGCCCCCGTGATGATGAGGCACTGGACGGCGCCGTCCGACTCGATCTCGGACAGCACGGCGTTCAGCTCCTTCATCAACGCCTCGCTGATGGCGTTGGCGGGGGGGCGGTTCAGGGTCACGACCGCGAAGGAGTCTTCGCGCTCGAGTGTCATGGTCTCGTACGGCATCAACGATCTCCTCTCTGATTCACGCGTCGGGCGACACGGCGACGCCCTGGAGAAAGATCTCGGCGACCGCGGGAGCGGTGTCGGTGAGCGAGTAGCCACGCTTGCCGAGCACCCAGGAGGTCGCCATCTGGTCCATGGCGCCGAAGAGCATCTTGGTGGCGATCTTGACGGGCAGATCCTGGCGGAATCGTCCCTGGGCGACGCCCTCCTCGAGCAGCGAGCCGATCAGCGCGAAATAGGCGCCGATCTCCTGGCTGGAGGCGCCGCGAAAGAACTTCTGCCCTTGCCGCAGCTCGATCTGCACCACTTCCGCGAGCTCCGGGTTGTCCTCGAGCATGCGGAAGTGCAGGGCCACCAGCCGGCGCACCTTGGCGATGGCATCAGGCTCGTCGGCGACGGCCTTGCGCAGGCTGCCCACGAACTCGGTCATCTTGTCCCGGAAGAGGGTGACGAGGATGTCGTCCTTGGTCTTGAAATAGAGATAGATGGTGCCGGCGGCGATCCCCGCCTCGCGCGCGATGTCGGAGACGCGGGAGTTGTAGTAGCCCTTCCGCGCGAAGACCCGCACGGCGGCCTCGATGATGTTCTGGGACTTGTCTGGATCACGCATGGCGGCTGACTGAACCGTCGTTCATTTTATGCGCAGGCCGCCGGAGAGTCAATCCAGTTTCTGATCTAGGAGGCGCGCGCGAGGAGCGAATCGACGAACGAGCGGAGGCGAACGAAGTCGTGAAGGGAAAGGCTGGCGAAGACGAGGACGGCCCCACGTGCGTCCACCTCCCAGACGACGGCGCGAACCTGCATGGCCCCTTGCCCGTCCTTGGGCGTGAACGTCGTGGCGACCATGTCGCCGGGCGTGAGCCTGGTCTCCGTGGTCACCCGCGCGCCGACGGCGGAGAGATCCACGGTGCGGCCCTTGGTGGTGGCCTCGTGCCCCTGGATCTGAATGGGCAGCTCGACACCCACCCGCTCGGCGCGGCGGCGGAGATCCCAGGTGGGCACGAAGGCCTTGACCTTCACGGCGGCGTCCGGCGGCAGCGTGCCGAAGTCGACGCCGATCCCGCCCGGGTCGCGGCGGACCACTTCCGCCGTCACCTCGAGCTCACCCGCCTCGCGGGGCAGCGTCACCCGGAGCTTCACCTCGTCACCGACGGTGACGTCCGCATTCACGCGAAGCTTCATGCCGGAGAGGCTGACGTCGATGACCTCGCCCGTGACGAGCCGGCCGTCGGACGACTGGACGATGGCGGGCCACGGCACCGTCACGCGCGGATTTCTCCGGCGCTCGCGAGTGGTGGGCGGCTCCGCGCGCTCGCCCTGAGACCCGGACTTCGTCGAGGGACTCATATCCAGTACCCTGACCGTCTTCATCCAATCTGTCAAGATGCCGGGGGGCGCTTCTTGACCGTCTGGAGGGCGGCGCGTAGGATGCGAGCCAATGACCATCAAGTACCGCATCGGGATCATGCCGGGGCCGTGGCCGGCGGGCAAGGACGGCGGCGAGTTCCTTTTCACCCTCGGCGATTTCTGCGAGAAATCCGACATCGACTCGATCTGGCTGTCGGACCGCCTCTCCTCGCCCACGCCGGTGCCCGAGGTCATGACCTCGCTGGCCGCCATCGCCGCGCGCACCCAGAAGCTGAAATTCGGGCCGAGCGTGCTCGTCTTGCCCTACCGGACGCCGGTGGTGGCGGCCAAGGAGATGGCCACCATCGACTGGCTCTCACGCGGGCGGCTCTTTCCCGCCGTCGGGGTGGGCGTCGAGCTCCCGCGCGAGTTCGACGCCTCCGGCGTGCCCTTCAAGGAGCGTGGCCGGCGCACGGACGAGACCATCAAGATCCTCCGCCTCCTCTGGACACAGGACGAGGTGTCCTACCAGGGTGAGTTCTTCAAGCTCGACCGCGTGACGATATTCCCCAAGCCGTGGCAGAATCCGCCGCCCATCTGGATCGGCGGCAAGAGCGAGGCGGCCCAGAAGCGCACGGGGCGCCTGGGCGACGGCTGGATCCCCTCCTTCATCACGCCCGAGGAGTTCCGCGTGGGCGTCCAGAAGGTCCAGGAGTTCGCGGCCGCGGAGAAGCGGGAGGTGCCCGAGGACCACTTCGGCACTCTCATCAACTTCGCGGTGGCGCCGAGCGAAGCCGACGCCCGCGCCATCGCCCAGCCTTACATCCAGCGCAATCGCGTGGACGAGACGACCATGCGCGCCTGCACGGCCTTCGGCCCCATCGAGGTCCTGGCCGCCCGCATCGAGGAGTACGTCAAGGGCGGCTGCTCGAAGTTCATTCTCCGCCCCCTCTGCCCGTCAGACCGCATGCTCGATCAGCTCGGTATCGCCGCCGAGCAGGTGATTCCCGAGTATCACGGGCGCTAGCGCAGGTCTGTCGCCAGGCTAACTGCGGGTAAGGATCTCGGCCAGGAGGGCGGAATCGATGTTGCCGCCCGAGAGGACCACGCCGACGCGCAAGTTCTTGGGCATGGGTAGCTTGCCCGCGAGAAGAGCGGCGGCGGGAACGGCCCCGGTGGGCTCGACCAGGATCTTGGCGCGCAGGAGCAGGAAGCGCACCGCGTGTTCGATCTCCCGGTCCGAGACGAGCAGCACGTCGGTGACGTTCTGCTTGTTGATGGGGAACGTGAGCACGCCCGGAGAGAGATTGCGGATGCCGTCGGCGATGGTGGGCGGGGGCGCGATGCTCACGCGCTCGCCCTTCTTGAACGAGAGATAGGTGTCGTTCGCGGTGTCGGCCTCCACGCCGTAGATCTTCATCGAGGGGCGGAGCGCCGTGGCCACGGTGCTGCAGCCCGCCATGAGCCCGCCCCCGCCCATGGGCGTCAGCAGGGCGTCGAGATCCGGCGCCTCCTCCAGGAGCTCCAGCGCGGCCGTCCCCTGCCCCGCCATGATTGCGGGATCGTCGTAGGGCGGCACCAGGACGCGCCCCGTCGTCGCCACCAGGTCCTTGGCCCTGGCCTCGCGGTCCTCGGTCTGCCTCTCGTAGAAGACCACCTCGGCGCCATAGCCTCTGGTGGCGGCCACCTTCAAGGCAGGCGCATCGGTGGGCATGAGGATGATGGCCGAGGCGCCCGTGACCTTGGCGGCCAGCGCCACGCCCTGGGCGTGGTTGCCCGAGGAGAAGCCGACCACGCCGCGCTTGCGCTCCGCGTCCGTGAGGGTCAGGAGCTTGTTGAGCGCGCCACGGATCTTGAAGGCACCCGCCCGCTGCAGGTTCTCGCACTTGAAGAAGACGCGGTGGCCCGAGGCCTCGTCGAAGGAGCGGCTGGTGATCACGGGCGTGCGATGGATGTGCCCCTTCAGCCGGCGCGCGGCCTCCCGGACGTCGTCGATGGTGATGGCATTCATGGCGCCGATTATAGAGCACCTGTCGAGGCGGGTTATACTTCCCCTATGCGAATGCTCACGGCCGTGGTCGCTTCCGCCCTGCTGCTTCAAGGCTGCTCGTCCCTCCTCAATATCGAGCTCGTGCCTCGCATCCGCCCGCTCCACGAGGAGACCGTGGAAGGGAAGGGCAAGGCCAAGATCCTCCTCATGGACGTCTCGGGCGTGCTCTCCGACGAGAGCGCCAGCCTCGCGTTGACCGCGCCGCCTCCCAAGGTGCCGATCGTGGCCCGCGTGCGCGAGGAGCTGCAGAAGGCCGAGGGCGACGACGACATCAAGGCTCTCATCGTCCGCATCAACAGCCCGGGCGGCACCATCACCGCCTCCGACCTCATCTACCGGGAGATCGTCGCCTTCAAGGCGCGCAAGAAGGTCCCGGTGGTGGCGGTCATGATGGACGTGGGCGCCTCGGGCGGTTACTACGCCGCCCTCGCCGGCGACACCATCATCGCCCTCCCCACCACGGTCACGGGCTCGATCGGGGTCATCATGCTCACCCTCAACGCGCAGGGGCTGATGGAGAAGATCGGAGTCGCCCCCCTCGCCATCAAGTCCGCCGACAAGAAGGACGCGGGCTCACCCTTCCGTCAGCTCACCCCCGAGGAGCGCGCCATCTTCCAGTCGGTGATCGACCAGATGTACGGCCGCTTCGTGGGGCTCATCGTGGAGCACCGCAAGATCCCCGAGGAGCGCGTGCGCGCCTTCGCGGACGGACGCATCTACACGGCGGAGCAGGCCAAGGCGCTCGGGCTCGTCGACTCGATCGGCTACATGGACGACGTCGTCGCCTCCGCGCGAAAGGCGGCGAGGCTCGAGGAAGCGAAGATCATCATGTACCACCGCCCGCGGGAGTATCGCTCGAACTTCTATTCCGCGAGCCCGGCCACCCCGGGGCTCGAGGCCTCGCTGGGCTCGCTCGCCGGCCTCGTGAGCGGAATGGGCCCGCGCTTCATGTACCTCTGGTGGCCCTGATTCGCTGATCTTTCCGACACGCGCGCAAGAAAAGGGGGCGGGCCGTGAGGCCCACCCCCTCTGTGCGTCCAGGTGGCCGGGCGCCTTAGGAGCGCGGCGGCGGCTGACGGAACGGGGTGTGGCAGGAGCCGCAGCCGACACGACCGTAGTCCTTCATGATGTCGGCAACCGCCTTCTCGTCCTTGGCCTTGGAGGCATCCCGCAGCCGCTCCGACCAGATCGTCAGGTTCTTGGCCGCCGCCTCGAACTCGCTCCGGCGCTGCCAGAGCTCGGGCTTGGCCTTGCTCTTCTCCGTGAGCGATCCCTCGGGGAAGAGGGTGGGGATCTGCATGGCGGTGATGGCGATCACCTCGGCGTTGGGGGCGATGGCTTCGATATTGCCCGCCTTGAACTTGTTCTGGATATCGGTCCACATGGCGCCCTGGACCTTCATGATGCGCTGGCGGTCGAAGACGACGTCATCGGTGCCGACCATTCTCTGCGGGGCCGCGGTGGTGCAGGCAGCGAGCGTCGCCGCCACGAGGGGAATCAGCACGAGACTTCGGCGAAGCCTTGCTCGTCGGGTCATGTCGCCTCCTCGGTCATGGGGTGCGCTGCCATCACTCGATCTTGTTCTTCACCGCGGGAATGGCCTTCAGGTACTTCACGATCGCCTGCAGATCGGCCTTGCTCATGTCCTTGTAGCCGGCGAGGGTGCCCTGGATCGACTCGCCCATGAGGCCGCCGGCGACGTCGCCGTCGGGCCGGTTGCCCGTCCCGAGGTACGTCACGATCTGGTCCTCGGTCCAGCTGCCGATGCCCGTGTCCTTGTCCGGTGTGATGTTCGGCGCAAGCTGGCCTTCCGGCCCGGTCTTCTTCGGATTTCCCGCGAGGAAGCGGTTGTTGTCGACGGCCATGGTCATGGCCGAGCGCGGCGTGTGGCACTCGCCGCAGTGTCCGACGGCGCGGACGAGATACTCGCCGCGCGCCACGCCGGACACGGGGGCGGCCGGCGGTGGCGTCTCCTTGGCCGCGAAGGTCACGAGCCAGGCGGGCAGGAAGACGCTCTCGAACATGGGCACGGTGATCTTTTTCGTCGTGTTCTTGCGACTCACGGGCGGGACGGAGCGGAGGAAGGCGACCACGGCCTTGAGGTCGCCGTCGGCCATGCCGTTGAAGGACGTGAAAGGGTGAACGGGGAGGATGCGCTCGCCATTGGGCCGCCGGCCGAGTCGTATCGCCGTGATGATCTGCTCGTCCGTCCAGCCGCCGATCCCCGTGGCCTTGTCGGGCGTGATGTTCGTCGCGTACACGGTCCCGAAGGGACCTTCGAACTTCTTGCCGCCCGCGTTGGGCTGGCCCTTGGGCTCGGTATGGCAGCCGCAGCCGCCCGCGGCGCCGAAGATGTACTTGCCGCGGGTGACCTCGGCGGGATCGGCGGCGACGGCGGCGCCGGCCCACCAGGTCACGAGGCAGGTCGCGAGAAGAAGTCGGCGCACGGCAGTTATCCTAACGCAAAGCGGCCGTCATCGGTTCCCACTTCCTTCACGATTATCGAGAAGGCTTGCCGCCGTAGGCGGCGTAGTCCTGCTCCTCGTTCCAGAGCACCCAGGATGCCTCCACGGGCTCGCGAGAGAGCTTGCGCACATCGGCCGGCGCTCCCGTGGGACCCACGAGCAGCTCCTGGTCGTCGCCCAGGACACGCTCCCAGACCGGCGGGGTGCCCGCTCCCGAGATGGTCACGAGCCCGTGGTACACGCGCACGAGCACGGCGCCGTCACGACCGAGCCTCAGCCCCACCCCGCCATTGCGGAGGGAGACGCGCGTCGTTCCTATGCGCACCTCGACGGGGGGGCGCGCGTAGGCGCCCTGCGCCACGGCAGCCCAGACCCAGCCGCGATCCATCCTGACCCGCACGGTCTGGTCCTCGCCGCTTCCTTCGGCGGGCAGGAAGAAGACCTGGGAGAGCGCGGCCACGCGGATGGCGTGGCCACCTCCTGTCCGGAGCGTGGCACGGACGCTCGGGGAGGTGCGAATGCCGTCGCCCTCGTCGAGCTCGGCGCGAAGGTCGGCAGGCTTCCACGCCGTATCGCCCTTCTTGTACGTCTCGGCCTTGCCCGTGAGCGTCACCACCGTCGCGGGCAGCTCCCGAGGCTGGGCCATCGCCGAAAGGAGACCCAGGCTGAACACCACCCCGAAGACAAGCCCGGCCAGTCCACACGCGCGCAGTGTCATGGAATTCTCCACCTCCTATCGTCCCGACCAGCGGGGTGGCCGCTTCTCGCTCACGAGCAGGGTCTCGCACGTCACGACTCTTCCTCGCGCCCCTCGACCATGTCGAGGAACTGCTTGAGGATGCGGGCCGTCGCGCCCCAGATGACGTCCTCGACGGTCACCGTGAAGAAGTGGACGGGATGCGGCGTCCCCTCACGCTCCCAGAGCTCGGTGCGGAAGATGTTCGGATCCCGCAGCGTCTCGAGGGGCACCTCCAGCACTCGCTCGATCTCCCGACCATCGGCCTGGAACTTCACGTCGCGGGTGACGATCCCGACGACCGGTGTGATGATGAACGGCGTCGCGCGCGTCGCGGTATCGTCGAGGAGCCCCAGCACCTCGACGGCGTCCGGCGGCAGCTTGATCTCCTCCCACGCCTCTCGCAAGGCCGTCTCCACGCGGGAGCCGTCCCGCTCTTCCACGATGCCGCCGGGAAACGAGAACTGTCCCTTATGGTGCGGCACGTCCGCCGATTTCTTGGTGAAGAGTATGTGAGGCTCGCCCGCCTCCGGCGGGTGGGCGGTGATCGGCAAGAGCACCGCCGCCGAGATCAGATCCCTTCGGGAGAGCTCCCGGCGCGGCCGGCGGCTGAGGGCCGTGTCGAGCCGCCGCTTGAGCTCAGAGAATTCCACGCTAGCGCGCCTGGCCGTTCAGGGCGAGCCCGCGACACTCCGCGCGCTCGGCAAAGAGCCTAGACAAAGCGGCAGGAGACCGAGCCGAGACGGGTGAAGGTCGCACGGGCGGAGTCGCCGGCCTTGGGGCGGAAGACCTTCGAGATCGAGCCCGTCATGACGATGTCTCCCGCCCGGAGCCTGCCTCCCTGCCCGCCGAGCGTGTTGGCGAGCCAGGCCAGCGAGTTGAGCGGATTGCCCAGAACCTCCGCGGCGGCCGCGGTGGCGACACGCTCACCGTTCTCCTCGTACACCACGCCCTCCAGCGAGAGATCCAGCCCCGTCACAGGGCCGAGCGGCCGCCCCAGCACGATGGCATTGGCGAGAACCCCGTCGGCGATGACGTCGCTCGCCCGCGGCTTGCCGGAGATCCGAAAGTCGATCAGCTCGAAGGCCGGCATGGCGCCTTCCACGGCGAGGAGCGCGGAGACGGGTGTCACGCCCGGCCCCGCGAGATCAGCCTTCATGACAAAGGCCATCTCCACTTCCAGCCCGACGGCGGCGAAGCGCGAGATGGGCACGGCGTCGCCGCTGGCGAAGACGCCCGAGCCGAGGAGGAAGCCCAGCACGGGCTCCTTCACCCCGTAGCTCTCTTGCAGGGAAGCGTTCGTGAAGCCGGCCTTCCAGCCGACCACGCGCTCTCCGCCCTCCACGAGCTTGCTCTCGAGCGCGCGCTGAATCCTGTACGCCGTCTCGACGGAGAGATCGGCGGCGGACTCGGACAGGGGGGACATGATCTGAAGCGTCGCGCGGTTCTTGACGAGGCGCTCGACGGCATCACTCACGGCGATAGGCATGGGCGGCTCCTGGCGGGAAGACGTTTACGCTATGGCGACGCATTTCAACTCAGCACTCGCCTCGCCGCCGCTCTCCTCGCCTGCGGCTCGTCAGCAGCGTCTCAGCTCGAACTTCAACGCGCTCGGCGATGCCCGCCAGCGCCTCCGCCGCGCTGCCCGGGATGAGGAGATCCGCCTCGGCGTCCTGGGGCGTGGGCGTCCGGTTGACGATGACGAGACGCGCCCCGGCCCGCTTGGCATGGACGGGCATGTGGGCGGCGGGATAGACCACGAGCGAGGAGCCGACCACGATGAAGAGGTCGGCGGCCCGAGAGCGCCGCTCCGCCTCTTCGGTCGCCTCGCTCGGCATGGCCTCTCCGAACATGATGGTGCGCGGCTTGATCACGCCGCCGCATGGCGGGTCGCAGGTGGGCACGGAGACGCCCGCCTCGAGCCAATCCTGGATCTGGGCGCGATCGTAGGGCCGATCACAGGCCAGGCATCGCGCGCGCATGGCGCTTCCGTGCAGCTCGATGACTCGCTCGGCGGGCAGCCCTGCCCGCTGGTGGAGGTTGTCGATGTTCTGGGTGATGACGCAGTCGAGCCTCCCGAGCTGCCAGAGCTTGGCCACGGCGAAGTGGCCGGGATTGGGCTCGGCGCCGCGCAGGACGGGATAGACCATGCGGCCGAGCTCCCAGTAGCGCCGACGGCCTTCCTCGGAGCCGATGAAGTTCTGGAACGTGAACTCCGCGGGATCGAACCGGTCCCAGATCCCGCCGGGACTCCGGAAGTCCGGAATGCCTGACTCGGTGCTCATCCCCGCGCCCGTGAAGACCACGGTGCGCTCGGCGGAGCAGACCCAGTCGGCAGCCATCGTCAATGGATCGGTCACGCCAGGAGCTTGGCCTTCCTTTTCAGCAACTTGTATAGCTTCGGCATAGGTTTGGCATTAACTGCCGCTCGGTCCGTCCAAGGGCCCGTCCTCTAAAGAGCTTGGATAAGCAGCTTGGAACCCGTCCGAGGCGCCCCAAGCCTACCCCGGCCTCAGGCGGCCTCGCAACCCATACGGGCGTGGGCCAATTCTGGAGCGATGTGCGCCATGGCCCTGTCGGCTACCCGAGCCGAGCAGGCGAGGGATCACGAGGGTGACCCAGGGAAAGAGGATCACCACGAGAAGGCCGATGCACATCATGTAGATCTACGGCAGCATGGCGCCGCAGAGGCAAATCGAGGATTTCCAAACCGGGCAGATAGCTCATCGGTCGCGACGGGTCGCCTTGCTACGATGACCTATGGGCTCGAGCGTCGTCGCCTTTGCCGTCGTCCTCCTTCCCGGGATCGCCGCATGGTGGACGGGCCGCCGGCTCATCTCCCTTCGCGACGATCCCGCCCTCCCCGAGCGGCTCATGGCCCGCCGCACGCGACTCGCCCAGGCCGCCGGCATCTGCTGGGCGGGGCAGCTCTTCCTGCCCGGCGGCGCGCTCTGGATGCTGGCTCCCGGGCTGCTCGCCTTGCTCACGGGGTCGTTTGCCTCCCGACGCGCGCTCTTCGATGAGAGCTGGGGACTCCCCTCGTATCTCGCCTGGGCGCTCCGCCTCGGCGTCGCCTCGGGCGGCTTCTGGACGCTCCTGGCCGCCGCGCCCTCCATCGTGGAATGGGTCGGAGGCTCCTGGCTCACCATCGCCACGCTGGCCGCGGCCCTGTTCGCCTGGAGCCTCTGGTTCGCGGCGATCTTCCGCGCCCTCAGCGGCGCCCGGCGGCTCGATCGCTCCGATCTGCAGCCCGCGTTCGACGAGATTCTCGCGCGCTCCCGCGCCAAGGCTCCCGGCCTCTACCATGCGGGACCGCGTGGTGGTCGCTGGGTCAGCGCGCTCGCCCTGCCCTCCGTGCGCGGCTCGGCCGTCCTCATGAGCGACACCCTCCTCGATCTCTTCGACCGGGACGAGATCGCGGCCATCTTCGCCCACGAGGTCGCCCACCTCGAGCACTACGACCGACGCCGCTGTCTCTTCATGCTGCTCTCGCAGTGGCTGATCGTGCTCCTCGGCGTCGTGGCGGCGCCCGTGGTCATTCATTCCATCGACCTCGGGCTGCGGAGCTGGATCCCCGGCATCTGGTTCTTCCTGATCTGGCTGACCCTGTCCATGCGCATATCGCGGCACCAAGCGCACGAGGCCGAGAGCGACCGGCGCGCCGTCGAGCTCTGTGGCGATGGCCCCGCCCTCGCGCGCGCGCTGACGAAGCTCCACGCGCTGACGCGGCTGCCGCGCCGCTGGCCGCTCGAGATGGAGCGCACGGCGAGCCACCCGAGCCTCGCCCGGCGTATCCAGGCCATCGAGGCGGCCGCGGGCATCCCGTCGCCTCCCCTCGCCGCGCCCGTCGTGGTCGCCGGCCGTGTTCGGGACCGCTTCGTGATCCTGGGACCCGAGCGCATCGAGTGGCTCGATGGGGTCCCGCCGGAGACGCCACACGAGACCGCCGCCGTTCGCGAAGCCGCGGCGTCCGCGCGCGTCCTCCGGTATGGCGAGCTGATCAGTCTCCGCGTGGCCACGGCCGGGGCGGGCGGGGCGCTCGCCCTCGTCGCCATCGAGCGAGACGGGACCACGCACTCCCTTCCCCTCCGCGAAGAGGATGTCGGGAGCGTACAGGCCGCCCTCGACCGCGTGGACGCGCGCCTCACCCGGGGCCGCCGAGGGTCCGTGCATCATGGGTTCATCGCGAGCGCCCTCAGCGCGTGCCTCCTCGTGGTCGCGGTGTTCTCCGCCCACGTCGCCACCCTCATGCTTCCCGGCCTGATCGCCGCCTTTCGCCAGAACCCGGCCGCCCTCGTCGCGCTGGGAGTCACAGCCAGCGCTCAAGCCGGCCTCTGGTTCGCGGGTCTGATCGACCCGCCCGGATGGGCCGCCTGGGCCCCGGCCTTCGCGTCGGGTGCTCCACGCAGTGAGATCGGGCTGGCGTGGCTCGTGATCGGGATCCTCGGGGTCTGCGCCCTCTTGCTGGGGGTGGCCCGCGCCCGCGAGGCGCCCGAGAGCCGCCGCGTCGGTATCGCGCTCACGGCCGGGGCTCTCGGCGCCCTCGGCCTGCTCGCGTGGCTTGCCGTGGTCGTGAGCGCCCTGCCCGGGCCGGTGGCCGCCCGCCTGCACGACGCGGCCCGGGCCATGCCGAGCGCCACCCTCGCGCTCTGGGGCTGCGCGGCCGCGCTCCTCCTGGTTCCACTCCCGCGCGCGCGGGCGGGCGCGGTGACGCTGGCCATCCTCGGCGCCCTCCCGATCCTCGTCGGCTCCACGTGGTTCGCCGATCGCTTCGTCGGCGACCCGCTCCGCGTGCCCAATCGATCGCTCACGAGCGACGCACGCGAGGCCGTCACCCGCAGCCAGATCCATCTCGACAAGATCGCCACCGGGCTTCGCGTCTCCCCGTCGGGCTCGCGGTTCGCCCTGCAGGCCTGGGCGGGCCGCGAGGAAGACGACGACGCGGACGACCAGGAGCCTGCGCGCGCGCCGATGCTCGTGGGAGACTTCTCGGGCGCCTCGCGACCGATCGAGGGCGACGATCTTGGATTCCTCGACGAGGCGCGCGCGCTCGTCCTGGTCTCGACCTCGAAGACCGCCGAGCTCAAGATCCTGGACGTGACCGAGCCTTCGAGCTCACCCTGGCGTGTCGTCCTGCCGCCGGTCGCCAACCCTCGCCTGTCCGTCGACGCCTCCGCGGGTACGTGGACCGTGGCCGGAGTCGACAGGCAGTGGAGCCACGCGATAGGACTCTCGGGACGGGTCGGCGAGGACACCTTCGTGACCCGCCGGTGGCCGCTGCCGCGCTCCCGCGGCGCCGTGCAGCCTCCGGGCAGCGTCGCCCATGCTCCCGGCAGCGACGCCGCGGTCGTGTCGACGATCAGCGTGCCGGGGGCGTCGACGCGCGGCCTGGGTGGCCTCACCGGACCCTGGCTGGCCTTCCTTCCCGGATCCCCGACCCAGTGGGAGCTCTGGCGGCTCGGGAGCGAGGGACCGCGACGGCTCGCGGCCTCGCGAGGGCCCCTCTCCTGCCTGACCACGCCGGTAGACCAGTCGACCGTGCTCTGCTGGTCCGTGCAGCGCGGGGCGACTCTGCTCTGGCGAGTCACCCCCTCGAGCGGCGCCGTGGAGCCCGCGGGCTCGCTGCCCGTCTGGGGGCACAATCCCCAGATCGGCCCGGATGGGCGCCTGGCCTTCCTGAGCCCGGAGGGCGCCGTTCTCGTGGTCGATCTCTCGTCCCGCGCGCTCACGCGCGTGACGCTGGCCGGCGGCGCCCCGCGGGCCTTCACGGTCGTGCCCGCAGGCGGCCAGATCATCTCGCTGTCGCGCCGGCCCCAGGGAAGCACGGTTACGGCCTACGAGCTGGGCCAGGTCACGGCCTCCCGGCCCCGATAGGATCTTGGGCCGCTCACCAGGCGGAGCGAAGCTCGCGCTTCACCTCTGCGATCCGCCGCTCGTCCCGCTTGTAGAACGTCCACTGCTTGATGCGCTTGCCGCGCACGAGCCCGGCCCGCGACAGCACCTTGAGATGCTCGCTCGCCGTGGGCTGGCTGATGCCGAGCTTCTCCGCGATGAGCACCCCGCATACGCCGTCACGCACCAGATCGCCGTCCACCTGGCGGGGGAAGTGCGAGCGGGGCGCCTTGAGCCAGTGGAGGATCTGGAGGCGGCGCTCGTTGGCGAGGGCCTTGACGACATCCAAAGAAAGCATATTGGCCAATTTGCCAAATTACTAAGTCTATGTCAACATCCGGGGCTGATGGCCGACCTCATCACGCTCGGGCACATCGAGGCGACGCATGCCCTCCTCCGCCCTCACATCCGCCTCACCCCCGCGGCCGAGGTGAGCGGGGCGGACTTCGGCCTGCCGCCCTTTCCCCTCACCCTCAAGCTGGAGCAGCTCCAGCACTCAGGATCGTTCAAGGCGCGGGGCGCCTTCGCCAACCTGCTCATGCGACGCGTCCCTCCCGCGGGCGTGGTCGCCGCCTCGGGCGGCAATCACGGGGCGGCCGTCGCCTATGCCGCGATGCGACTGGGCGTCGCCGCGAAGATCTTCGTGCCGACCGTGTCGTCGCCCGCGAAGATCCAGCGGATCCGCGAGTACGGCGCCGATCTCGTGGTGGGGGGCGAGCGCTACGCCGATGCCCTCGCGGCCAGCGAGGCGTGGGTCAGGCAATCCGGCGCGCTGGCCGTGCACGCCTTCGATCAGCTCGAGACCCTCCTCGGACAAGCCACGATCGGGCTGGAGCTCGCCACCCAGACGCCGGCTCTCGACACCCTCCTGGTGGCCGTGGGGGGAGGCGGGCTGATCGGGGGCATCGCGGCGTGGTACAGGGGCAAGGTCAAGATCATCGGCGTCGAGCCGCGGGGAGCGCCCACGCTGACCGCGGCGCGCGAGGCGGGGTGCCCCGTCGATGCCGAGACGGGAAGCATCGCGGCCGACTCGCTCGCCCCCCGTCAGGTCGGGGAGCTGATGTTTCCCATCGCTCAGGCTCATGTCCACGACGTCGTCCTGGTGAGCGATGCCGCCATCCGAGGCGCGCAGGAAGCCCTCTGGTCCTCGCTGCGAATCGTCGCCGAGCCCGGCGGAGCGGCCGGCCTCGCCGCTCTGCTGGAGGGACGCTATGCGCCGGCCCGCGATGAGCGGGTGGGCATCCTCATCAGCGGGGGCAACACCACGGCGGTCAACTTTGGCTGAGCGAGGGCCGCGGCGCTACGTCACGCGCGCGAGGACCTCCCCCGCGAAGCGCTCCATCCGCCCGATCACCTCCGCGGCGGTCGGGCTGCGGAAGTCGAAGATCAGCTCGCTGACGCCCAGCGCCCCGTAGGCCGCGATGTCCTCGCCGATCTGCGCCGGTGAGCCGGAGAATGGCCGCCGGCCGCCGTCGGGCAGCGTGGCGGCATCCGCTGACGCATCGTAGACGGGCGCCTTGAAGGAGATGGTCAGCCGCGAGAAGTCCCGGCCTTCGGCCGCCGTCAGCTTCCGCAGCTCGTCGAGGGAGGCGCCGAGCTCGGCCGGGCGCAGCGGGACGGCGGGATTGGCTCCCACGGGATGCCAGCCGTCGCCGAGACGCGCCACCCGGCGCAGGGCGACGGCGCTATGGCCGCCGATCCAGATGGGCGGGTGCGGCTTCTGCAGCGGCTGGGGCAGGCAGCGCAGCGAGTCGAACTGGTAGAACTCGCCCGCGTAGCTGGCGGGGGACTTGGTCCACAGCGTCTTGAAGATGCGCACGTACTCGTCGGTGACGGCGCCCCGCCGCTCGAAGGACGCCGCGCCCACCGCCTCGAACTCCTCCCGCAGCCAGCCCACGCCCACGCCCACGGTGAGGCGCCCGCGCGAGAGGACGTCGATGGTGGCGAGCATCTTCGCCGTCACCACGGGGTTGCGATAGGGCACGATCATCACGCTGGACACGATCCGGAGCCGGCTCGTGACCCCGGCCACGAAGGCCATGAGGGGCAGCAGCTCGGGGGCGTCTCCCTCTCCCGGAAACTCGCCCGACACCGTGTACGGATAGCTCGAGCGGATCACCGTGGGGAACACGATGTGGTCGGCCACGACCACGGAGTGGAATCCCAAGGCCTCGCCCCGCTGGACGATGGCGGTGAGCCCTTCGGACGTGGCCGCGGGCCCACGAGTCGGCAGATAGAAGCCATAACGCATGATGTCCTCCGGATGGTGTGATGGCGGTGCGGGGATGGCGGCTGGGGTGAGGGCGGCTACTGCTTCTTGAGCCGCACGTCCTCGAGCGGCGCGGAGTACGGGAACGACTGGATCAGCGTCAGCCCCGACTCCTCGACCCGCGGCCCGAAGGCCCGGATGAATCCGTTCTCCCAGATCGGCGCGAAGGTGACGCGGTCGGCGAGGATGCGCTGGATCTGGTGCAGCATCTCCTCGCGCTTCTTGCGGTCCATCTCCTGGATCTGCCTGGCGAAGAGGCTCTCCACCTCGGGCACCGTGCCGTAGGCGAACCCGCCCTTGCTGGTGGCGAAGGCCTCGAGCCGCGTGGAGGCATTCCCCGCCGACCCGGTGGCGCCAACGAAGACGCCGCGGAGCTTGTGGTCGCGCCAGGCGGAGAGCAGGGCCGCGCGCTCCATGGTGCGCAGGCGCGTGCGGATGCCCACGGCGGCGAAGTAGTTGGCGATCGCCTCCCCCATCCCGTTGTACGGCGGGAACGGCGTGAGCTCTCCCGCGTCGAACCCGTTCGCATAGCCCGCCTCGGCCAGGAGCGCCTTCGCGCGCTTGGGGTCGTAGGGATGCGCCTCGATGGCCAGCGCGAACTCCTGGTGGCGCGGCACGATGTTGCCGGTGGGTCCGGAGTAGCCGAGAGCTTCGGCCTCGTTGATGGCCTGGCGGTCGATGGCGAGGTTGGCGGCCAGCCTCACGCGCCGGTCCGCCCACGGCGAGCCCGACGTCCATTGCTCGGGAAACTCGACCCACAGCACCCCGTTCGTGCGCATGGCGGTCAGGGTCAGCCCCGGCGTGCGACGGACGTCCGCCGCGATGGGACCGTTGAGGAGGTAGGTGACGTCGATGTCGCCGCGCTTGAGGGCGGCCGCCCGCGTCGCCTCGTCGGGCACGCTGCGGAGCACGAGGCGCTTCACGCTCGGCGTCTTGCGCCAGTAGCCGTCGAAGGCCTCGAGGACCAGCTCGACGCCGGGCTGGAAGCTCACGAACCTGTAGGGGCCGGCCCCGATGGGCGCCCTGCGGAAGCCATCCTCTCCGACCTTCTCCACGTACTTCTTGGGCACGATCCACCCCGCCCCGGAGGCGCTCGTGCCGTAGAACGTCATGAAGTCCGGCCACGGGTCTTTGAGGTGAAAGCGGACGCGGCCCGGGTCCACCACCTGGACCTCGCGGACTCGTTCCTTGAAGAGGGTGGCCGCGGCGCCGCGATACCGCTCGAAGGAGAACTTGACGTCGTCCGCGGTGACGGGATCGCCGTTGTGGAAGCGCACGCTCTTGCGCAGGAGGAACTCCCAGGTGCGCCCGTCCTTCGACATGGTCCACGACTCCGCGAGGCTCGGCGTGTGGAGATTGCCCGGCATCGGTTTCACGAGCGCGTCGTGGAGCGCGTAGAGGATCATGAAGGGCGTGATGTCCGCCTCGACCTCCGCCGGGTCGAGCCACCTCGTGGCGAGCGTCA
>DASQAK010000169.1:0-7458 GCA_035635755.1 Candidatus Methylomirabilota bacterium | reverse complement strand
TTGCTGATGGTCAACTACCGGCCGGAATACACGCACGGCTGGGGCGGCAAGAGCTACTACACCCAGTTCCGCATGGATCCCCTCCAGCCCGAGAGCGCGGAGGAGCTCCTGCAGGCGCTCCTGGGCACCGACGCGGCCTTGCCCCCCCTCAAGCAGCTCCTGGTCAGGCAGACGGAGGGCAATCCCTTCTTCCTCGAGGAGTGCGTGCAGTCGCTCGTCGAGACCAAGGCGCTCCTGGGCGAGCGGGGCCAGTACAAGATGGCCAAGTCCATCGGCACTCTACAGATGCCGCCGACCGTGCAGGCCGTCCTCGCCGCGCGCATCGACCGGCTGCAGCCCGAGGACAAGCGGCTCCTCCAGGCCGCCTCCGTCATCGGCAAGGACGTTTCCTTCGCGCTGCTCGAGGCCATCGCCGAGCTGACGGATGAAACGCTGAGGGGTGGGCTCATGCGGCTCCAGGCCGCGGAGTTCATCTACGAGACGAGCCTGTTCCCGACGCTCGAGTACACGTTCAAGCACGCCCTCACGCACGACGTCGCGTACGCCTCGCTGCTCCAGGGTCGGCGCCGGACCTTGCATGCGCGCGTCGTGGATGCCCTGGAGCGGGTGCAGGCCGAGCGCCTGGGCGAGCACGTGGACCGGTTGGCTCATCACGCCGTCCGCGGAGAGGTCTGGGAAAAGGCTGTCGCCTATCTCCGCCAGGCGGCGGCCAAGGCCGCCTCGCGCGCGGGCAACGAGGAAGCCGTCGCGCTTCTCGATCAGGCCCTGCAGATCCTCGTGCACCTCCCGGACGGGCGGAGCAAGCTCGAGCTTGCCATCGACATCCGGCTCGAGCTGCGTCCGCCCCTCCTGCAGCTGGGACGCCTGCCCGAGGTCCTCCAGCTCTCCAAGGAAGCCGAGGAGCTCGGGACCGAGCTGGGCGACGAGTCCCGCCTGGCGCGCGTGTACAGCTATCTCGTCAACTACCACTACCTGAAGGGCGAGCCGGACCTGGCCATCGACTATGGCGAGCGCTGCCTGCGCATCGCGGACGCCACGCAGGACCTGGGATTGCAGTCGCTGGCCCGCGGCTATCTCGGCTACAGCTGCCACGCCCAGGGCCAGTACCGGCGCGCGGAATTCATCCTGCGGGAGAATGTCGACGCGCTCGAGCGCACGCGCGCCACCGACACCGGCACCCAGACGGCGATCTCGTACGTCACCTCGAGCGGGTGGCTGGCCTTCACCCTGGCCGAGCTCGGGGATTTCCACGCCGCGGATGCGTGCGCGGACCAGGCCATGCGCGCGGCCGATGCGGCCGGGCACGTGTATGGTCAGACCATCGCGCGCACGCTGGCCGGGCTCGTGTGGCTCCGGCGGGGACATCTCGATCGCGCGCGCGAGCTGCTCCAGCCGAGCCTGGACGCCTGCCGCGAGAAGCATCTCGACGTGTGGCGGCCCATTCCCTCCTCGCTCCTGGGCTTGACGCTGGCCCTGCGCGGCCACGTCGATTCCGCCCTGCCTCTCCTCGAGGACGGCGTGCACCTGAGCGAGGTGCTCGGCATCAACGCCTACCTGGCCCTGTGGACGCTCCACAAGGCCGAGGGCCTGCTCGCGGCCGGCGAGCCCGCGCGAGCGGGAGAGGCGGCCCGGCACGCCCTCGACCTCGCCATCGCGCACAAGGAGCGAGGGCACCAGGCCTGGGCGTGGCGGCTCCTAGGCGAGGTGGCAAGCCACGAGGGCGGGGCGTCGCTCGCGCAGGCGGAAGAGCACTATCGTCAGGCGCTCGGCATTGCCGAGGAGCTCAAGATGCAGCCGCTGGTGGCCCACGTGCACATGGGGTGGGGGCGCGTGTGCCGGCTCCTGGGCGATCGCCTGCGGGCCGAGGAGCACCTGGTCGCGGCCTTCACGCTGTTCCGCGAAATGGACGTGCCATTCTGGGTCAAGAAGTGTGGGGAGGAGATGATGCAAGTCGGCGAGATCTTCATCGTGGCGCGCTACAATCCGCAGCTCTACGAGTATCTCCAGCGCGAGTTCAGCGGCCAGGACCGCGTGCGCATCATCATGGATCGGCGTGTGAGCGAGCGGCGGCAGAGCCGCGACGCCGCCGCCGAGGAGCGGCGGCAGAGCGACCGGCGCCAGCACGCGGACGTGGATACGAACCTGCGCGAGCGCGGGTTCGTCATCCTGCCTTCGGAAAGCGCGAGCGGCGGGGCCGCCGCCTCGTGAAGGGCATCGAGCTCTCGGACGACGTCAAGGCCCTGGTGCGGGGCGCGAACTTCGCCCACCTGGCCACCCTCATGCCCGACGGCTCGCCGCAGGTGGCGCCCGTCTGGGTCGATCTCGAAGGCGATCGCATCCTCGTGTGCACGGGGGAGAACTCCCTCAAGGCCAAGAACACGCGGCGGGATTCCCGGGTGGGCATGTCCATCGTGGCCTTCGACAATCCCTATGTCGAGGCCCAGCTCCGGGGTCGCGTGGCCGAGCGCTGGAAGGACGCGGACTTCAAGATCATGGACCGCGTGTCGCGCAAGTACACGGGCAAGGAGTTTCCCATGCGACAGAATCCCGCCGAGCGCATCGTGCTGGTGATCGAGATCGAGCGCCAGCGCTCCACCCGCCTGCCCTTCACGCATTCACCGGCCTGAGCATGCTCACGCGCGCCACCATCACCGAGCTCCACACCGACACCATCGATTCCGAGATCGGCCCCATCGCCATCGTCACCCGGCCCGGCGCGGTGTGCGCCGTCGATTTCGCGGAGTGCGACGAGCGCATGAAGACGCTGCTTTCCCGCCGCTTCGAGGATTTCGCGCTCGTGCACGAGGACAACCCCCTCGGCGTCAGCGAGAAGCTCCTCGCCTACTTCGCCAAGGACTATGCCGCGCTGGAGGAAGTCGTGGTGGACACGGGGGGCACGGAATTCCAGCGCCGCGTGTGGGCCGCCCTTCGCGCGATTCCTCCCGGCTCCACCCGCACCTATGGTGAGCTGGCCTCTCAGCTCGGCGGCCCCAACGCCTCCCGCGCGGTGGGCCTGGCCAACTCGCAGAACCCCCTCTCCATCGTGGTCCCCTGCCATCGCCTCGTGGGCAGCGACGGCTCCCTCACGGGCTATGCGGGCGGGCTCGCGCGCAAGCAGTGGCTCTTGCGCCACGAGGGCGCCATCCTCTGATCCGCGCGGTCGTGTGTCGCGAGCTCGGGCCCCCCGAGCTCATGGCCGTCGAGGAGATACCGCGGAAGACGCTCTCACCGGGGCAGATCCGCGTCCGGATCCGCGCCGCCGGCGTCAATTTTCCCGATGTCTTGATGGCGGCGGGCCTGTATCAGCTCAAGCCCGAGCGCCCGTTCACGCCGGGATTCGAGGCGGCAGGCGAAGTCATCGAGTCAGGTCCGGAGGCGCGGGACGTCGCGGCCGGAGATCGCGTCATCATCCATCAGCGCTTTGGCTGCTACGCCGACGAAGCGGTGGTCGAGCCCGCCCAGCTCGAGCCGCTGCCTGCCCACTTCAGCTTTGCCGAGGGCGCGGCGTTTCTCGTCGCATCGCATACCGCCTATCACGGACTCGTCCAGCGCGGGCATCTCGCCCAGGGCGAGACGCTGCTCGTCCACGGCGCGGCGGGGGGCGTGGGGCTGGCCGCCGTGGAGCTGGGCAAGATCCTGGGCGCCACCGTCATCGCCACCGCCTCGAGCGAGGAGAAGCTGGCGGCGGCCAAGAGCCGCGGGGCCGATCACGGCATCAACTACGAGGCCGAGCCCTTCCCGGAGGCGGTCAAGCGCCTCACGGGCGGCGCGGGAGCCGATGTCATCTATGACCCCGTGGGTGGCGCGGTCTTCGAGCAGTCGCTGCGCTGCATCGCCTTCGGCGGGCGCTTGCTCACGGTGGGCTTCGCGAGCGGCACTCTCCCCACCGTGAAGGCGAATCTCGTCCTCATCAAGGGCTGCTCCGTGGTCGGCGTGCGCGCGGGTGAGGCCGGCCGCCGGAATCCCGCGCTCCGCAAGGCCGCCGTCGAGGCGCTGTTCAAGCTCGCCGATGCAGGCAAGCTGAGGCCCCACGTCTCGGCCATGTTCCCCCTGGAGCGCTTCGCGGAGGCGATGCGCCTCCTGAGCGATCGGAAAGCGATCGGGCGGGTGGTGCTGACGATGGAGCGATAGAAGAACCTCTGCGCGGAGACTCCGCCCCCTCACCCTGCCCTCTCCCCCATCGGGGGAGAGGGATTCAGAGAAGGGGCACGATTCAAGGAAAGGACCCTCTCCCCCGTCTCGGGGGAGAGGGCCGCAGTTCGAGCTGAGCGGCGCAGCCGCGAGGCGAGGGCTGAGTAGATCAGGGGGCCCGACGCTAGCGGTTCGAGCTTACCGCGCGGACGTCGAGGCGCGTGTCCTGATAGGTCGCGCCGTCGCCCATATCGCTGTAGCGATCGGAGCACAGCATGTTGACGGTGGTGCCGCCCGCCTCCGCCGCGGGCCGCTGGCCGGGCACGAACGCGACGCCGGGCGGCGCCTCGTCGGACACGCGCAGGACCAGCCGCACCACTCCCACATCGTTGTGGAGCTCGACCGTCTGGCCGTCCTCGAGCCCGCGCTTCTTCGCCTCCTCGGGGTGGAGCACGCAGGCCGGCGCGCCTTGCTTCTTCCTGAGCGCGGCGATGCCGGAGAACGCGGTGTGGCTCTGGAAATATCCCGGGGCGGTGAGGAGCCTCAAGGGGAAGCGGCGCTCCAGCGATTCACCGTGGGCATCGGGCGCCCAGTCGGGCAGGGCGGGCAGCCCCTGGGCCGCCAGCGTCTCCGAGTAGAACTCGAGCTTGCCCGAGGGCGTGGCGAAGCGCTGCGGCCCCGACGGCGCCACCTTGACGGGCCCGTTCCGGCGCACGGCCTCGGGATCGAGGCCCGCCGCCGTGCCCGTGGCGTTCGCGAAGAAGAGCTTCGCCAGGGCTAGGGCGCTCATGGAGAACACCGCGTCCTTGAGACCGAGCCGGCGCGCCAGCTCCTGGGCGAGCCGCCGGTTCGGCCACGCCTCGCCCCGGGGCGGCGCCACTTCCTGGGCGAACTGCACATAGTAGGTGCCGTAGCCGCGGAGCACGTCCTCGCTCTCCAGATAGCTGGCGGCGGGCAGCACGATATCGGCGTAGCGCGCGGTATCCGAGAGCAGCGGGTCGTGGATCACGGTGAAGAGGTCCTCGCGCGAGAGCCCGCGCCGCACCGCCGCCGCGTCGGGGCAGGTGACGGCGGGATTGTTCCCGGCCACGAAGAGCGCGCGGAGCGGCGGATCCTTCATGGTCAGCAGCGCCTCGCCGAGCCGCGAGTGGTTGACCGTGCGCGTCTGCGCGGGTCCCGACGGCTTGCGGATGGGCGAAGCGTCGAAGCCGAAGGTGGGCGCGGTCATGAGGAGCGCGCCGCCGCCCGGCGTGTCATAGGCCCCGACCACGCCCGGGAGGAGGGCGACGGTGCGGATGGCCTGGCCGCCCTGGTGCGAGCGCGACATGCCCTCGCCGAGGCGAATGAACGGCGCGCGCGCCTTGCCGTAGAGATGGGCCAGCCGCACGAGATCGGTCGCGGAGGCGCCGGTGATGGCCGCCACCCGCTCGGGCGAGAAGCGCGGGAGCACCTCGCGCTCCACCTGGTCGAAGCCGAGCGTCTTCCGGGCGAGGTAGTCGCGGTTGGCGAGCCCGTCCCGCGCGAGCACGTGCATGAGGCCGAGGGCCAGGGCGGCGTCCGTCCCCACCTTGATGCGAAGATCCCAGTCGGCCCGCTCCGCCGTCGCGCTCCGGCGCGGCTCGATGACGACGAGCGTCGCCCCGCGGCTTCGCGCGCGCTCGACGAAGGGCCAGATGTGGACGTTCGTCGTCATGAGGTCGGCGCCCCACGCGACGATGAGATCCGACTGCTCGACGGTCTCAGGATCGGCTCCGCCCACGCTGCCGCAGGCGGCGTCCCAGCCCGCCTCGGCGCACGAATCGCACACGGTGCCCGCGAGGAGCCGCGTGGAGCCGAGAGCGTGGAAGAGTCCCAGCATGAGCCCGCGGTTGATCTGCCCCTGGTGCGCGCTGTAGCAATAGCCGAGGATGCCCAGCGGCCCGTCGTCCTTGATGATGGCCTGCCAGCGCGTGACGATCTCGTCGAGGGCCTGCTCCCACGTGATGGGCGCGAAGCGTCCCTCGCCCTTGGCCCCGGTGCGACGCAGCGGGGTGAGGATGCGATCGGGGGAGACGAGCAGCTCGTGCTCGCGGTTGACCTTGGCGCAGGCGAAGCCGGCCGTGAAGGGATGCGCGGGATCGCCCTGGATCTTCACCACGCGGTCGCCGTCCACCTGCGCGAGCAGCGAGCACTGGTCCGGGCAGTCGTGCGCGCACACGGTGCGGACCGTCTTCATGTCGTCACCGTTCCTCGACGCTGATCATTCATGGCGCCCGCGGATTGTGGCAGATCGGCACGAGGCGTGCAACTTCTGTGTCGGGCGACGCGCCGTCGGCGGGTGTGACGTGTTACCGTGAGCGGCGAGGAGAGAGATGAGGGAAGAGGCATCCGCGGACGGAGTGTTGGTTCAGCGAGGCGATCTCCTCTCGCCCCTGGCGCGCGCTCTCATCGGGGCGCTCAATGCCGAGCTCTCCAGCCGCTATCCAGAGCCAGGCGCCAATCACTTCCGCCTGGATCCCGACGAAGTGGCCGACGGCCAGGGCGTATTCCTGATCGCCTCGAGCTCGGGCAAGCCCGTGGGATGCGGGGCGGTCCGGCGCATCGAAGGTCGAACGGGCGAGATCAAGCGGATGTACGTCAGCCCGGACGCGCGCGGACGCGGCATCGGGCGGGCGGTTCTCGCGGCGCTCGAGGCCGAGGCGCGGACCCTCGGGATCGCGCGCCTGGTCCTCGAGACCGGGCTTCGCCAGGGCGAGGCGCTCGCCCTCTACGAGGGTGCCGGCTTCTCGCGGATCCCTGCCTTCGGCGAGTACGTGAACTCGCCGCTCAGCGTCTGCATGGCCAAGGATCTCTGAGTGTCGAGTCCTGAGACCTGGACGGTCGCGCGATCAGCCGTCGGTACCCCGAATGGGCCGGGCGAACGAAAGGGCGTGGCCGTCGGGGTCGGTCAGATGAAAGTAGCGCTCGCCCCACGCCGCGTCCCGAGGAGGCGCCTCCGGTGTGAACCCCTGAGCCAGGGCCTGCGCGTACATGGCGTCGACGTCGTCGACGTAGAAAATGACGCGCGTCCCACGCGACGGAGGTGGCTGATCGTCGGCCCTCGCGAGGTTCAGATGTCCCTTTCCAACTCGGAACGATGTGAAAGTAGCTGTCTCACCCCCGTACGCTATCGAGAAGCCGATCGCGGCATAGAACCGCACGGCTCGGGCCATGTCAGGCGTGGCAAATGTGATGGCGCTGATCGAACGGATCTCGGGCACCCTGAGTGACCCTCGGATCAATGGTAGGCGGGGCAGGGCTCGAACCTGCGGCCTCGGCCGTGTGAAAGCCGCGCTCTCCCGCTGAGCT
>DASQAK010000168.1:0-12298 GCA_035635755.1 Candidatus Methylomirabilota bacterium | reverse complement strand
CGGCTCAGGTGGTCGTTGATGATGAACGGCCCCTCCCCGGGAAAGAGCGTGACCGTGCTGGCCTCGCGCGCGTGCCCGCGCTCCACGTGGAGCGGCTCCCACGGAGAGGCCTCTTCGTTCTCGCCGATGCAGTACGTGTAGCGGCCCGGATGGCCGAGGGTCGACATCGAGATCTCGCCCGCCTTCGTGCCGCCGAGGTTGATCATGATCAGGCGGAGCGCGCGGCCGATGGTGGCGTTGGCGCGAAAGCCGGGGCCGAAGACGCCCGCCGCGCAGTTGACGCCGAGGCGCCCGCGCACGGGGCCGTTGATGATGACGAGCGGCGAGGTCGCGTTGGTGGTGCCGGACTGCCCGTGGAGGTTGAAGGCGGGATCGCAGGCGGCCTCGACCACGGCCAGCACCACGGGGAAATAGTCCGGCCGGCAGCCTGCCATGACCGCGTTGACGGCGAGCTTCTCGACCGTGGCTCGCCCGAAGTTCGGCGGCACCTCGGCCACCAGCGTCTCGCGCGGCCGCCCGGTGGCGGCCAGCATGCGCTCCACGCGCTCGCGGGTGGGGGGGACCACGGGAAGCCCATCCGTGACGCCGCGCTCGAACCAGACCTCGAGATCATCGGCCATCGCGGCGCCTGGCATACGGACTCATCGAATGCGGATCCCGAGCAGGGCCGCAAAGATCATGGCCTGGGAGGGATCGACCATCGCTCCGTAGAGGTCCGCAGGATGGAGCCGCAGTCCTTCGACCTGAGACCCGCGCAGGTCAGCGTCTTTCAGCTTCGCTCCCCTCATGTCCGCGTTGTGCAGGTTGCAGCCACGGAAGATGCAGCCTTGAAGATCGGCGCCGAGGAAGTTGGCATCCTCGAAGTTGCACGCGTCGAACTCCGCGGACTTGAAGCTGGCGTAGGCGAACTGGGAATAGCTCTGAAGGCCCTGCGAGATCAGCACGTCGTGGCACTCGGCGGGCTCCTCGACGTGAAAGCCGGTCATGCGACAGTCCAAGAGCTCGACCCGGAGGGCCATCAAGGCGCGCGTCTTGACGTTGGCGAGATCGCACCCGACGAGCCGTACGTCGCGCAGGGTGATCGTGGAGAATGTGCTGTCGGGAAGGGCGACCCGGCTCAGGACGCAGCTCTCGAGGGAGAGGCTGGTCGCCGACAGGCCTTCCCGCTTCAGCTCGCTGATCGTGCTGCGGGCAATCGCTATCTCGGGACCATGGAAGAGGTCGGTACCATCCACGACGGGAGGATCGACGGGCAGGTCGGGTCTGCGTCGAGCTCTGAATTCCTGCTTCGCCTTGCCACGTGTCATCGGACTAGAGTGTAACGTCTGCCAAGGGCGCCGTCCGCGTGCTATTATCCGCCGCCTAGGTCATGGGTGCCCCAGCCGCTCCCCGCTCCGGAGGCCTTGCCATGCGACTCTCGATCGCGCTGCTTGCTGCCTTGCTCATCTCGGCGAACGGCGCCGAGGCGCAGCAGACGGTCAAGATCGGCACGACGCCGTCCTTCGTCTTCCTGCCCCTCTACGTCGCGGAGCAGCTCGGCTACTTCAAGGGCGAAGGCATCACGGCGCAGTTCGTGGATTTCGAGGGCGGGGCCGAGGTCACCACGGCCATGGTGGGAGGCTCGATCGACGCGGGCGGCACCATGGTGGAGCGGCCGCTGATCCTCGCCGAGAAGGGCTTCGGCGCGAAGAACCTCGTGGCCCTGGAGAACAGGAACCCGCTCCACGTCGTGCTGCGCGCCAACCATCCCGCGAAGGAAGTGAAGGACCTCAAGGGCAGCCGGCTCGGGATGACGCGCGCGGGCAGCGGCACGGACCTCTCGCTGCGCGCGCTGCTGAAGGACGCCGGGCTCGAGCCCGATCGCGACGTGGCCATCATCGCCATCGGCGGAGTCAGCTCGGCCAACGCGGCCCTCAAGGCTGGCCAGGTGGACGGGTTCATGGGAGGCGAGCCCGCCACGGGCATCGCGGTGCATCAGCTCAAGCTCGCGCGCTACTTCCTCGACCCGCGAATGGGGCAGGGGCCCAAGTTCCTCCAGTTCATGACCTTCCCGACACTCCAGACGAGCGATCGGTTCATCCAGGCGAATCCGCAGACGGCCGAGAAGCTCGTTCGCGCCATCGTCAAGACGCTCAAGCGCATGCGCGAGGACCCTGAGTCCGCGGTGCGAGTGGGCCAGAAGATCTTTCCCAATCTCGACGTGGCGCTCATCCGCTCCATCATCACGATCGAGAAGAACACGTACTATCCACAGATCACCGAGGAAGCTGTGCACCTGTGCAACCAGGCGCAGAAGCAGGTGGGCGCGGTCAAGGGCGACATCGTGTACGACAAGGTCGTGGCCACCCAGTTCAAGCATCTTTGGGATCAGTAGCAGGGGACCAGTAAGCGCCCTCATGCCCACGAAGGTCTCCGTGACGAATCTTTCGATCGCCTTCGGGGCCACCCAGGCCCTCGAAGGCGTGAGCCTGACCGTGAACGATGGCGAGTTCGTCTCCATCGTGGGCCCGTCGGGCTGCGGCAAGTCGACCATGCTGAACGTCATCGCCAAGCTCCTGCCCCCATCGGACGGGAGCACGCGCGTGGCGGGTGTGGAAGGCAATGGCGCCTCGGCGGCCAAGGTCGGCTACATGTTCCAGAAGGACACGCTCCTGCCGTGGGCGACCACGCTCGATAACGTATACCTGCCCATGGACGTGCAGGGCGTGCGCGACAGCCGCAAGGCTGGGGCCCTCATCGACATGGTGGGGCTCACGGGCTTCGAGGGGCATTTTCCTCGCCAGCTCTCCGGCGGGATGCGCAAGCGCGTGCAGCTCGCGCGCCTCCTCGCGCAGGATCCGGACGTGCTCCTGATGGACGAGCCCTTCGGCGCCCTCGACGCCCAGACGCGACTCATCATCCAGGAAGAGTTCCTCAAGATCTGGGAGCGCTCGCGCAAGACCGTGCTCTTCGTCACCCACGACCTGCAGGAAGCCATCGCCCTCAGCGATCGCGTGGTTCTGATCAGCGCGCGTCCCGGACGCGTCAAGGCCGTCTACCGCGTGGATCTGGCGCGCCCGCGGCACGTGGAGGAAGTCATGGCCCATCCGCGCTTCATGGCGCTGTTCCAGGAGATCTGGGCGTCGCTCAAGCAGGAGGTGCTGGCCTCGAGGGAGAAGCCGCAATGATGACGCCGGGCTCGCGGCAGGAGCGCTGGATCCTGCGCGCCGGCGTGCTGGTGCTCATCGTGGTGATCTGGGAGGGGCTCTGCCGGGTGGGTCTTGCCTCGGAGTTCTGGGTCAGCCGGCCCTTCCTCATCGCGGCACGGCTCCGCGACGCCGCGCTCTCCTCCACGCTGTGGTTTCACATGGGCGTGACGGTGACGGAGACGGTGTTCGGCTTTCTCTTCGGCGCCATGGCGGGCATCCTGGCCGGCTTCGCGCTGGCGCGGTGGCGGCGGGCGCACGTGGCGCTCGATCCATACCTCATGGGCGTCTACGCGCTGCCGCGCGTGGCGCTGGCCCCGCTGTTCATCATGTGGTTCGGCATCGGTATTCCGTCCAAGATCATGCTCGCCATCTCGATCGTGTTCTTCATCCTGCTCATCAACACGTACGTGGGTGTCCAGAACGTGGACCAGGACCTCGTCAACGCGGTCAAGACCATGGGCGCCCCGCCGCGCTTCGTCACGCGCCGGGTCGTCCTGCCCTCCTGCGTGCCGTGGATCTTCTCCGGGCTCAGGATCTCCATGGCCCTGGCCCTCACCGCTTCCGTGGTCGGCGAGATGCTGGCCGCGCAGTACGGGCTGGGCTTCATGCTCGCCCGCGCTTCGGGCACCTTCGACACCACGGGGATCTTCATGGTGCTGATCGTGCTGGCCCTTCTGGCCGTCGGCACCTACAACCTCATGTCGCGCCTCGAGAAGCGCCTGCTCCACTGGCGGGGCGACACCATCACGGTCTGAGGAGAATCCCCCATGGCCCGCTCACCGATGCGGAGATCATCGAGCTCGGCATGGTCACGGGTCAGTTCATCGGGTTCGGGCGTCTCGTCGCCGCCCTCGACCTGGAGAACCCCGGGCAGCCGGCTTCCTCCTGAAGGCAGGAGCTTCTGCCGCAGTCGACGCGCGATCGGTCCTCTACTGGATAACCTGGGTGGCCTGCGCCAGGACCGATTGCGGAATGGTCAGGCCGAGGGCCCGGGCGGTCTTCAGGTTGACGAGCAGGTCGAACTTCGTGGGCTGCTCCATCGGCAGGTCGGCCGGGTTGGCTCCCTTCAGGATCTTGTCCACGTGGGTTGCCGACCGCCGGTACGAATCGACGAGGCTCGGCCCCAGGGAGATCAGGCTCCCGGCTTCCACAAATTCCTTGGTGTCCGTCATCGTCGGCAGTCGGTACTTGAGCGCGAGGTCCGCGACCACCTTTGGCCGGTTCGCGACCAGGGGATCGCCCGGCGCGATCAGCGCACCGACGCGTTGCCTGGTCGCGGCCTTGAAGGCGCCCTCGAGGTCCCCGGGAACTCGCACTTCGAGGTGTTGAAGCTTCAACCCGAGCGTGGGGGCCGCGGCCTCGAGCTCCTTCAAAACCGGGCCGTAGGTGGGATTGGACGGATTCCAGAAGACCGCCACCTGCGCAAGGTCGGGCACAATCACCTTGAGCAAATCCAGCCGCTTCCCGCCGAGCTGCGAGGTCATCAATGTCATCCCCGTGATGTTGCCGCCCGGGCGCGCGAGGCTGGCGACGAGTCCGGTCTCGACCGGATTGGCGGCGAGGCCCCCCATGACGATGGGGATCGTGCTGGTGGCTTGCTTGGCCGCAAAGCTCGCCGGCGTACCGGAAGCCAGGATCAGCTTCACCTTCAGGTCGACCAGCTGGGCCGCGAGCTCGGGCAGCCGATCGTCTCGGTCCTCCGAGAAGCGATACTCGATGACGATGTTCTGGCCCTCGACGTAGCCGAGCTCACGCAGGCCCTTGAGAAAGCCCTCGATCAAAAACCCCCGGCCCTCGCGCGAGCCGACGGCCAGAAAACCGATCCGGGGGACTTTCGAGGGCGATGGCGGCTTCTCGCAGCCAGACAGGAGGCTGATACCGACCAGGGCCAGACTGCACTGGAGGAACTGGCGACGACTATCACGGCGCATGCTGGCCGCGAGTATGGCTTGCCGCTCAAGTCCCGTCAAACCGCGGCAGTGGCGACGCTCCGCGACACGGCTCGTGACGCGGCGCTGGCGCGGACCAACCGCGGGCGCTATCATCGCCACTGCGGACCCACACGGACCGCGGGAGGCTCATCTATGGACGAAACGGCCGTCGCGGCAGTGACCGGGGTGGCGCAGGTCTTCGATCTCCACGGGCTCAAGGCCTTTGCCCCCGACAAGCGCGTGCGCAAGATGCTCTTCAAGACCGATCAGCTCTGGTCGGAGATCGCCTGTTACGAGCCCGGACAGAGCACGGTGATGCACAGCCACCCGAAAGAGGAAGAGGCCATCTACGTCCTCGAGGGCACGGCCAACATGAGCATCGACGGCCAGGAAGTCGTCGTGCCCGCCGGCTCCATCGTCAAGTTCCCCAGCGCGGTCATGCACGACGTGCGCAATCTGGGGACGGAGCGCTGCGTGATCATGTTCCTCAAGATCAACCCGAAGGTGCTGAAGGCGAGCCACGATGGGTAATGTCGAGCGCTGCGACAAGACGCTGCCCCTGAACGAGATGATCTTCTACGTCCGCAAAGACGCCAAGCTGCGGGAGCGGTGGACGAGCGATCTGGAAGGCCTGGCCCGCGAGTTCGGGCTGAGCCGCGCGGAGTACGAGGCGGTGCGCGACAAGGACGTGCGGCGGCTCAACGAGATGGGCGTGCACCAGTACTACATCCCGCAGATCCTGCGCCTCTTCTACGGCGCGGCGGCCAACGCGAACAGCCATCCTGCCCTCGAGGCCTACAAGAAGGCCTATCCCGACGAGGCGGCACAGTCCGAGCGGCTCCAGGCCGAGCTCGACAGGCGGAGCCGCTGAGCCATGGCCAAGGTCGTCGCGGCCATGGCCATGACGCACTCGCCCGGACTCACCGGGTGGTTCGACCGCGCCCCCAAGGACCAGCAGGCGCAGGCGCTCCAGGCGCTGGGCGAGATGCGCGAGCGGCTGGCCGCGGCGCGTCCCGACGCCGTGGTGGTGTTCAGCAATGATCACCTGCTGAACTGGCCCATGAACAACACGCCGGAGTACACGGTGGGCATCGGGGCCGAGCACGTGGGGCCCGCGGACTGGTACGATGAGTGGCTCGCGCTCCAGAAGTACCGCATCCCCGGGCATCCCGCCCTCGCGCGCCACATCGTCACCGAGGGGGCGCGCCGGCGGCTCTCTTTCGCCTACCTGCGCGAGATGCAGTTCGACGACGGCGTGTCCGTGCCCATGCACTACCTCAATCCCTCGTGCGCGATTCCCCTCGTGCCCGTGACCATGAACTGCACGGTGCCGCCCATCCCCACGCCCGAGCGCGCGTACGAGGTGGGCACGGCGCTGCGCGAGATCCTCAATGCGTTTCCCGGCAACGAGCGCATCGCGATCCTCGCCACGGGCGGTCTCTCGCACGAGCCGGGAGGGCCGCGCTACTTCTGGGTGGACGAGGAGTTCGACCTCTGGTTTCTGGGTCTGCTGAAGAAAGGCGATCACCAGGCCCTGCTGCGCGAGTGCACGCTGGAGCGGATGGAAGCAGCGGGCTCGGGCGGCACGGCCGAGCTCCTCGCGTGGATCGTCGCCCTCGCCTTCACCACGGGCCCCGCCGAAGTCCTCGCCTACATGCCCGCCATCGCCTGGCGCTCCGGCACGGGCATGGTCGTCTGGAACACCTTCGCCGCTTGACTCCTGCTCGCGTTTCGTCTCGGAAGCCGGTGGACGGATTGGCCTCATGCCGGAGGCCAGCGCGGAGACGAGACGATCGATCGCGGCTCATCCGCCGCGCAGGAGGTTAGTGAGCATGGCCTGGAAGAAAAATTCACCTGAGGCCGTGCGTCGCTTCGATGAGCTCGTCGCGGTACCGGGGGCGCAGCGAGGCGTCATGTTTGGAAGCCCCATCTACCTACTGCGAGGGCAACGCTACGCCAGCCTGCACCAGGACAGAGTGGTACTACGGTTGTCTCCGAAAGACGCCGCCCAGTTGATCTCGAAGGGCGGCCGGACGTTCGAGCCGTTCAAAGGGAGACCAATGAAGGACCGGGTGACGGTGCCGGCGGCCATCGTGGCGAGCGCGCGGTCACTCCGGGCATGGGTGCGTAGGGCGGCTCGGCACGCGCGCGCTTGAGGCCGACATGACCAGGTCCCCGGGCACTCAGCGAGCGCGCTTGCGTCGGGACCTCTTGGGCGCGCGGGTCTGGAGGCCGAGGGCTTTGAGGGCGGTGGCGAAGGAGACGCGCTTGAGCTGAAGCGAAACCCTCTGGCGGGTCCGTGAGGCGGGGACGAGGACCTCGCGGGCGAGGAGGCGATCGAAGCGCGCGGCGAGCTGGGCCAGCGGGAGTCCCTTAACCGTGACGTCGATCTTGCTCCCGAGGCTCAGGCTCAGGTTGCCTCCGCCCACGTTGCTATCGAAGCATTCGCAGGTGCAGGCGTCCTCCTCATACGAATAGACACAGCCACACCCTCCGTCGCACACGATCCTGCATCTGGGGCCGGCAGAGCACGTAGCCATCTGTGATCCTCCTTCTGGGTGCGGAAACGCCCGGTTGCCCTGCTCACCTCGCCAGTTGAGAGTCCGAGGCAAAGGAGCGGGAGATCCAGTAAAACGCCGCCGCGGCGACGGCGAGCATGAGGATGCCGGCGCCGAGCTCGCCGAAGATGATCTTGCCGATCCCGAAGAGCGTCGCGTAGACGGCCACGATGCCCGCGATCCAGTTCGTCCACGCCAGCGCCCCGCCCGGGATGGGCTCGCGCCCGAAGCCGAGCCGCGTCGACACGCGTGCCCAGCCGGGTCCGCCCGGGCGCACGCGCCGGTAGAAGGCCTCCAGGACCGCGTCGGGTTCCGGGCGCGTCATCAGCGTGACGGCCAGCCACACCACGGTGCTGCAGGCCACCGTCACGAGCATGATGGTCGCCGTCGCGTTGGGATCGTTCTCCGCGAATCGCGGCTTGAGGTAGGCGAAGCCGAGCAGGCTGATCGTGAAGCTCGCGATCATCGCCGAGATCTCACTCCACGCGTTGATGCGCCACCAGTACCAGCGCAGGATGAGCACGAGCCCCGTGCCCGCGCCGAGGGCGAGGAGGAGCTCCCACGCCTTCTCGATGCTCGTGAGCTGCGAGGTCACGGCCATGGAGGCGAAGAAGAGGAGCACGGTGGCCACGCGCGACACGGCGACGTAGTGTGCCTCGGTCGCGCGCTGGTTCAGGAAGCGCTTGTAGAAGTCGTTGACCAGGTAGGAGGCGCCCCAGTTGAGGTGCGTGGCCACCGTGCTCATGTAGGCGGCGGCGAAGCCCGCCAGCATGAAGCCGCGCCACGGCGTGGGCAAGAGATCCACGAAGGCCTGCACGTAGCCGGCCTCGCGATCCTGGAGCGTCGGGTAGAGGATCACGGTCGCGAGGCCGGTGATGATCCAGGGCCAGGGCCGGAGGGCGTAGTGGGCGATCTGGAAGAAGAGGGTGGCGAGCACGCCGTCCCTCTCCGAGCGCGCGCTGAAGATGCGCTGGGCGACATAGCCTCCGCCTCCGGGCTCGGCGCCCGGATACCAGGCCGCCCACCATTGAACAGACAGATAGACCCCGAGGGTGAGCAGCGGCATCCAGGCGTAGGCGACGATGCCCGTCGACGTCACGCTGACGGGCAGGACGGACAGCGCCGCCGTCTCGCTGCCGAAGTGGGCGATCACCTTGGCCTTGAGCACGTCGATCCCGCCCACCGCGCGGACGGAGTAGACCGCGAGCACGATGACCGCGCTCATCTTGACGATGAACTGGACGAGGTCGGTCCACATCACCGCCCACATGCCGGCGGCCACCGCGTAGATGGCCGTGATGGCGAAGCAGATGCCCACGGCCACGACTTCGCCACTGACCGTCATGCCGAGCACGTTGACGTCCTTCAGGCCGAGCGCGATGGTCAGGATCTTGATCATGGCCCGCGTCACCCAGCCGAGGATGATCAGGTTGATCGGGATGGCGAGGTAGAGCGCGCGGAATCCGCGCAGGAAGGCCGCGGGCCCGCCGCCGTAGCGCAGCTCGGCCAGCTCCACGTCCGTCATGACCTCCGCGCGGCGCCAGAGCCCGGCGAAGAAGAAGACGGTGAGCATGCCGCTCATCACGAAGTTCCACCAGAGCCAGTTGCCCGCCACACCTTTGGTGGCGACGAGGGCCGTGACCACCAGCGGCGTGTCGGCGGCGAAGGTGGTGGCGACCATGGCCGTGCCCGCCAGCCACCACGGAGCCTGCCGGCCGGAGAGGAAGTACTCGCTGAGGCTCTTCCCGCCGCGCCTGGTGAAATAGAGCCCGATGACCGTGCAGAAGAGGAAGTACGCGGCGACAATGGCCCAGTCGATCGGCGAGATGGCCATGCTGCCGCGACGTTATGCCGTCAGCCGCCAGCCTGTCAAGCGAAGGAGTAGTTCAGTCGAGCCTAGGTACTGGGGCAAGTTGCGAGCCAGATCAACCCAGCCCTCGCCTCGGGCTACGCCCTCAGCTCGAACTGCCACGCGCGAGCGGGTCGGCAGCCCGAGGCGTACGTGGGTGTACGTTGAGGGCTTGCCGGCCCGCTCGCAACGTGGCCTTTCGAGCTGAGCAGCGCAGCTGCGAGGCGAGGGCTGAGTCAGTATGGCGAAGCAAATTGACCCAGTGCCGTCAAGCGAAGCGCCAGCCGTCGAGGGCGCGCGGATTCGTGGGCACGATGCGGAGCGGCAGGTCTCGCGGGCCGAGAATGCCCAGGTCGAGGAGCGGTTGCGCCGCGGCGGGCAGCGCGCTCCGGCGGAGAGTCGGCATCGTGGCGAGCCGCCTGGCGACGGGCCATGCGGATGCGGGCAGCCTGAGCACGCCGCCCGGGAGCCAGAGCGGGAAATCGCCACGCTTCCTGTCGACGGGGCCGGCGACAACCGGCACCTGGGTCCAGAGTCGGTCGCGGCTGGCCCGAGGAATCGGCTCGGCGCGTCCCGCCGCCACGTCCCATGAGGTGAGCGCGGCGGCGGCGCGTCTGCCCGCGGGGGGCCGCTTCCTCAGCTTCCAGATGAGAGAGAGCGCGAGCGAGCGGCCATGGCAGATCACGCGGTGCGGCGTGTACGGTCGCATGTAGAAGAGCGAGCCGGGCTCGAGATCGCGTGTCTTCCACCCGCGCCCGATGTTCCCTTCGTCGAGATCCTGGCGCGTGCCGGGCCTCACCGGCGGTCCCGTGGTCACGGTGCGCCGGCCCTCGAGCTGCACCCAGATGGATTCGACCGGGCCGTCGTGATGCAGGCCCAGGCCCTGACGGCCCTTGCCATTGACGATGAAGAGGAACGAGCACTCCTCGCGTCCGGCGCCGAAGCGGCGGTTACGCAGAGCCGCCATGAGCCGCGCCACACGGGGTAGCACCTGGTGCGCCTGTGGCAGGTAGATGGTGGCGCCGGAGGCGAAGGCGCGCGCGACCTGTTTCCGCGTGGGCTTGCGCTCGTAGCGCTGCTCGGCGGCGATCTGAACGGGCAGTCCCGAGCAGGCGAGGACATACGCCTGGGCGAATGTGGGCGTCAGCGGGGAGAGCTTACTTCCGAGACGCGTAGCGCTTCTCGACGTAGTCGTCGAGAATCTTCAGGAACTCGGCGACGATGGTGTCGCCCTTGAGCGTGAGCTTGAGGGCGCCGTCGACGAAGACGGGCGCCTTGGGCTCCTCGAAGGTGCCGGGGAGCGAGATGCCGATGTTGGCGTGCTTGCTCTCGCCGGGGCCGTTGACCACGCAACCCATCACCGCCACCTTGAGCTCTTCCACGCCCGCGTACTTTCCCTTCCACACCGGCATCTGGTCGCGGAGATAGGTCTGGATCTCCTCGGCCATCTCCTGGAAGAAGGTCGAGGTCGTGCGCCCGCAGCCGGGGCACGCCGTCACCTGCGGGAGGAAGCTCCTCAATCCCATGGACTGGAGGATCTGCTGGGCGACCAAGACCTCTTCCGTGCGATCACCGCCCGGCTTGGGCGTGAGCGAGACGCGGATCGTGTCGCCGATGCCTTCCTGGAGAAGAATGGAGAGCCCTGCCGTGCTCGCCACCACGCCCTTGGCGCCCATGCCCGCCTCGGTCAGACCGAGGTGCAGCGGGTAGTCCGAGCGGGGCGCGAGCATCCGATACACATCCACCAAGTCCTGCACGCCCGACACCTTGGCCGAGAGAATGATCTTGTCGTGGGTGAGGCCGGTTTGCTCGGCCAGCTCGGCGGACTGGATGGCGCTCTCGACCATGGCGTTCATGGTCACGTCGCGCGCGTCGAGCGGCTGGGGCAGCTTGGCGTTGGCGTCCATCATCTCCGTGAGGAGATTCTGGTCGAGGCTGCCCCAGTTGACGCCGATGCGCACGGGCTTGCCGTTGTCCACGGCCACCTTGACGATGGCGCTGAAATTCTCGTCGTGGTGCTTGCCCCCGACGTTGCCCGGATTGATGCGGTACTTGGCCAGGGCCTTGGCGCAGTCGGGGTACTTGGTCAGGAGCACGTGGCCGTTGTAGTGGAAATCGCCGATGACCGGCACGCGGACCTGCTTGACGATCTCGGGGACGGCACGGGCGGCCTCGTCATTGTTGACGGTCACGCGCACGAGCTCGCTGCCCGCGGCGTGGAGCGCGTTGACCTGCGCGACGGTGCCGGGGATATCGGCGGTGTCCGTGTTGGTCATGGACTGGACCACGATGGGGCGCTGGCTGCCGACCTTGACGCCGCCCACGTCCACGACCACGGTCTTCCGGCGATTGGAGACGCTCATCTCTCGTGAAATATACCACGGCGGGCGGGCGTGGCCGGCGCTGGTGGGAGATCGCGCGTTGAGGCATAATCTGCGCCCGTAACAGGAAAGTAACCCTCAAGGAGCCACTCATGCTCACTGTCGAGACCCCGAAGGACCTCAAGCAGCATATCGGCAAGACCCTCGGCCCCAGCGACTGGATCACGGTGGACCAGGCCATGATCGACAAGTTCGCCGAGGCCACGGGCGACCACCAGTGGATTCACGTGGACGTGGAGCGCGCGAAGAAGGAGATGCCGGGCGGCAAGACCATCGCCCACGGCTACCTGACGCTCTCGCTGCTTCCCCGCCTGGCCCCGACCCTGTTGAAGGTCAACAAGCGCAAGCGGGGCATCAACTACGGCTCGAACAAGATCCGCTTCACCAATCC
>DASQAK010000167.1:0-4156 GCA_035635755.1 Candidatus Methylomirabilota bacterium | reverse complement strand
ACGGGATCGCCGTTGAGCAGGATGTCGAGCTTGACCATCTCCGACTCGCGGAACTCCAGGAAGTCGTAGTCGAACGAGGCATAGCCCTTGGAGATGGACTTGAGCTTGTCGTAGAAGTCCACCACGATCTCGGAGAGCGGGAAGTCGAACTGGATGTGGCAGCGCTTGCCGAGGTACTCGAGCGACTTGTGCTCCCCCCGCTTGTCCTGGGCGAGCTTGTAGATCTCGCTCATGAACTCGGTGGGCACGAACACCGAGCCTCGGACGTAGGGCTCCTCGATGCGCTCGACCTTGTCCACGGGGGGCAGCTTCGAGGGATTCTCCACCTCGATGGTCTCGCCCTCGGTGGTGACCACCCGGAAGCGCACGCTGGGGGCGGTGACGATGAGGGAGAGGTTGAACTCGCGCTCGAGGCGCTCCTGGACGATCTCGAGATGGAGCATGCCCAGGAAGCCGCAGCGGAACCCGTAGCCGAGGGCGAGCGAGGTCTCGGGCTCGAAGTTGAACGCGCTGTCGTTGAGCTTGAGCTTCTCGAGGGCATCGCGCAATCCCTCGTAGTCGGTGTCCTCGATGGGATAGAGCCCCGCGAAGACCATGGGCTTGGCGTCGCGATAGCCGGGGCAGGCCTCGGCCGTGGGCCGCAGGACGTCCGTGATGGTCTCGCCCATCTTGGCATCGGCCACGCGCTTGATGGAGGCGGTGAGGAACCCGACCTGGCCGGCGGAGAGCTCCTCCACGGGGCGCATGTCGGGGGCGAAGACGCCGACCTGCTGGACCTCGTAGGTCTTGCCGTTGGACATGAGGAGGACGCGCATGCCCACCCGCACGCGGCCGTCGATGAGGCGGATGTAGACGACCACGCCCTGATAGGAATCGTAGAAGGAGTCGAACACGAGGGCCTTGAGGGGCGCCTCGGGGTCGCCCGTGGGCGGCGGGATGCGCGTGACGATGGCCTCGAGCACCTCGGGCACGCCCGTCCCATGCTTGGCGGAGATGGACAGCGCCTCGTCACCGTCGAGCCCCAGCGCTTCGGTGATCTGGGCGCGCGTGCCCTCGACGTCGGCCGCGGGCAGGTCGATCTTGTTGATGACGGGGACGATCTCGAGCCCGCTGTCGTAGGCGAGGTAGAAGTTGGCGAGGGTCTGGGCCTCCACGCCCTGGCCCGCGTCCACCACCAGGAGCGCCCCCTCGCAGGCCGCGAGCGAGCGGGAAACCTCGTAGGAAAAGTCCACGTGGCCGGGCGTGTCGATCAGGTTGAGCGTGTACTCCCGTCCGTCGCGGGCCGTGTAGAGCAGGCGCACGGCGTGCGCCTTGATGGTGATGCCCCGTTCCTTCTCCAGGTCCATCGAGTCGAGGACCTGGCCCACGGCCTTCTTGGCGTCCATGGTCCCCGTGAGCGACAGCAGCCGGTCCGCCAGCGTGGACTTGCCGTGGTCGATGTGGGCGACGATGGAGAAGTTGCGGATATGCGAGGTCGGCATCGTTCTCAGGATAACACGCGAGGAAACATCGTGGGTCAGCGGGGGAGGCGCGCGCCCGCGGGCACGACGGCGCCATCCTCGAGGACGACACCGGGGCCGATCAGGGCGTGCGCACCGATGCGGGCGCCCGCGCCCACGACGCAGTCACGCAGCTCGGCGCCCGCGCCGACGGAGACGCGCTCCCAGAGGACGGCGCCCGCCACGGATGCCGCGGGGCCGATCTGGCAGCCGGGGCCGAGAACGGTGGCGGGGCCGACGCGGCAGTTCTCCTCGAGCCGGCTGCCCGCGCCGATGACCACGGGCGCCGCCGCGTCCACGCCGACGCCCAGGGCCACGTCCTCGGCGATCCATCGTCGCGAGGCGCCGGGGCCGTCCGGCATGACATCGGTGGCCACGCGGCCGGCCAGGAGATCGAGCTGGGCCTGCCGGTACTTCTGCGGGTTGCCGATGTCGAGCCAGTAGGCGCTCGCGATCCAGCCGAAGAAGGGCACCCCGTCGGCCACGAGAGCGGGGAAGAACTCGCGCTCGATCGAGACGACGCGGGCAGGAGGAATGCGCTCGAGGAGGGCGGCGTCCAGCACGTAGATGCCGGCGTTGATGGTGTTGGTGGTCTGGTCCTCCGCCGAGGGCTTCTCGATGAACCGGCGGACGCGGCCGTCCTCGGCGACGTCCACGAGTCCGTAGGGGCCGGGGTCCTCGACGGGCGTCAGGTAGATGCTCGCGCGGGCGCCGCGCTCCGCGTGGAAGCGCAGCATGGCCGTGATGTCGGCATCCGTGAGGATGTCGCCGTTGAGCACGACCACCCGCCCCCGCACGAGGTCCGCCGCGTTGCGCACCCCGCCCGCCGTGCCGAGGGGCGTCTCCTCCACGGCGTAGGCGAGCTCGACGCCGAAGCGGCTCCCGTCGCCCATGGCGCGGCGCACCTCGTCGACCATGTAGGAGCAGGAGAGCACGGCGCGATGGACACCGTGGCGCTTGAGCAGGGCCAGCTGATACGCCAGGAAGGGAATGTTCAGCAGGGGGACGATGGGCTTGGGGCGGGCCTGCGTCAGGGGCCGCAACCGCGTGCCCTGGCCCCCGGCCAGGATGACGGCCGTTAGGACGTCGGTGTCCAGGGCGCCGCCTCGCTCAGCAGCATGACGGGGATGCCGTCGCGGATGGGGAAGGCTTTGCGGCAGCGCGGGCAGATGATGCGCGTCTCCTCGAAGAGGAGGTCGCCCTTGCAGGCCGGGCAGGCCAAGATGGCTCGGAGTTCCTCGTCGATCATCGCGAAAGCTCCTTCTTGAAGAAGTCGTAGGTTCGGGCGAGGCCATCGCCGAGGGTCACGGTGGAGCGCCAGCCGAGAACCCGCTCGGCCAGCTTGGCATCCAGACAGCTCCGGCGCTGCTCGCCGGGGCGCGCGGGGCCGTACTGGGCAGCCACGCGCGAGCCCGCCGCGCTCGTGAGCCCGGCGTAGATGTCGTTGACGGAGGTCTCGATGCCCGTCGCGATGTTGATCCCGCCCGTGACGTCGGGACGCTCGAGGGCGAGGAGATTGGCCCGCGCCACGTCGCCGACGTAGACGAAATCGCGCGTCTGGCCGCCATCTCCGTTGATGATCGGCGTCTGGCCCGTGAGCAGCCGGTGGCAGAAGATGGCCACCACTCCCGCCTCGCCCTGGTGGTTCTGGCGCGGGCCGTAGATGTTGGCGTAGCGGAGCGAGATCCCGCTCACGCCGAAGATCTGCGTCCACGCGCCGACGTAGAGCTCCATGGCGACCTTGGTGATGCCGTAGGGCGACATGGGCAGGCTGGCATGCGTCTCCGGCGTTGGAATGACGTCGGTGTCGCCGTACCCCGCGCCGCCGCTGGAGGAGTAGATCATGCGGCGGACCCCGAAGCGCCGGCAGCAGTCGAGCAGGTTGAGCCCGCCCCCCACGTTGACCGAGGCGTCGAAGACGGGATCGGTGACCGATCGGCTGACTGCCGCCTGCGCCGCGAGGTGGGCGACGACCTCGGGCCGCTCGGCGGCGAAGACCTCGGCGAGGCGGCTGCTCCGAAGGTCCACCGCGTGGAGCCTCGCGCGCGGGTTGACCCACGCGCGATTGCCCGTGGAGAGATTGTCCACCACCGCGACCTCGTGGCCCGCGCCGAGAAAGGTGTCCACGACGTGGGAGCCGATGAACCCCGCGCCGCCCGTGACGAGGATCTTCACGCGCCGCGTCCCGCCGCGCGATACCACTCGACGGTGCGGGCGAGTCCTTCCTCGACCTCCACGGCGGGCTCCCAGCCGAGGAGGCGACGCGCCTTGCCGATGTCGGGCTGGCGCACCTTGGGATCGTCCGTGGGCAAGGGGCCGAAGACGATGTCGCTCCGGGAGCCGGTGGCGCGGAGCACGTGCTTGGCCAGCTCGAGGAGGGTCATTTCCCGCGGATTGCCGAGATTGACGGGATCGTTGACGGGCGCGTGCATGAGCCGCCAGATCCCCTCCACGAGATCGGAGACGTACGTGAAGGAGCGGGTCTGCGAGCCGTCGCCGTAGACGGTCAGCGGCTCGCCGGCCAGGGCCTGACAGATGAAGGTGGGAATGGCGCGGCCGTCCGTGAGGCGCATGCGCGAGCCATACGTGTTGAAGATCCGCACGATCCGCGAGTCGAGGCCATGCACGCGGTGATAGGCCATGGTCATGGCCTCCGC
>DASQAK010000166.1:0-9765 GCA_035635755.1 Candidatus Methylomirabilota bacterium | reverse complement strand
GCCGGACCGACCCCGTGCCGGGATCCACCTCGACGAGGGCGACGTGCACCGCGCTCGTATAGGTCACCGTCGGCTGATGGTGATAGACGGTGGCCTCGAAGTCGGGCGAGACGAGGCTCGGCTTGGCAAAGGTCGGGATGGCGGACTGGATGACTCGCGCGAGGGGCACGGACGAGGCCGGCACCCCTCGCACCGACACGGCGCCGTCGCTGACCTCGATGTCGGCGGGCGCCGCCTCCAGGAGCGCGGCCGCCGCCTCGGCGATCTTGCCTCTCACCTTGCCGGCCGCCACGTGGATCGAGCTGCCCGCGTTCACCGCGCTCCGCGAGGCGAACGTGCCCACGCCGAAGGGGATGGCCGCGGTGTCGCCACCGATCACCGTGACCCAGTCGAGCGGGATACCGAGCGCGTCCGCGGCGATCTGCGCGAAGGAGGTCTCGTGCCCCTGCCCCTGACAGCAGGCGCCCGTGGCCACCACGGCGCGCCCCGAGGCATCGAGCCGGACCACGGCACCCTCGTAGGGGCCGATGGCCGTCCCCTCGACATAGCCCGAGATGCCGATGCCGCGGTGGATGCCCCGGGCCCTCAGCTCCGCCTGCTCTCTCCTCAGCGCGTCGTAGCCGATGGCCGAGAGCGCCGAGTCGAGCGCCGCTCGGAAATCGCCGCTGTCGTAGACAAGCGGGTTGCCGTCACGATACGGGATGCCGAGCTCATAGGGCATGTCCGCTTCGCTCAGGTAGTTCTTCCGCCTCAGCTCGGCGGGATCCATGCGCAGCTCCCTCGCGAGGCAATCCACGATGCGGTCCATGGCGAAGACGGTCTCGGGGCGGCCCGCGCCGCGATACGGAGCATTCGGGGTCTTGTTGGTGACCACGCCCCGGCATTCGACACTCAGGCTCGGCACCCGGTGAGGGCCCAGGAGGTGGGCGACGGTGTTGTACGGGAGAACGATGCCCCACGAGTTGTAGGCGCCGAGATCGACCCAGATCCGGTCGCGCACGGCCAGCATGGTCCCGTCGCGCCGCGCGGCGATCTCGATGTCGTGGATCTGGTGGCGGGCGTGGGCGGCCGCCATCATGTGCTCGCGCCGGTCCTCGACCCACTTGACGGGGCGGCGAGCGACGATGGCCGCCACGGGGATCAGCAGGTCTTCCGGATATCCGGTGGCCTTGGTGCCGAAGCCGCCGCCCACGTCGGGGGCGATGACGCGGACCTTGTGGGGCGGCAGCCCGAGCGCGGCCACCAGTCCCTGCTGGACGAAGTGGACGACCTGCGTGCCGTTCCACGTCGTCAGCGTGCCGTCGCGGGCATCCCACTGCGCGGCCACGCCGCGCGTCTCGATGGGCATGCCGACATAGCGCTGGATGTGGAAGCGCTCTCGCACGATGACATCGGCGCCTCGAAGGGCCGCCTCCGCGTCGCCGAAGCCCGTGGCGAAATGAATCGCGACGTTGTCGCCCCACTCGGCGTGGAGCACCGGTGAGGCGGGCTCCGCGGCCGCCACCATGTCGGCCACGGCGGCGAGCGGCTCGTACGCGACCTCGATGGCCTCGCAGGCGTCTTCGGCGAGCGCGCGGCTCGTGGCGAGGACCATGGCGACGATCTCGCCCACGAAGAAGACACGATCACGCGCCATGGCGAGCTGGGGCACCTGCTTCATCGTGACATTGACACGCGCGGCGAGACCGGGTGGGACGGCGCCGAAGAGCGGCAACGGCTTCATCCATCGCCCGAGATCCGCGAAGGCGAAGGCGTGGGCCACGCCGGGCATCCGGCGCGCCGCGTCCGTCCTCACGGAGAGGATTCGCGCGTGGCCGTGCGGGCTCCGGACAAAGGCCGCGTGGAGCATCCCGGGCAGCTTGATGTCGTCCACGTAGCGGCCTTCACCGCGGAGGAAGCGAGGGTCTTCTTTTCTGCGAACGGAGGCTCCGAAGAGTTTCGCGCCCATGGAACCGTCCGACCATATCAACAGGGCACTCGCCTGTCCAGCGCGCGGAGCCCGAGCCGATGCGGCCTCGAATACGCCTCCCGCCCTGCCCGTCATAGACGGCGAGAGGAGGAAACGACCATGAGCCCATTCGGTAAAATCGTCACGACCGCCATCGCCCTCGTCACGGGAACCGCATTTCTCACGGGCGTCACCACCGCCTACATGCTCCGTCCGGCGACGCCCGCCGATATGCAGACCGCGACCTACGCTCCGACTCCCGTACGCCGCGCCCCCGCCGTGGTGGCGCGCAGGGTTGTCCCCGCGTCAACCCGCGCGACGGTGGAGGCGCCGCGGCCGATCCCGGTGGCCACGACGGCCTCGGATTGCGCCACGGGCGGTGATCGAGCCTGGCGCATCGCCAAGCCCGGCGCCCTCGGTGGACTCCTCGGCGCGGGCCTGGGCGCCGCCGGCGGCGCCATCGCCAACGGCGGGACGGGCGCGGGCAAGGGCGCCTTGATCGGCGGCCTGGTGGGGGCGGTGGCCGGCGCGGGCTACGGCGCGTACAAGACGAACAACGAATGCGGCACGATCTTCGGGAATCGCGGCTTCACGGGCGGCGCCCCCGTCCCGGCCACGGAAGCCCTTCTCCGTCCCGTCACGGCAAACGACATCACCGTCTACAGCGCTCGCTAGCAGCTCGATCATTCACACCACGCGGGCGTCACGCCTTCTCGGCGTGGCGCCCGCTCAGGTTGCCTCGCCCCTGCGACCTCAGTCAGGGATGCAGGCGGTGACCGTGATCTCCACCAGAAGCTCGGGCGAGTTGAGCATCACCTCCACCGTGGTCCGGGCCGGCTTGTCGTTGGGGAAGTATTTGCCGTACTCCTCGTTGTAGGCGGCGAGGTCCTCCCGTTTCGTCAGATACGCGGTCACCGTCAGCACGTTGTCGAGGGAGGTGCCGGCCGCCTGCAGGATCAACTTGATACGCTCGAGGACGTTGCGGGTCTGCTCACGGATATCCTTGCCCACCTCCCCCGTGGTCGGGTGCCTCCCCGTCTGGCCCGCCACGAAGACAAGACTGCCGAATCGCGTGGCCGCGGACAAATTGGGATTGGACGCGGCGAGAACCACCTTGACGGTTTCTTTCTTGGGCATGTCTTTCCTCGCTGGTCAGTCGATGCCGAAGTCGTAGACCTTGTCCGTCCCCGTTGCGAAGCCCTGCGTGATGATGAAGCCATACTCGCCCGGGCGAGTGCCCGCCCGGGCTTGATGCGATAGAACCCGCGCGCGTCCTTCTCCGCAAGGATACGCGTCCTAGTGACGGTGAGCGGCAGAAAGCTCTCCCTTGGCCATGGCCAGATGATGCGGGCCGTGATGGCCGCCCTGGGCGAGGAGCCCGGCGAAGCTGAGCCCCCGGATACGGACGATGGTCGTGGCATCGGCAGCGTCGCGCGCGATCACGGTAAGCCTCACCCCCGCCGCGATCGGCTCGGCCCTGACCGTCCACTGGGGCAACTTGTCGAGCTCCGCGGCATGCGGGATGACCATGGCGCGAATGGCCGCTCGAGTTTGGCCGGCTCCCGTGATGTCCATGGCGAGTCCGCCCGGAACCTGCGCGGGCTTCACGGCCGCGCGCAAGACCACTTCGTTCATGTCGATCAGATGCTGGCGCAGGCGCTCGAGGTCGACTCGGCTCCAGTCCGTGTTGGGGTCGGCCTCGAGCAGGCGGACGATCTCCTGGATCGCGCCAAAAGCATCCTGGCCAGGCATCGCCGGCGCATCGGTCGGATGCTGTCCCTGGTGCATGCCCTCGTGCGACATCTGCCCCTGCCCGCCGGTGCCGGGCGCCACTTGCGCCCACACGCCGCCATAGGCCGCGAGCGCCACGAGCACTCCAACGCTTGTCATCATGAATCGCTTCATCTTGACCTCCTTGGGTGAATGGTCGAGACGAGTATCCCAAGGGGCCGGCCCGGCGCGCGATGACTTAAGTCACTTCGCCGCTTTCGCCCCGCGCGAGGCCGGCCAGGCCCTCGGCATCGCGAAGGACTATCTTGGAGCGACGCCGCTCGATGAGGCCGCGCCGCTCGAGCGCGGCGAGGGCGCGCGAGACGAGCTCACGGACGGTGCCCAGGCGCGAGGCGAGCTGCTCACGCGTCAGCCCCAGGTCCACCACCCCGCCGTCGGCGGCCCCTTCCAGATACCGTGCGAGGCGCTCGCTGACACTTCTGAGCGCCAGATCTTCCGCCAGCTCCGCGAACCGCCGCACGCGTCGAGCCATGCTCTCGAGCATGGCAAGCGCCACCGAGGGGTGACGTCGGCAAAGGCCAAGCACCTCGGCCCGCGGCACCACGACCAACCGCGCCGGGCCCGCCGCGACCGCCGAGGCAATGAACCCCTTGCCGTCGATGAGCGGCGCTTCACCGAGCGTTGCGCCCGGGCCTTCGGCGTGCAGTACCTGCTCCCGCCCGCGCGGCGAGGCCTGCCGGAGCTCCATCACGCCGGAGACGACGACGAAGAGGCCCGTGCAGCGCTCACCAGCCTCGAAGGCGCGCTCTCCCTTGCGCAGCGTCAGGACACGGGAGCGCTTCGCGACCCGCGCGAGCTCCGCCGCGGGGACCGAGCGAAAGTATGCCACGCGGCGGAGGGCCGTCAGCACCGACGCACTCGCCTCCTCCCTCGTCCGTGTCACGATCAAGGCCCTCCAGGGGCGGGCTGATCCGGGCGACCCAGGTCGCCGGAGCTCTTCGGGTATTATCGACGGAACCTGGTGACAATGGATCACGGAGTGCAAGGTGGAATCACGAACCAAGAGGAGGCCGTGATGCGAATGCTGCTACGGGTCAGGATCCCCCACAAAGAATTCAACGAGGCGGTGCGAAACGGGACGGCAGGATCGAAGCTCAACCGCATCCTCGAGGAGACGAAGCCCGAGGCCGTCTACTTCACGGAGATCGACGGCCAGCGTGGCGCCATCATGATCGTGAACCTCGAAGACCCGTCGAAGGTGCCGGCCCTCGCCGAGCCGTGGTTCCTCACCTTCAACGCGGACGTGGAGATCCGCGCCGCGATGACGCCCGACGACCTGAAGCGGGCCGGCCTCGACGCCCTCGGCAAGAAGTGGTCATAGCCCGCGGTGCGGGCGCGGGGATCGAGCATGTCGTTGAGGGCTTCGCCGGCCAGGTTGAAGGACAGCACCGTGAGGAAGATGGATGAGTCTCCAACCACGAAACCGATGCGATGCGGCGACCCTGACTCCCCCGAGGCTACTTCCCAAGAATGTCATCGATGGCGCCCTCGAGCTTGCGAGCCGCTTCGCCGAGGCGCGTGTGAATGGCGGCGACCGCCGCCTCGTCGGCGGCGAGTCCCTGGTCGAAGATATCGGCCTGGCGCAGAGACTCCGCGGGCGCCGGCCCTCCCTGCATGGTCCGCGAGGCGATGAAGCGGCCCGGGTCGAGGGCGGCCTTGATCTGCGCGGCGTCGAGGCCGGCGGGCTTGCCGTGATAGGCCTGCGCCGCCTCGTCGAGGAGCGCGGGGGTGACTCCGTCGGGCCCGAGCCCCCGATCCTCGCAGAGTCGGATCAGAATGCCCACGATCTGGTGCGAGGTCCGCCACGGCAGGTCGCGCTCGCGCACGAGCGCCCCCGCCAGATCCGTGGCCGTCGCCCAGTGACGCCAGGCCCGCTCGCGCATCTGCTCCTTGCGAATGACGAGCGCGGGGAGGAGCTCGCAGAGCCAGTCGAGATCGCGCGCGCAGTTGTCGCAGACCCGCCAGAGCGCCTCGAGCGCGTAGTAGCGCTCGGTGATGGGCAGCCCCGTGGGACCCTTGAGGGCGTGATAGGAGGTGACCACGCAGCCGAGCGCCTCCGCGGAGGCGCCCTTGACCTCCGCGGGGCCGATCACGTTCTTCTTCTGCATCATGATGCTCGAGGTGTTGCAGAACCGGTCCGGGATATCCACGAAGGCGAACTCGCTCGTGCTCCAGAGGATCAGGTCGTCGGCCCACTTGGCCAGCGTGTGATAGAGGAGCGCCACCGCCATGGGCACGTCCAGGCTGTCGTCGGCGTTCAGCTCGAGGATGGCGTCCGCCATGTTCTCGTGGATGGCGTCGAAGCCCAGCAGCTCGGCCGTCCGCCTGCGGTTCAAGGGAAAGTCCGAGCCGACCATGATTGCCGCGCCCGCGGGCGAGACGTTCACGCGCCGGTACACGCCGTGGAGGCGATCGAAATCGCGCCCCAGGTTCGCCGCCCAGGAGAGCCAGAGATGCGCCAGCGTCATCGGCTGCGCGTGCTGGCCGAAGCTATAGCCGGGGAGAATCGTGTCGGTGTGCTGGCGGGCGAGACCGATCAGTACCCGCCGTGCCTTGTTGACGCCTTCGAGGAGCCGCAGCGTCCGCTCGCGCTGGAGCGTGTTGATGCCAACGGAGGTCAGGTCGCCCGTGCTCCGTCCCAGGTGCAGACGGCCGCCGATCTCCTCGCCGAGGGCGCGGATCAGATACTGCTCGCCGGAGTGCACACCTCCACCCGTCTTCGCGCGCACCTCCTCCACGCCGTCCTTCTCCATCTGGCGGAGGGCGGCCAGGATGGCCTGCCCGTGCTCGCGCCGGAGCAGCCCCTCTTCGACCAGCATGACCGCCTGCGCCTTGTCGAAGGCGTGGAACGCGTGGAGCATGGCGCGCGAGCGACCCGCGGCGAGACGTCCCAGCTGCGGAAGCATCTCCTCACGGAGGCGGATGCCCGGCGTGCGGAAGCCGCGGTATTCCGGCGACGGCTGCTTCAGCATGCGTGGCTGGTCCGTCACGCGGGCGCGAACACGTCGTCGGCGCCGGTCACGAGCGATCCCGCTGCTCCCCCGCCCATCCCTGCCGGCGAGCTCGAGAAGGCCCGATCGCGCTGGAGCACGGGCATCACGCGCTCGGCGAACAGTCGCATGTTCAGCTCCGCCTCTTCGTGCGGCATGCACCCATAGCCGAACTCCGTGACGAGGTGGTCGAGGCCGGTGAGGCGGTGCAGCTCGGCAAGCTGCTGGAGACAGTCGTCGGGCGTGCCCACGACCTGGATCTTGACGTAGAACTCCGTGGCCTTCTTGCGGTAGCTCTCGTCCTTCAGCTTGCTGTACGTCTTGGCCATGTTGCCGTAGAACTCGTACCCCTTCACGGACGCGAGGTGCCCGTCGGAGAAGTGGTAGTGGTTGTCGATCGAGTCCCACTTTCGGCTGAGATACGTCTGCGCCCGCTCGTGCGCCTCCGGGCGGCTTTCCGCCACGGAGATATTCATGAGGATGATGGGGGGCCGCGGGGGGTGGCCCACGCTCGTGGCGATGTCGCGATACCGCTCGATGTCCTGGGCGGCCTTCGGCCATTCGTTCTGCATGACCACGAGCACGCCGAACCCGAGCTTGGCCATGATCTCCGCCGACTCCGGACTCACCGACGAGGCGTAGAAGCGTCGCTCGGGATGAGAGATCGGGCGCGGCCGGATGGACGTCCGCGGAATGTGGAAGAACTCGCCGTCCCAGTCGAACGACGGCTCGGTGAGCGCCTTGACCACGATCCGGGCCGCCTCGACGAACCGGGCGCGGGCCTCCTCCATGGGAACGCGGAAGCCCGCGTACTCGGCGCTGGCCGCCCCGCGGCCGAACCCGAACAGGCACCGCCCTCCCGACAGCACGTCGAGGAGGGCGATCTCCTCGGCCACGCGCACGGGATCGTGCCAGGGCAGGACGATGACGGCCGTGCCCAGCGTGATCCGGCGCGTGCGACCCGCGTAGTAGCTGAGGAGCTGGGTGGGCGACGGCGACATGGCGTACCCGGTGAAGTGATGCTCGAGGGCGAAGAGCGAGTCGAAGCCGAGTGGCTCGGCCAGATCCCCGAGGGCCATGTGCTCGGCGAGGACAGCCGCGTCCGAGTGTCCCTCCTTGCTCAGCATGTTCAGCGCGGTGCCGACCTTCATGGCGTCCTCCCCGCAGGTTGTCTCCCGTCGCTCCCGGAAGCGGCCAAGCTCCGTGCCCTCGTCACACGCGAAGTATACACGGACCGCCACCGCTCGCGGGAGGTCCGGGTCGCCCCTCCGAAGGAGAAATGCTAGACTGCCAACTCTATGACGCCTCCCGAGTGGGCTCGCTACACGCACGCCCTGCCCTCCATCGCCGCCGCCGTCGGACGCACTCCTCTCGTCCGGCTGAACCGCATCACCGCCGACGTCACGCCCGCGCTCTACGTCAAGGTCGAGTGGTACGGCGCCACGGGCAGCCTCAAGGACCGCATCTATCTCCACATGTTCGAGCGCGCCGAGGCGCGGGGCGATCTCAAGCCCGGCATGAGCGTGCTCGAATGCTCCACGGGCAACGCCGGCATCGCCTGCGCCTGGGTCTCCGCCGTCAAGGGTTATCCGTGCACCATCGTCATGCCCGAGGGCATGAGCGAGGAGCGCAAGAAGATCATGCGCGCCTACGGCGCCGAGCTCGTCTTCACCAAGGGCGGCGAGAGCGACGTGGATCTTTCCCTTCGGAAGCTCGGGGAGATCCGCGCGGAAAATCCGTCGCGCTACTGGGTGCCGGGGCAGTTCGACAATCCCGACAACATCGAGGCGCACATGCTGACCACCGGCCCCGAGGTGTGGGAGCAGATGGGGGGCGAGGTCGGCGCCTTCGTCGACTCCCAGGGCTCGGGCGGCCTCCTCACGGGAGTGGGGCGCTACCTGCGCGAGCGCGACCCCGCCGTGCGCCTCTACGCGGTCGAGCCCGCGGAGTGCGCGCTCCTCTCCGCCCGCGCGTGGGGGCATCACGGCATCGAGGGCATCGGCGACGGCTTCGTGCCGCGCAATCTGGACGTCGCCCAGCTGACCGGGATCATCACCACCACCACCGAGGAGAGCGTCGAGACCGCCCGCCGGCTCGCCAGGGACGAGGGCATCTTCTGCGGCATCTCGAGCGGCTGCAATGTCGCCGCCGCCCTCAAGCTGGCCCGCCGGCACCCCGAGCTTCCCTCCATCGTCACCATCATCAACGACACGGGCCAGCGCTACTTCACCACGCCGCTGTGCGGCGAGGCCAAGCACGTGGACATCCCGGAGCGCGACCATCCGCTCGATCCCCATACGGTAGACCAGCTGGATCGCTACCAGAAGAGTTGGGAGATCATCGCGTGACCATCTCCCCCCGCGAGTACGACTTCCAGGCCGCGCGGGCCCGGCTCGAGCGAAAGACCAAGACCTCGGGCGAGAAGCTGACCACGCTCGAGGACGCCGTCGCTCGAATCAGGGACGGCGATCACCTCGCCTTCGGCGGCTGCCTCTTCTCGCGCACGCCTCTCGCCCTCATCCGCGCCCTGCTTCGTCGCCGCCCCCGGGGGCTCAGCATCTCGCGCAACCTCATGTGCTACGAGGGTGAGTGGTGCATGGTCGCGGGCGTCGTGGACAAGATCGTGACGTCCTGGATGGGCATCGGCCTGCCCTGGGGCCTCTCCAAGATCGTGCGCGAGTACGTCGAGTCGGGCCGCGTGCCTGTGGAAGAGTGGAGCCACCTCGGGCTCGGCCTGCGCTACCGCGCGGCGGCCATGGGCGTGCCCTTTCTGCCCGCCCTGACCATGCTGGGCTCGAGCCTCGTGGACGTGGGCGGCTCCAAGATCATCGACTGCCCGTATACGGGCGAGAAGCTCCTCGCCGTGCCCGCCCTCTTCCCCGACGTCGCCCTCCTGCACGTGCACCGCGCGGACCGCTTCGGCAATTGCCAGATCGACGGCTATGCCCACATGGACGCCGACATCTCCCGCGCGGCCGCCACTGTGCTCGTCACCGCGGAAGAGATCGTGAGCGAGGAGGAGATCCGCCGGACTCC
>DASQAK010000165.1:0-5999 GCA_035635755.1 Candidatus Methylomirabilota bacterium | reverse complement strand
TCCTGCTCGGCAAGCAGAAGACCTTCGATCCCGCGAAGCCCGCCGAGTACCTGAGCGGCTTCGCCATCAAGCGGGCCTGATGGCCATGACGGCGGCGCGGCGCGAGCGCGTGAGGACGGTGGTGTACAGCCTCGTGCTCCTCGTCGTCTGCCTCGGCGCCTGGCAGGCTCTGGCGGGCGCGGGCGGGAAAGGAAGCAAGGGGTCGGGCATTCCCGGGCCCGTGGCCGTCGCCCAGACGTCGTGGCACATGCTCGCCGATCCTTTCTACGACCGCGGCCCCAACGACAAGGGCTTCGGCCTCCAACTCGGCTATAGCCTGGGCCGGCTCGCCATGGGCTATCTCGCCGCCTCCGTGGTGGCGATCATGCTTGGGGTGGCCCTGGGGTCCTCGCCCGCTCTCTTCAAGGCGGCCAATCCCTTCATCCAGATCCTCAAGCCCATCTCGCCGCTCGCCTGGATGCCGCTCTTCCTCTACACGATCAAGAACGCGGGGCAGGCGGCCGTGCTCGTGATCTTCATGTCCTCGCTGTGGCCGACCATGGCCAACACCGCCTTCGGGGTGGCAAGCATCAAGAGGGACTACCTCAACGTGTCGCGGCTCCTCCAGCTCTCCTGGCCTCGGCGCTTCTTCCAGGTCATCCTGCCCGCCGCTGCCCCCGCCATCCTGGCCGGCCTGCGCATCTCGATCGGGAGCGCCTGGGTCGCCATCGTGGCCGCCGAGATGCTGATCGGGGGCACGGGGGTGGGCTACTTCGTGTGGAACGAGTGGAACAACCTCGCGCTGAACAGCGTCATCTTCGCCATCCTCGCCATCGGGCTCGTGGGCGTGCTCCTCGATTTCGGGCTGGGCCGCGTGGCCAAGCTGGTCGCCTACACGGAATAGACGCGCCCGATGGCCTTCCTCGAGATCGATCACGCCACCAAGTTCTTTCCCGATCCCGACGGACGGGGACAGCTTTGCGTCTTCCGCGACGTCGCCTTCGGGGTGGAGCGGGGCGAGTTCGTGACCATGGTCGGCCATTCCGGCTGCGGCAAGAGCACGCTCCTGAACATCATCGCGGGGCTGGAGACGCCCTCCTTGGGCGGGGTGGTGCTGGAGGGCCGGGAGATCAGCGGCCCCGGGATGGACCGCATGGTCGTCTTCCAGAACTTCTCGCTCATGCCCTGGATGACGGTGACCCAGAACGTGCGACTGGCCGTGCGGTCCGCCTATCCTTCGTGGCCGTCGCGCAAGATCGAGGAGTGGGTGGAGCGCTACGTGGAGATGGTCGGCCTCACGGGGGCGGAGAACAAGCGGCCGTCGGCCCTCTCGGGGGGCATGAAGCAGCGCGTGGGCCTGGCCCGGGCCTTCGCCACGGAGCCCAAGGTGCTCCTGCTCGACGAGCCCTTCGCTCAGATCGACGCCCTCACCCGCGGGGTCATCCAGGAAGAGCTGGTGCGGATGTGGACGGCCTCGCGGAACACCGTGTTCATGGTCACCCATGATGTCGACGAGGCCATCCTCCTCTCCGACCGCATCGCCCTCATGACCAACGGCCCCGACGCGCGGCTCGCCGAGATCGTGGAGGTGAAGATCGCACGGCCGCGCTTCCGCTCGAGCATCATCGACGATCCCGAGTACGCGCGCCTGCGTAGCCACATCATCCATTTTCTCGTGGAGCGCTCCCGCCACCTCCAGGAGCAGGCCGTGGCGGAGGCTCATCCCGAGGGGAGCCGCGCCGCGGGAGAGCTCATTCCCACACGCTAGAGGAGACACACCATGGACCGAGCAGCGGCGCTCCAGAAGATCCGGCAGGCCCGAGAGGCCAAGGGCCTCTCCTACGACGACCTCGGCAAGGCCATCGGGACCAAGGACACCATGTACATCGCGGCGGCCCTCCACGGGCAGCACCGGCTGAATGCCGAGGAGGCCAAGACGCTCGCGCAGGCTCTCGGGATCGACGCGGAGACGGCGATGGCGACCACCGCCATGCCACTGCGCACCGACTTCCCGCTCACCACGGACCCCTTCAAGTACCGGCTCATGGAGCTGGTGGGAGTGTACGGGGACGCCCTGCGCGAGCGCTCGAACGAGCTGTGGGGCGATGGCATCCTCTCGGCCATCGACTGCAAGGTGACGCTGGAGAAGAAGGGTGAGCGCGGCGTGATCACGATCGACGCGAAGTTCCTGCACTACAAGGAGTTCTAGCGCAGACGGCGAGGCTCGATCTCACGAGCCTCGCGACGTGAGACTGCTTCAACGGGGAGGCGGCTCGGAAAGGAGCCAGCATGGAAGGCCGAGCTGATGCGGAGGAGTTCGATCGGCTGTTGAGCACCGTCCTCCCGATCGTCGTGCGGGATTCCGCGACGGCGGAGAGCGGTCGGCTGTACCGGAGCGTCATGGCGAGAGTGGAGACCCCGCTCCTGCGCCATGCCCTGGAGCTATCGGCGGGCAACCAGCTCAAGGCCGCTCGCCTGCTCGGGATCAATCGCAACACGCTGCGCAAGCGCCTCCGGCTGCTTGGGCTCTTGCCGGTGGCCCGCGGGAACGGCGGCAACGGAGCCAAGTCGGCCTGACCGCCGTCGCGCGCCGTCGCGTTCCACGGTAGACTCGCTGACCGTGCCTGTCCGCGCGCGGTCGCTTCTCCTTGTCTGCCTCCTTGCCGTGTGCGCTCCCGCCGCCTGCGCGAAGGTCGGCACGGAGCCCATGCCCGGCCAGCCCCCCCATCACGTCGAGGGCGGCTTCCGTAACACCAACCCGGCCTTCGAGCGACCGTCCGGCGCCGCGCGCTTCGCCTTCATCTGGAAGCGTGCCTGGGCCAAGTCCAGGACGATCGAGATGCCGCGGGAGGCCAATGACGGCGCCGCCCTGCGCGCCAATGGCTCCGAGCCCACGGTGACCTGGATCGGGCACGCGACGGTGCTCCTGCAGCTCGACGGGGTCAACCTGCTCACGGATCCGCACTGGGGCCCGCGGGCGAGTCCGGTCTCCTTCGCGGGGTCGAAGCGTCTGCAGGCCCCCGGCCTCGCGTTCGAGGACCTGCCGCCCATCCACGTGGTCATCCTGTCCCACGACCACTTCGATCATCTCGACCTCGGCACCGTCAAGCGGCTCGCCGCCGACCGCGACCCGGTCTTCCTGGTGCCTCTCGGTCTCAAGCGCTGGCTCGAGGGGCAGGGGATCATGCGCGTGGTCGAGCTCGACTGGTGGCAGGAATTCGAATACCGCGGACTCCGCATCGTGTGCACCCCCGCCCAGCATTTCTCCCAGCGGAGCCTCTGGGATTCGAACACGCGGCTCTGGGCTTCGTGGGCCATCGTGGGCGCGTCCCGTCGTGCCTATTTCAGCGGGGACACGGGCTACTACGAGGGCCTCCGTGAGATCGGCGAGCGCCTGGGCCCCTTCGATCTCGCGGCCATTCAAATCGGCGCCTACATGCCGCCCGAGATCATGCGCTTCGTGCACCTGTCGCCCGAGCAGGCGGTGGCGGCCTTCCAGGACCTCCGGGGCCGGACCCTTCTCGGCATCCACTGGGGCACCTTCGATCTCGCGGACGAGCCACTCGACGAGCCGCCCGCGCGCATGCTCGCCGAGGTCGCGCGTCGCGCGGTGCCGCCCGAGCGCGCCTGGATCCTGAAGCTGGGGGAGACGCGCCGCTGGTAAGATAGCGGCGACATGGCGAGCCGCGTGCTCATCGTCGAGGACGAGCGGGACATCCGCGACCTCGTCCTCTTCCACCTGGAGCGCGAGGGCTTCCAGGTGTCGAGCGCGAGCAGCGGCGAGGAAGCGCTGCGCCAGGTCCGCCACGCCAGCCCGGATCTCGTGCTCCTGGATCTCATGCTCCCCGCCATGGGCGGGCTCGAGGTATGCCGCAAGCTCCGCCAGGATCCCGCCACCGTCGCCCTGCCCATCGTGATGCTCACGGCCAAGGGCGATGAGGTCGATCGCGTCCTCGGGCTCGAGCTGGGCGCCGACGACTACATCGTCAAGCCCTTCTCTCCCAAGGAGCTCCTCGCGCGCGTGCGCGCCGTCCTTCGCCGAGCCAAGCCGGCTCCCGGCGCCGCCGCCATCGCCATCGGCGCCCTCGCCATCGACCCCGGCACCCGCACGGTGACGGTGCAGGGCGCGCCCCTGACCCTGACCCACAAGGAGTTCGAGCTGCTGAGCGCGCTCGCCGATGCCCAGGGCCGGGTGCTCTCGCGCGAGTTCCTCCTCGACCGCGTGTGGGGCTACTCGCGCGCGGACGAGATCGAGTCGCGGACAGTGGACGTGCACGTCCGTCGGCTGCGTGTCAAGCTGGGGCCCGAGGGACGCCGCATCCTCACCGTCAAGAGCGTCGGATACCGCCTGGACCCGGAGAGCTGATGCTCGCCCGGATCATCCACGCCCTCCGCAGCCGCATCGCCCTCAAGCTCACCCTGACCCTCGTGGGCTTCGTGGCGGTGACCATGATGCTCGTGGCCCTCTATCTCTCTCGGGGCCTCGAGCGCGTGGCCATCGAGTCCATCGAGGCGCGGCTCGGCACCGCGGCCCGGGTGCTCGAGGACGAGGCGCGCGCAACCCTCCGGGCCGGTGGTGAGGCCAGGAGCGTCCAGACCTTTGTCGAGCGCGCGGCGCGGCGCACGAACTCCCGGGTCACCCTCGTCGCCCCCGACGGGCGGGTGCTCGCCGACTCCGAGCGGCGCCCGGACGAGGTGGCCGAGATGGACAATCACGCGGCGCGGCCCGAGGTCCGCGCCGCGCTCAACGGCAGCGTCGGTCGAGACCTACGGCGCTCGAGCGAGCTGGGGGCGCCTCTCATCTACGTCGCGGTGCCCGTGTCGGAGTCCGGCCGGGTGGTGGGGGCCCTGCGGCTCGCCGCGCCGCTCGAGGCGGCCACCCCCGCCTACGAATCGCTCCGCGGCGTCATGCTCGCAGGAGGCGCGGTGGCCCTCGTGGTCGCGCTCGGCATCGGGCTCTTCGTGGCGGGGCGGGTGACGCGCCCCGTGGTCGAGATGGAGGACGTGGCGCGCCAGATGAGCGAGGGGAATTTCCGGGTGCGCGCCTCCGTGCGCTCCCCCGACGAGATCGGCACGCTCGGCCGCTCCCTCAACGTCATGGCGGGGCGCCTGCGCGAGAAGATCGACGATCTCGAGCGGGAGCAGGCCAAGGCCACCGCCATCCTCGACGCCATGGTCGAGGGCGTCATCGCCACCGACGGCCACGACCACATCATCTTGCTGAACGAGCGGGCCCGCGGAATCTTCGGCCTGGGCCAGACGCGGGTGGAGCGTCGGCCTCTCCTCGAGGTCATCCGCAACGTGGACCTGCACGGCCTCCTCAACGAGAGCCGCGCCGCGGCGCCCGGCGAGGTGGTGAGCCGGGAGATCAAGCTGCCCGAGCCCTCGGAGCGCGTCCTGCAGGTGCATGCCGTCCCCCTCCGCTTCACGAGCGACGAGCCGGGGGTGGTCATCATCCTCCACGACATCACGGAGCTCCGCCGGCTCGAGCAGGTGCGCACGGAGTTCGTGGCCAACGTCTCCCACGAGCTCCGCACCCCGCTCACCGCCATCCAGGGTTATCTCGAGACGCTCCTGGACGGCGCCCTCGAGGAGCCCCAGCACGCGCGGAAGTTCCTCGAGATCGTCTTCCGCCACACCGAGCGGTTGGGCCGGCTCACCGATGACCTCACCGACCTCTCCAACATCGAGCTCGGCCGGATCTCTCTTCGCATCGAGCCGGCCGATCTCACCGAGGTGACGGAGTCGGCCCTCGCCATCATCCAGCCCCGCGCCGGGTCGGGCCGCGTGACGGTGGAGGCGAGCCTCCCCGCAGACATACCCAAGGTCCTGGCCGACCGGGACCGGCTCGCCCAGATCCTCATCAACCTCGTGGACAATGCCGTCAAGTACACCCCGGCGGGGGGACACGTGTGGGTGGAGGCGCAGCGGCTCCCGTCCGGGATGGTCGAGGTCGCCGTGCGCGATACAGGAGTCGGGGTGCCCAAGGCCGATCTGCCGAGGCTGACGGAGCGCTTCTA
>DASQAK010000164.1:0-10294 GCA_035635755.1 Candidatus Methylomirabilota bacterium | reverse complement strand
GATCGCGAGAGACTCTGGACGCTCATCCAGGAAAACGACGAACGCAACAAGCGTGAGCGGGAGGTACAGAAGGCCGGGCGGCCTGATGCCGCGAAGCACATTCAGCAGCTCGAGACGGAGATCGGGCGCTTGGTCGCCGCGTTGGCGGCGGGCAAGGAATCATCGGACATCGCCACCGCCATCGCGGAGCGCCGGGCCAAGGTGGAGGCGCTCAAGGCCGCGCCAGAGCCCAAGCCGCTCGACCGGCAGTCCTTCCTGACCGGCTACGCAGCGTTTCGGGTGCTGTTGAACCAGCGTCACCCAGTCCAGGTGCGTCAGACCCTCCGGAAGCTCGGCATCGATCGGATCGTCGTCCGTCGGGGGAAGGATGGTAAATCCTGGGATTTCGAGGGCGTGGCCGACGTGGGCTCCCTCCTAAACAAGGGGGCCCCCGCGGACCACACTGACTCGCAGCCCGCTCCTTCCTCTCGTAACGAGCCACGAGACTGCGGTTCTTCGCTTCGACAACGCGCAGAAGATATGGGTCCACGGGGGATGCCCCCTGCCCCACCCGCCGCCGCCCGGTGCCCCATCGCTGGGACGACCACGCGAGCTTCGTGCGGCGCGCGCACGTCGACGCATTGCGGAGGGCGGGGCTGGGTTGGGCATTCCCTCGGGAGCGAATCCGACGAGCCGTAGCGCGCCCCGAAGCGCAGGGCGCCTCCGCCGCGCGAGTCGTCCTGCGTAGCAGGGCAGCGAGCGACCCCCGTCTCGGGGGATGGGGGGCCAGGCGGAGGCGCCTTCGCTAGTGTGGCGCGCGAGGCGAGGAGGTTGAGCGAACGAGGGAATGCCCGACCCAGCCCCGCCCGGTGATTAGGCGGCGAGGCGGTAGATGTGCACGGGCTCTTCCACGTTGCGCAAGGGCCGCACGCCCAGGTCTTCGAGCGGGAAGCTGCCGTCGAGGCGCCGCGCGGTCTCCGGACCGATGAAGACCTCATCCCCCGTTCCGAGGGCCGCCAAGCGGGACGCCACGTTGGTGACCTGACCAGAAGCGGTGTACGTCCAGCGTGCGCCCGCGGCGGCCTCGAGCTTGGTCGCGCCCACCTGGGCGGTGCCCGAGTTGACGCCGACGTGGAGCTGGATGGGCTCGGGCAGGTCCTTGACCTCGAGATTGATCTCGCGCGTACGTCGGACGATGCCGAGGGCCGTCTCCACGGCGGCCCGCGCGTGGCTCTCCGGGTCCTCGTCCTGGAAGATGACCATGAGGCCGTCCCCCGCCGTCTCGTTGATGTCGCCGCCGTGCCCCATGATCTCGTCGAGGAAGGCCCCGAAGTACCGCTCCACCGCCTCGTTGAGGCGGTCGGCATCGTGACGCTCGGCCAGACGCGTGTAGCCCGCGATGTCCACGAAGAGCACCGTCACGTCCATCTCGCGCTTGGCGAGCGCGGGCGCCTCCGGCGCCCGCTCGATCAGCTCGCGCACCGTGCGCGGCACGAACTTCGACAGGTTGGCCCGGATGGACTCCAGCAACTCCACGCGACGGAGGGCGCGGCCGAGGTCCCGGTTGGCGTCCTGGAGGTCGGCGTAGGCCCGGGCGTTCTCGAGAGCGACCGCGCTCTGGTTGGCGAGGGTGCGGAGGAGCCGGAGGTCGTCCGTGGAATACGCGGCGCCAGAGCGCTTCTCGCTGAGGCCGAGGATGCCCGTCAACCGGTCGCGGAAGACCAGAGGCAGCACCAGCTCGACACCCAGCGCGCTCATCTGGGCCACGCAGAGGTCGCGGCAGGACTCGAGCTCGGGATCCTCCTTGTGCCGGGCGCGCGTGAGCGGCAGCCGCTCGTGGGTTAGGTGCTGAGCCAGCGATGAGTCGGCAGAGATGAACCCGCCCGCGCCCATGGGCCCCGCGCTGCCCGAGAGAACGCGGAAGCCTTCGCGGGGCTCGTCGAGAATGGCGAGCGTCTGGCGGACGGGATGGAAGGCCTCGTCCACCGTGCGGCTGATGGAGGCGGCGATGCGATCGAGGTCGAGGGCCGTGATCATCGTATCGGCGAGCTGTTCCATCGATCGACGCACGTCGAGGCGCTGGCGGAAGAAGATGCGGTCGACGAGGGCTTGGGTGCGGAGATAGACGGGGTTGAGGAAGAGCACCACGGCCAGGGCCACCACCGCCGCGGGAAAGATGGGATTGACGTCGGCCTCGAGCTGGCCGAACACCACGGCGATGCCCGCGATGGCGCCCGCGTAGGCCGCGACCACGATGCCCGTGATGATGCCGTAGATCGTGCCGATGCGGAGCATGCCCCGCAGATCGAAGAGATCGTAGCGGGCCATGGCGTAGGCGACGGCGACGGGAAAGAGCAGATTGAGCCGCCACAGCGCGTTGAGTACGGGCAGACGCATGCCCGACACGATCTCCCACGCCGTCCCCAGCACGGGCACGAGCTGTCCGATGGCGAACCCCGCGAGGAGAACCCGTCCACGCTGCCGGCCGATGGCGGTGGCTCCCCGGAAGGCGGTGGTGGCGAGCGAGAGCACGAGCACGACCATGGCCGCGCCCCAGTAGATCGCCGTGATGAACGGGACCACGAAGGTGCCGGCGAGCGGAATCCCGGGCGGGGGGACCTGGAGAAAGAAGGCGTCCACCGCCGAGAGGGCGTAGGCGGCCATGATGAGCCGCGGGAATCGCCTCGCCACGCCGTGGGGCTCGGGAAACACCCTCGCCAGGTGCAGGTAGACGGCGGGGGAGAAAGCCCAGGCGGTCAGAAAGATCCAGTCGAAGTGGTACCGCATGACGGCGTCGCCGTACAGCGTGCTCGTCGAGAACCACGTGAGACAGAAGGCGAGAAAGACGCGGGTCTCGGGGGCGCCCGGCTTGAGGATGAGGACGGCGGCGCCGAGACCCAGGTAGAGAAGGCCGGGCAAAAGGGCTTCGAGCAGGAAGCGCTTGAAGCTGTGCACGGTCAGGGGCCGGCTCGGGATGTCCTCTTCCACGAGCTGACCGCGGCGGCTGACGAGGTAGTGGAAGACCGTCCCCGGCGGGTGGCGCCGGACCTCGTCCTGGACCTCCTGCCCGGAGGTGAGGAGCCGGCCGTTCATGGCACGCACGAGATCGAATGGCTGCAGCGCGCTCGTCTCGTGACCTCCAACTCCCACGAGGAGCACACGCAGGACACCGAAGCCGGGCTGCGGCGTCCCGATTCGCCGCCACGCATCGTCGGCGGTCCAGGCCGCGAGGCCGAGACAGATGGCGAGCACCCCCCACCAGAGCGTCTTCTCTTTCACCAATCCCTCTCTTAAGTTTGCACCTCGAGGCGCCTTCGCAGAGCCTCCGGCGCCCGCGGGTCGGGCAGCTCGACCGTGCCTTCTGCTCCTCCCCGGCGGCGCCTTCGCAGAGCCTCCGGCGCCCGCGGGTCGAGCAGCTGACCCGTTTGCTCCTATTCGATGAGTTTACTGACGGCCCGACTGAAGCAGCAGTTGGGCACCACGCAGGAGTGCTTGCCCGATCCGCCGCCCACCAGCACGTAGACGTCCTCGGGCGCGAGCACCATGGGCAGGAGGGCGGCCTCGTCCGTGACCTTCTGCATCCAGAGCGGCCAGTCATGCATGCCCCACATGCCGCCGAGCTTGAGCCGGCCGAGGGGAATGCGCGCGTGCTCGAAGACGAAGCGCTGGACATCCGCCACCCCGAAGCCATCGGCGGCCACCGTGGCCGCGTGCTCGGGGCCCAGGACGACGAGGAGCTGGCTCTGCGCCATGTACCAGCCGACATTCGAGCCCAGGGTGGCCGCGACGTCGGCCACGTTGTTGAGAATGCCCGCCGCGGTGGTCGCGACGTGATCGTTGACGTTGTGCGGCGCCTCGCCGCCGAAGACGGTGACCACGCTCTGCTCGGTCTTGAAGCCCAGGCGCACGTGCAGCGGCGGCCACGGCGAGACGTCCTCGCGCTCCGCGATGGCGAAGGAGAACTTGGCGGGGCTGCCCTGCGTGGCCATGTCGTGACGCCCCGGCCAGCCTCCGCCCACGTTCATCAAGATGAGCCGGAGGGCGCGCCCGATCGTCGCGTTGGCGCGGAAGCCGGGGCCGAAGAGCCCCGAGCCCGCATGCATCCCGATGGTGCCCGCGACGGGGCCACTGACCACGAGGAGCGGAGCCACGGGATGGGTGGTGGCCTGCACGCCGTAGAGATTGAAGGCCGGCTCGAGGAGGGCGCGCACCGCCGCCACGATGACGGGAAAGTACGCGGGGTCACACCCGGCCATGACGGCATTGACGGCGAGTTTCCCCACGCTCGCCTCCCGCCAGAGAGGAGGCATGCTGCCGAGCACCCGAGAGGCATCGGCTCCCCCGAGCATGGCGCTCACGCGCTCGGGTGTGGGAGGGACGATGGGCAGCCCATCGCACCAATCGCGCTTGACGAACTCGCCGTAGACCTCGTCTTCGGGAATCTGGAGATCGCGAACCGCGGCGACGGCATCGGACACGGGAAGACTCCTCTCTCGAGTGATGACCGCTCAGCGAGATAGTGTACCGCTCCTGAAGCGGCGAAGCGTCTCCCGGAACTCCGCGTTGCCCGGCTCGAGGGCGGAGGCGCGCTCGAGATAGCTGCCCGCCTCCTCGCCACGGCCGAGCCACCAGGCCGACACGCCGGCCAGGAAGAGCGCGGCGGGGGGAGCGGGCGGCCGCGCGAGGGCGCGCCGCGCGAAGTCCAGGGCCGGAGCGGGACGGCCGAGCTGCAGCGCCGCCATGGCCGCCGCGATGGCTGCGGGCGTATGGGTGGGATCGAGCTGGAGCACGCGCTCGAAGTGTGCGAGGGCGGCCGCGGGATCCGCGCGCCGGAGACACCCCACGCCCGCCCAGTACCGGTTTGCCCTCTGATCCATGAGCGGCGCGCTCTCCGGGGTCAAGGCGGGCAGGTCGGCGCTTCGGAAGGAGGCGACCATCGCGCGATTCGGCACCGAGGTCTCGAGATAGAGCGCGCGGGGAGCGCCGAACTCGAGGGGCAATCGGTCGTCGGTGTTGAGCCCCGCGCCGACGGCGAGCCGGGCCGCGTCATCCTCGCCCAGGACGAAGAGGCCGAGCAGGCCCGCCCAGCCGCCCATCCCGAGACGCTCGAAGTCGGCGCGCACTCGCGGCTCCGCCTCCCAGCGCTCGCGCAGCCGGCGCGCGTCGAGCGGCACCCTGTCGACGCGGCCCAGGAGCAGGAAATCGCCGGGCGTCGGCTCCCAGATGCTCGTGGCGGGGAAGGCCTCCCTGAAGGTGGCGACCACCATCTTGAGATGCTCGGGGGCCAGGTTGTAGCTCTGCACCCACTGGAGCATGACGCCGCCCGGACGCAGGCGCTCGCGAGCGAGGAGGAAGAACTCGCGGGAAAAGAGGGCCGCGAGGCCGCTCATCCACGGATTCGACGGTTCCGAGATGATCACGTCGTACGCCGTGGACGAGGCCTGCAGAAAATTCCGCCCGTCTCCGATCGTGGCGCGAACGCGCGGATCGCGGAGGACGTCACCGTGGAAATCCCGGAAGAAGCGCGACGCCTCGATCACCGCCGGCTCGATCTCGAGGACGTCCACGCGCTCGACGGGATGGCGGGCGGCCGCGCCCGCGGTCATCCCCGAGCCCATGCCCAGGATGAACACCGTCCGCGGCGCGGGATGCGTGAGGAGCGGGAGATGAGCGGCCATGATCTGGGTCGGCATGTCGACGACGGTGCCGGCATCGATCTTCCCGTTGATGCGCAGGAACAACTGGCCTCCCTCTCGGCTCACCGCCACCGTGCCGCTCCGCCCGTCACGGTAGAAGAGGACTTCCTGGTCTCGCACGAGCTCTCGCAATGGGCGGCCTGCCCCGGCTCGGAGATAGCTGCGCGCGTAGACGGCGGGAGCGCTCGACATGAGCCGCGTATCCCAGTCCGGCAGGAACGCCACGGACAGCGCGAGGGCGAGGGCGGCCGCGGCGGGAAGGCTGCGCCTCATGGTCGAGCCCGATCCCGCCACGAAGAGCGCTCCGCAGAGCATCAGGGTAGCCGCGATGGCCATCTTGAGCGAGCCGTGAATCCCCCATGTGGGAACGAGCACGAGACCGCCCAGGAGCACGCCCACGATGGCGCCCGCGGTATTGGCGGCGTAGAGGCGCCCAACACCTCGTCCCACGCGGGCTCCCGCGGGCGCCCACGCGGCGATGGCACACGGAAAGGCCGCGCCCATCCAGAGCGTGACCATGGTGAGGGCGGAGACGCTCACGAGTATCTCCACGAGATCCACCCAGCTGGGCACCGTGGAGACGCGGAGCGCGGCCAGGATCAGATCCGGCAAGCGATCGAAGCTCGCGAGAACGACCGCGGCGGAGAGACCCACGCCTCCCTGGATCACGCCCAGAGTGGCGGGGCCCACGCGGCGATTTCCCCAGCGCCACGCATAGACCGCGCTGCCCATGGCGAGGCCGATGAGCACGGCAAGGACCATGGCCGTGAAAGCATAGGTCGAGCTTCCCAGGAGGAGCGAGAGCGCGCGCGTCCATGCGATCTCGAAGACCATGGCCACCGCCCCCGAGACCGCCATGGCCGCCGGAATCAGCCACGCCACTCGAGAGGAACCCTCCTCTCCGGGGGCGGAGAGGACAGGCTGAGGGGCGAGCGCCGTGCCCCGGCGCGCGATGGTGAGGGCGAGGGCCGCGGCGGCCAGGTTGGCACCCGCGGCGATCCAGACGGTGACTCGGTTGCCCAGGGGAGGAAGCAAGAAGTATCCGGCGGCCAGCGTTCCCGTGACCGCGCCCCAGGTGTTGACGGCGTACAGCGCGCCGACGCGACGGCCGGACGCCTCGCCGCCCGAGGCGAGGGCCTGCGACACCAGCGGCAGCGTGGCCCCCATGAGCACCGTAGGTGGCAGCAGCACGAGAAAAGCGAGGGCCACCTGCACCAGGCTCCAGCCCTCGTAGGAAAGGCCGAGGGCGTCCCGGAGCGTGAGGGAGACGCGGGTGAGAGCGGGAAGCCCGGGGGGAAGGCAGAGCGCATAAACCGCTATGCCCGCTTCGAGCCACGCATAGATCGCCAGCGGCGAGCGCGCGCGGGAGGAGAGCCGGCCCCCGAGCGCGCTGCCGAGCGCGAGTCCCGACATGAAGGCGACGAGCACGGCGGTGAGCGCGTCCACGGCATGACCGAAGACGAGCCCGAGCATGCGGAGCCACACCACCTGATAGACGAGCCCGGCCGCGCCCGAGAGGAAGAGCGCGGAGGAGACGACGAGGAGCGGGACGGGCATCAGGCCCGGACCGGCCTGACCACGCGAGGGCGAGGATCGGGAACGGGGGTCGGCCGCCTCACGCCGAGCCGAGCAGGCTCGCCAGCTGCTCGACGGCTTCCAGGGCGCGCCGGCTCACGGCTTCGGGCTTCTCACCGCCGAGCGGATGCTGTACGAGGAGAAGCGGGAGCGCGGTGGCGCCGAGCGCCGCCATCTCGCTCGTCGCGAGCCCCTGGAACACGGTGGTGGCGATGAGCCCCGACGGGGTGCCGCGCTTGGCCAGCTCCAGCGAGTCGTGGAGACTCCACGACGTGCAGGAGCCTCAGTCACCGGAGCCGGCGAAGACGACGTCACAATCCTTGGCCAGTCCCTCGATGATTTCGTCGGCCGCGGGCGTCGAGGCATTGGCCTTCTTCCGGTGGACGACGGCCTTGACGCCGAAGCGCTCCTTGAGGAGCACCGTCATGCCCTCGATCAGGAGATCGAAGTTGTACTTGGTGTTGTCCACGAATCCCACGGTGAGGCCGCGGAGATCGGGGGGCAGCGGGGGCACGGCGAAGGTTGCCTGGCGCAGCTCCCCCACGGGGCTCAGCACGGTGATGGTGGCCATGGCACGCTCCTTGGTCGGGGCTACCGGGAAAATTTCGTGGAGCGCGTAAGGAGGCGTTGCAGCGTGCGCGACACCTCCTCGAGAACGCTCCGCTTGACTCGTAGCCGCACCTGCTCCACCGGCTCCGCGCTGCCGTCCCGATGGATGACGAACGTGCCCACGAACTCGGCGGCCGTCTCGTCGGTCATCGACAGCCCCTGCACGGTCAATAGCTCCCACTCCGGCTCGGCCATTCGGCTCCTCGCTTTCCCTCGCGCGGCGGCGAAAAAGCGTGCCCGCTCGCGCGCCGGATAGCCCAGAATATACCGCACCCATGTGGGTTCTGGCGCTGGATGTGGGCACGAGCTCCGCGCGCGCCGTCGGCTATGACGCGGCCGCCCGCCCCATCGCCGGCCTCGAGGCGAGCGTCCCGTATGAGCCCGTCCTCACCGCCGATGGCGGCGTCGAGCTCGACGCCGACCATCTCCTGGAGGCGGTGGCGGGTGCCATCGATCGATGTGTCGCCGGCGCCACCGAGCCGCCTGCCGCCATCGGCGCGTCGACCTTCTGGCACGGCCTGCTCCTGCTCGATGGAGCGGGCGCTCCCCTCTCGCCCGTCTTCACCTGGGCCGACACCCGGAGCGCGGTGGCCGCCAGGGCTCTCCGCGCTCGGCTCGACGAAGCCTCGATCCACGCGCGCACGGGCGCGCCGCTTCACGCCACCTTCTTCCCCGCCAAGCTCACCTGGCTCCGCGAGCGAGATCCCGCGCGGCTCGCGCGCGCGGCCACCATCTGCGGATTCGCCGAGTACCTCCTGCTGCGGATGACCGGGCGCCTCGCCTCGAGCCTGTCCATGGCCTCGGGCACGGGACTCCTCGACCAGTCGGGCGCCGTCTGGGATCCCGCCATGCTCGAGGCAGCCGGCGTGGCCGCCCGTCAGCTGCCGCCCATCGACGACGCGCCGGTCCGGGGACTGCAGCTTCCATGGCGGCGTCGCTGGCCCGCCCTCGAAGACGCGCTGTGGCGGCCCGCCGCCGGAGACGGAGCCTGCTCGAATCTCGGCTCGGGGTGCATCGGGCCCGATCGCGTCGCCCTCAATCTGGGGACCTCGGCCGCCCTCCGGCTCGTGACAGAGGCCGCGCCCCGCGTTCCGTGGGGGCTCTGGCACTATCGCGTGGACGCCCGGCGCCACCTGGTCGGCGGCGCGACGTCGGAAGGCGGCAACGTGTGGGCGTGGGCGCGTCGCGTGCTCGCATTGCCGGAGCCTGACGGAGCCGTCGAGGAGGCGCTCGCCGCGACCGCGCCCGGCGGGCACGGGCTCACGGCCCTGCCCTTCCTCGCCGGGGAACGGAGCCCGGGCTGGCACGAGGACGCTCGCGCCGCGCTCACCGGGCTCAGTCTCGCCACCACTGCGCCCGACATGCTCCGCGCCCTCCTCGAAGCGGTTGCCTATCGTCTGGGAGCGGTGTACGAGCTCCTGGCTCCCCTGGCCTCGCCGGACCACACGGTGGTGGCCACGGGCGGCGCGCTCGCGCGCTCCCCCGCCTGGGCCCGCATCGTCGCCGATGTCCTGGGCCGGCCGCTCGAGATCTCCGCCCTGGCCGAGGCCTCGGGCCGTGGAGCCGCGCTCCTGGCCCTGGAGACCCTCGGGGTGCCCGAGCCTCCGGCGTTGCCCCCCGGCCGCACCGTCGCGCCCGATGGCCGCCGCCACGCCATGTACGCCGCCGCCATGGGGCGCCAGCGACACCTGTATGACATCATTGTCGGGCCACGCCTCTCCTGAGAGAATAAGGAGCCCATGCGAATCGCCATCGGCTGTGACGACACCGGCTTTCCCCTCAAGGAGCACGTGACCTCGGCCCTCGAAGCAGCCGGTCACGACCTGCTCGATCTCGGCACCTTTTCGAAGGATCCCGTGGACTACCCCGACTATGCCCGCGCGGTCGGGCAGGCCGTGCTACGGGGCTTCGTGGACGCGGGCATCCTGATGTGCGGCAGCGGCACCAGCGCCTCTATCGCGGCCAACAAGCTGCGCGGTATCCGCGCCGCCCTCTGCCACGACGCGCAGGCCGCCCGCCTCTCCCGCGAGGAAGACGACGCCAATGTCCTCTGCCTGGGCGCGCGCGAGGTGGAACCCGCCCGTGCTGTCGAGATCACGATCGCCTGGGTCACAGCATCCTTCAAGGGCGACGAGCGCTTCGTACGCAAGGTCTCCAAGGTGGCGTTGCTCGAGGCTGGTTCCGGGGTGGCCGACAAGACCCCGACCCGCCCGGCCGCTTCGCTGCGTCAAGACGCGACGGCAGCCCCGGCCGCCGCGCGTGAGGCCCTGGCCGAGCCTCCGGATGCCATCGCCGAGGCGTACGAGGAGAGCGCGCTCGAGCCTTCGCTGGTGGTCGACGACGCGGCGAGCGGGACGGAGATGGCGGCGCCCCTGGCGCCCTCCAGCCCCGCCCGGCCCGTGGACGAGGTCTTCAAGCTCCCCGCGGTGCAGGAG
>DASQAK010000163.1:0-3508 GCA_035635755.1 Candidatus Methylomirabilota bacterium | reverse complement strand
CGCGCTGGCCGGGGGCGACGAATTCCGCGCGCCCCTCGTGGCCAGCAACGCCGACGCTCACGTGACGTTCCGTCGCCTGCTCGAGCCCGACACCCTGCCCGCGGAGTTTCTCGCGGCGGTGGACCGGATCAGCTACGAGAGCGCCTCGCTGAAGATCAACGTGACCCTCGCCGAGCTCCCGAGCTTCCGTGCGTGTCCGGGCGTGGAGGCGGGACCACAGCATCGGGGCACCATCCACGTCTGTCCCGGCCTCGACTACATCGAGCGCGCCTACGACGACGCCAAGTACGGCCGCCCCTCGGAGCGCCCCGTCCTCGAGTGCACCATCCCGTCGGTGGTGGATCCCACGGTGGCCCCGCCCGGCCGCCACCTCATGTCGATCTTCGTGCAGTACGCGCCCTACGCGCTGCGGGAGTCGAGCTGGGACGACATCGGCGCCCGCTTCGCGGACCGGTGCTTCGATCTGCTCGACGAGTACGCGCCGAACTTTCGCCGCTCGGTGCTGGCCCGCCAGGTCCTGACGCCGCTCGATCTCGAGCGCACGTTCAATCTGACGGGCGGCAACATCTTCCAGGGCGCCATGACGCCCGGCCAGCTCTTCTCGTTCCGGCCCGTGCCCGGCTATGCCGGCTATCGCACTCCCCTGAAGGGTCTCTACCTCTGCGGGGCCGCCGCGCACCCGGGAGGCGGCGTCATGGGCGCGCCGGGCTGGAACGCGGCACGCGAGATCCTCCGGACGCGATAGGGGTCAGGTCTTGCAATGCGACAGTCGGCACTCTGTTGCTCCCCAAGGGGGAGCGCGACCTGCCGCGCTACTCGCCGGCGCCCTCGGTCTTCTGCCGCTCGAGGACGCGCGCCGTGGCCCGTCCCTTGTCGGGGTGGGGATCCTTGACGACACCGTAGGCGGCGCGCCCTTCATGGTCCTCGGGCAGGTGCTCGGTGATCGGCCGGCCGTCGGGCGCCACGAAGAGCAGGCAGTGGCAGTACTTCCACTTCTGCATCTCGTCGCAGGCGCAGATCCAGCGGCGCAGCTTGGCTTCCGCCTGGGGGTCGGGGTAGAAATTGCACGGGCAGAGAGGCCGCCCGACCTGCTCGATGTGACGCGCGAGGCCTTCCACCACGGTCTCGGTGACACCCACGTCGGGGTGCAGCGAGGTGCCGGACTTCTCCGCGTACTTGCGCGCGTAGTTCCACATCTTGTCGATGTTGGCCTGCGACGGCTTGGCCGGCTCGCTCATCCCTGGGCCTGGGCCAGCGCTTCGTCGATCTTGGCTGGGTTGAATCCGGCGAGCCGCGTCTCGCCGATGATGATGACGGGGAGGGAGGTCATGCCGATCGCCATCAGCTCCTCCCGAGCCTGGGGGTCCTTCCCTACGTTCTTCTCCACGAACGGCACCCCTTTTTGCGACAGATACTCTGTCGCGCGATGACAGGGGCCTCAGCCGATGTTCGTGTAGACGGTCACGTTCGCCATGTGGTCCTCGCCCTCCTGGGGTGGTCGTTCGCTCTTGGGATGCCTGGGGCACCCCCCATCGATTCGCGGAGATGCCGCCCATCCCCCGAGCCCACGCTGAATCTGCCCTGGCCCGGGCCGCTGGTCAAGTCCCGGCCCGCCTGGGGTCGGCCCAGCCTCGTTGACAATCCGTGATCGCCGTGCGACATCGCTCTCATGCAAGAAGAGCCGACCTCTCTCCGGATCGACGACCCTGGCGTGCGGGCGCTGTTCACCGAGGCCGCGCGCTTCCAGTCCTGGCTCGACGTCGAAGCGGCCCTCGCGCAGGCGCAGGCCGAGCTGGGCATCATTCCCGAGGGCGCCGCCCGCGAGATCACCCGCAAGGCGCACGTGTCGTACCTCGACCTCGAGGCGGTGCGGGCAGGCCTGGCCCGCACAGGGCATCCGCTCGTGCCGCTGATCTGGGAGCTGGATCGCGCCTGCGAAGGCGACGCCGGCGGCTACGTGCACTGGGGGGCCACGACCCAGAACGTCACGCAGACCGGCCAGCTCCTCCAGGTGCGGCGCGCCCATGACATCTTCCTGCGTCAGCTCGCGACCATCCTGACCACGCTCGCCGACCTCGCCGAGCGGACCAAGGACGTCCTCCTCCCGGGACGCACGCACGGCCAGCACGCGGTGCCCGCGACCTTCGGCTTCAAGGTGGCGGTGTGGATCGACGAGCTGGGCCGCCACGTGGAGCGTCTGTGCGGCTGCGAGGGCCGCGTGTTCGTGGCCATGCTGGGGGGCGGCGCGGGGACGCTCGCCTCGCTGGGAGCCTTGGGCCTCGCCACCCAGGAGAAGATGGCCGAGCGCCTCGGGATGCGCGCCATGCCCATGCCCGCGCGCACGATCGGCGATCACCAGGCCGAGTACGTGACCGTGCTCGGCATGCTCGCCGCCACGTGCAGCAAGATCGGGCGCGAGATCTACACCTTGATGAAGCAGGAGTTCGGCGAGCTCGAGGAGCCGGTGCCGCCCGGCACGGTGGGGAGGGTCAGGGAGCCGCCGCCGAGAAGGCCACTCAGATCGGCCATCCCTTCGATCTCCCATCCTTTCACTCGACGATGGACGGCAATCCGCTTCACACCTAGCTCACCCAGGAGCCTCCGCACGAAGGCGTCATCAGCCAGGCGCAGGCCCTGTTGCCAGGCGTGCCATGCCGCCTCCGATTGAAGTTTCGTGAGAGGCTGCCCGCCGAATTTCATGTCTTTCCACAGTCGCATGAGCAGGTCCTTCCCTGAGACGACTGTAGGCTCGGGGGTGGGCGTGGCAATGGCCTTGAGGGCCGTGATGCGAGCCTCTTTCTCGGCCACGGCGGCCCCCAGGGCCGTACTCCCGGCCCCTGAGGCGATGGCGTTGACCAGGCGTCCGATCTCTTTCTTCAGCCGTTTGATCTCGATCTCAGGGTTGGGGCTCGCCTTGCGGGCACCTTCACGCAGGCGGCGCTGCTCTTGGTAGTACTCCGTCAGAAGCGTATCCAGTCGGGCGTGATCAGAGCAGAGATCCACCACCACCGCCTTGCGAACGACCTGATCGAGTGCCGACATCGGCACGCCTTTGGAATTCGTACAGACGCCTCCGTCAGACCGACGCGAGCAGATGTAGTAGACGTAGGCGGTCTTGTCCCTGCCCTTCGTCACGTTGCTGACCGTGAGGGCGGCCCCGCACTCGCCACATCGGCCGATGCCACTCAGAAGATACTTCGACTTGAGTCCGCTCGGCGTGTCCTTGGCCTTGCCCTTGGCGTAGGCCGCCGCCGTCTGCTCCTTGCGCGCCCGGACTTTCTGCCAGAGCGCATCCGAGATGATGCGTAGACCGGGGATCTCGGTCACAATCCAGTCTTCTTTCGCGCGCTTCACCTGCGCATTGGCCGCCCCGCCTGCGGTCACGCTCTTGGTTTTCCCGAAGACTTGTCGGCCCAGATATGTTTCGTTGGCGAGCATCCGCTGAATCCGAATCCGGTTCAACTCCGTGATGCCGTCCTTCCTGAGTGCGCGGACGATATTCCTGTCG
>DASQAK010000162.1:0-25934 GCA_035635755.1 Candidatus Methylomirabilota bacterium | reverse complement strand
TGGCCACCTTCATCCAGGTCCAGAAAGCCTCCGTGGGAGAGGTGAACACGAGCTCGGTATTCAGCTTGGCGAGCGGCTTGGAGATGAAGCGCATGGCGGGGTCGGTGACGAAGAACGCGATGACGAGCCCCACGGCCGCGGAGCCGAGCGCCCACATGATGCGCGTGCGCAGCTCGCCCAGGTGCTCCATGAACGACATCTTGCCGAGGGCGCGCTCCTGCTCGGGATCGGAGCCGGCTTGCTCGTCGGTCATCACCACTCCGCCAGGAAGTGTCGCAGCTGGCCCACCCCGCGCCCGAGGGCGAAGCCCTCGCGGATGGCCTTGGTGACGTAGGCCTTGGCCTCCCGCACCGCCTCCCCGAGCGGCCGGCCCTTCGCGAGCCCGGCCGCGACGGCCGCCGAGAAGGTACAGCCCGTGCCGTGGGTATTGGACGACTCGACGCGCGGGGCCTGAAAGGCCGTCACCTCGCGCCCGTTCCAGAGTATGTCCACGGCATCGCCCTTGAGGTGCCCGCCCTTGACGAGGACGTGCCGCGCGCCGAGCTTGCCGATGCGCCGCGCGGCCTCCTCCATCTCCTCGCGGTTCGACACCGTCATCCCGCTCAGCACTTCCGCCTCGGGCAGATTCGGCGTGACGACGAGGGCCAGGGGCAGGATGTGGCGGATGAGCGCCTCGACGGCATCGGGCTGGAGGAGCGAGTCGCCGGACTTGGCGACCATGACCGGATCCACCACGAGCTTGTCGATGGGATGCTCGGCGAGCACGCCGGCCACTGCCTCGATGATGGGCGCCACGGAGAGCATGCCGCACTTGGCCGCGTCCACCCCGAAGTCCTCGAGCACGGAGCGGAGCTGGCGGGCCACGAAGGCGGGCGCGAGGTTCTCCACGCCCTGCACGCCCACGGAGTTCTGTGCCGTCACCGCCGTGATGACGGACATGCCGAATACCCGGTAGGCCGAAAAGGTCTTGAGGTCCGCCTGGATGCCCGCGCCGCCGCCGGAATCAGAGCCGGCGATGGTCAAGGTTTTGGGGATCGACATGGTCTCCTAGTATACGGGATACGAGAACATCGGCATAGGCACCAGATACTTAGCCGGCACGTGTCTTCTCCCCGAGCGCGCAGGAAGAGGTGATGCGCGCCGGTCAGCCCCCCCGGGCCTTGTCCAGGATGATCTCGCTCGCCTTCTCGGCAATCATGTAGATCGGGGTGACTATGAAGAAGCCCGGGATGCGCGGGAAGACGGAGGCGTCGACCACGCGCAGGTTCTGAACCCCGATCACGCTGAAGGCGCTGTCGACAACCGCATTCGGGTCGCTGGCTCGGCCCATCGCATTGCTGCACGACGCGTGATGTCCCCACGCGTGGTCCCGCACGAACCGCGCGATCTCTTCCCGCGTGCCGACCTGAGGCCCGGGGACGAGCTCCGCCTTGATGGCGCGGTTGTGCGCACAGATTTTCCGTACGAATTCGACGCCGTCGACGACGGCTTCCAGATCGGTCCCGGCCCCGTCGGTACCCTCGTCGAAATACTTGAAGTTGATTTCGGGGACGTCCCGCGGGTCGGCTGTCCGTAGCCGCACGAACCCTCCCCTGTTCTGCGTGTGCGCTTTCAGGATTGTCCAGGTCAGGAGGTTCTTCTTCCGCACCGACTCCCTGGAATACCCGGGGTAGTAGCCCTCGAACCGACCCGGGACCGCGAAGATGAAGAGATCGGGATCGGACTGGCCGGGGCCCGACCTCCTCACGATCCCGAGCGCCGAGCCGTTGGTGGTGTACACACCCCGACCGTTCTGCCAGTCGACATAGCAAGGGTCGCCCGGCTGATTCGGGAGCGGAGGCGCGAAGGTGGCGCCGGCGAGGATCTTCCAGTCTTCCTTCATCTCCGAGACGACACCGACCTCGTAGCGGTCCTGGAGATTGGCGCCGACGCCAGGCCGGTCGACCAGGCACCGGATGCCCTTGTCCTCGAGATGCGCAGCCGGCCCGATCCCGGACAGCATGAGCAGCTGCGGTGAGGTGAAGGCGCCCGCCGCGAGGATGACCTCGCGCGCGCAATAGTATTCCTTCACTTCATGGTCGCCGGCCGACGCGTTGGGGTCCGCTCGGTAGAGGTGCTCGCCCTCCCAGCACTCCACACCGATGGCGCGTTTGTCGGCGTCGAACAGGATCCGCGTGGCGAGGTTGCTCATGCGGATGACGAGCCGGTCGGGATACGTCTCCCTGGTCGCGTCGATCAGCTCGCGCGTGCCGGTCCGGCGGCCGCCCAGCGTCGACAGGGGCGCGAAGCACACCCCCTGGAACTGCGGCTCGCGCCAGTCGTTCGGGTCTCGCGGCCGGAAGTCGGGGACCACCCCGCTCAGCCCCTGCGCCCACGCCACCTTGACCGCCTCCAGGCATGTCTCGACGAGCGCCGCGTCGCCGAGGGCCAGGGTGAGGTCGGGCCCCGTCGTACTCAGCCAGCCCTCGTAGCCGTGGCGCGTCGGGTTCGGCTGGCCCAACCCCGGGCGATCGACATATCCGCAACGCTCGAGTCGCTCGAAGTAGGTGCGCATGCGCTCCGCGCGCCAGGAAGGATCTCCGGTCAGCTCGGCAATGTGGTCCCAGTCGCTGCCGTGGCCATAGACCGTGATCATCGCGTGATGGGCGGTGCAGCCGCCGAGGGTCCCCGCTCGCGGATAGAAGACGCCGTCCTTCTCCGAGCGGAACTTCCAGTCGAGTCGCGATCGGTCGAGATTTCCGTAGTGCCGCACGAAGAACGCCCACGACAGGTCAGGATCCTCGGTGGCGAACCCATGGAAGGCGGGCACCGGATAGGCGGGCGACTCGGGCGCCTGGCCCGCCTCGATCAAGCATACCTTGTGGCCGGCCTTGGCGAGGTTCGCCGCTACCGGGCCGCCCCCCGCGCCGGATCCGATCACGATGTAGTCGAAATCCGGATGTGCCGGACTGCCCATGACCGCTCCTCTACCTACATTGTCTTGAGATACTCGATGAGGGCCCGCTTGTCGGCGTCGGGCAGATCAGTGCCGAAGTAGTGCCCTTTGTCCTCTACGAAGTCGGGGCACGAGTTCAGCTCATAGAGATTGGGGACGAGCGTCATGAGCCGCTGGGTCGCTGCATCGCCCGTCAGCCCATCCCGCTTGATGTCCTTCAAGGCGTCGATCGTGCGCAAGAGCAGTTGGGCCAGACGCGCATCCTTGGCGAACCCGCCCAGCTCCAGATTCGTGTTGGCGAGCAGGTTGATGGGCGTGCCCTTCGGGATGGGTCCGATGTTCACGCTCCCTTTCGCGTCGGCATACGCGCCGAGCGCGTCGGGGAGATACGATCGCGGAATCTTTATCCAGCTCTCCACGTCTGTCCGCCAGATCGAGTCTTTGCCCAGACGACGCTCCGGCCACAGGAGCTTGGCCACGGCGTCGTTGAATGCCTCCATCCGCTCGGCGGTCGTGACCCCGTGCACGTGCTTGCCCAGCGCGTTGTTGTGGAAGAACGGCGCGCTCATCCAGACGCTGACGAGCGACGGCGGGCGGTAGTAGCCGCGGCCACCTCCCGGCACCTCCCACGGTCGGTCCTTGCCCGTGAACGGATCCCACACCTGGATGGTGCCCACGGCGGGCAGGGTCTTGTACGTCTCCGACGAGAAGTTGTCCCACACGTGGCCCCGGATCGAATTCGAGGCGACCGACCGGGTCGCATTCGTCTTGATCAGGGTGACGGGGTAGCGCACCTCGCTCCCCAGGAAGTTGCCGTCGAGGAAGTCCGGCCGCATCACCGCATCCGCGAACCACCGCCGCCCCTCCGGCGAGCGCGGGTCGACGCCCGCGGGCGGCTGCTTGCTCGAATGGCAGCTCGCGCACTGCTGGGCGAACACGCGCTTGCCCCTATCGAGAAGGGCAGCGTCTGCCGTGAGGTACTGTGTGCCCCCGGGTGCGGCCGCGAGCTTCACCGGCTTCGCAACCCGCACGAAGTACGCGGCGAGCGCCGGGGAGTGTGCTTCGCTCCAGTTCCAGTGTGGAGAGAGCCGCTGGGCGTCGCTCACCCCGATCGGCGATTGCTTCTTGATGCCGAGCATCGGCCCGAAGTGGCGGATCCACTCCTCCCAGTATTCGCCGATGTTGAGATAGACGCGGCTGAGGGCGGCCTCGAAGCCGACGGAGTCGGCGCCTTCCTTCAGCACGCGCGGCGTGACCTGGGGATCCTTCACGCCACGCAGGTCGAGGGCGCCACCCGTCACGCGCTCCGCGACCGCCCCCTGCAACCGGCCGGCAATCTCGAAGATGCCGTTCATCGTTCCTGGATTGTTGAGATAGTCCGTGGCGATGAACGATGTGTCGAGGGTGCCGGGTGGGTTTGACTTCAGAATCTGATAGACGAAGTTGTCCGGGGCCATGCCGACGCCGAACACTTCCCAGACCTTGAGAAAATGCTGCCCGACGTGGTCACTCAGGTTCTCGTACTCTGGCTCGGCGGGGTTGGCGGGTGGGTTAGCCGGATCGGGCCCGGTGTGGCAGAACGAGCACGCCATGCCGACCATGTATGGCCGGACCAGATTCTTGTCGTTGTAGTACTCGGGATCCTCGAAGTACTTCTTGGCGTTCCAATGCGCCCGCGCCGCGGCGTCGAAGCGAGGATTCGGGAAGAGCCGCAACCCCATGATGCCGCTGGACCGCCCGTAGGTGCGGGTGTCGATCCGCATGTCGAAGTCGTAGCGCGGCTCGCGGGGGACGTCGATGAAGAGACCATGCTCGTCGGGCTGCGCTGGTCTCCCGTAGCCCGGCTGGTTCATCACACCGAATTTTTCGAACCGCTGGTCGCGACGCCACGCGACGACCTTGAGAAGATCTCCCGCGCCGTAGGCGTTCATGGCCAGCCAGTTCCAGAACCCCGCGTTGTCGCCCGACCACAAGTTCCACACGATGCGGCCCTTCAGCTCGTCGGGCGTGAGCTCGACCGGCCGTCCGTGAAAGCTCATCCCGGGAAATGGATCGAACGTCACCTCCTGGAACTCACGGTACGTCCAGCTCGGCGCCACCGCGACCTGGGCGCATCCGACCACCACGCCGAGAAGCCAGAGGGAGAGCAAGACCAGCGGCGCGGCGGGACGGTGCTTGCGCCTCATGTGCCCCGAGGCCCGGTCTGAGCGTTCCGTCATGACACCCTCCGTTCCCATTCGTGACGACACCGACGATAGCACCTTTGCGAGCAGCCGGAAGGGGCGGCTACCGAGCTTTCGAGTACGGGATGACGAGGGTGAATTCTCCCCTCACCGGGCCCTTTGCCCAGTGCTCGCGAAGCCCCGCGGGCGTCCCGCGAATGATCTCCTCGAACTGCTTGGTCAGCTCGCGCGCCGCGATGATCTCGACCTCGCCGAAGACCTGCCCGATCGCCTCGAGCGAGGCCAGGATGCGGTGAGGCGACTCGTAGCAGACGACCGTGGTCTCGAGCCCGCGGAGTGCCTCCAGCCGGTGCACGCGCCGGCCGGGCTTGACGGGAAGAAACCCGTCGAACACGAAGGCATCGGCGGGGACGCCGGCCGCCGACAGGGCGGCGACCACGGCGGAGGGGCCGGGCACCGGCACCACGGGAATGCCCGCTTCGCGCGCCTCCTTCACGAGAAGAAATCCGGGGTCGGAGATGCCGGGCGTGCCCGCGTCGGTCACGAGCGCCACCGAGACGCCCTCCGCGAGCTTCCGGACGATGGCCGCGCCCTTGGTCGCCTTGTTGTGCTCGAAGTAGCTCGTCACGGGCACGTGGATGCCGAAGTGGGTCAGCAGCGTGCGCGTGCGTCGTGTGTCTTCGCAGGCGACGAGGCCCACCTCCTTCAGGATCCGGAGGGCGCGCAGGGTGATGTCCTCGAGGTTTCCGATGGGCGTGGCGACGACGTAGAGGGTGCCGAGACCAATGGAGTCGAGTGGGCGGGCAGCGGTCATTCGGACGTCATTCTGGCACGGAATTGACAGGACGTCCGCGCAGCCGCTCCGCGCAGCGAAAGTGCGCAACCGGTCCTCTGCCGCTGACAATTCCTGTGAAGTTGCGGAACCCGAAATGGCTAAGTGGGCGTTTCTCTGGACGTTACTTCATGGCATCGCCATTGCTGGTCTAGAGGGTGCGCACCCCAGGCGCCGAACCTCGTCCGGGGAGCGAACAGCTCCGCCAGGCGACACAAGGAGAAGCCCAATGGACGGCTCGGTCGAGGCCCCCCGCACAGAGAGCCAGAAACCCCTGACGAAGTGGGTCGACGAGATGAGGGACGTGATCAAGGTGATCACGGATCTCAGCGAAGAAAGCGCCCGGCACCGCGCCGTCACCGAGTCCGCGCAGCGCGAGTACACGAAGGTGTGCGAGGAGGTCGCAAGGCTGCGCACGGAGACGGAACAGGCAAACGGGCTCGCAGCGGCGGCGCAGCAAGAGCGGGATGCCTTGCGAGAGGAAGTTGGCAGACTGCATGCGGAAAACGACCAGCTACAACTGGAACGGGCGGAAGCCGAAGAAGCCGCGGCGAAGCTGCTGGACGAGATGAAAGAACTGGTCACCGACGCGGTACAAAAATTACAGGGTCCGCCCCGAACGAGTCCCTTCGCCCGTGAGGCGAGGCTATCGCATAGTTGATTGCGTAGGAAGGCACATGACTCCTGAGTCCAGCTTGGTGGCCGTGCGGCAGAGTGACACGCCGGGACGATCGGACATCGGCGAGCTCCGAGCTCACCTCGAAGCGCTGGTGGCTACCTATCGGCAGAAGATGCAGCAGGAGCGCTTGACCGCCTTCCGCGAGATGGCCGGCGAGGTGGCTCACGACTTCACCGACACCCTCTCCAGCATCCTGGCGCGAGCCCAGATCCTTGCGGCAGACGCGCAGGATCAGGGGGTCGTACAGTCCGTCCGGATGATCGAGCGTGTGGCGCTCGAAGGCACTCGGATTGTCCGGCGTCTCCAGGATTTCAGCCGTACGCGCCCCGCCCGTCCCTTCCAGCCCGCGGATCTCAACCAGCTGGTGTCCGAGATCGTCGCTTCGATCCGTGCTCGCTGGAGCGCTCAGCTCGCGCCGCGAGGCATCGAAGGCGAGGTTCACGCCGAGATGGGGAACGTGCCCCTGGTGTCAGGCGATGCCGCGGAGCTCCGCAACGTGCTCACCATCATCTCGGTCAACGCCCTCGACGCCATGCCTGACGGCGGAAAGCTCACGTTCCGCACCGAGACGGACGGGCAGCGCGTGCTCTGCCACGTGGCGGACACCGGCGTGGGAATGCCGGACCAGGTGCGCTTCCGAATCTTCGATCCCTTTTTCACCACAAAGCGGGAGAAAGGCCGGGACTTCGGGCTGAGCGGAGCGTATGCCATCGTGGACCGACACGGCGGCGAGATTATGGTCGAAAGCAAGTTCGGCAAGGGCAGCACCTTCACGATTTGCCTGCCTATTGCCGCCATCTCGACGAAGATCGCTCCCGCCACGACCGTAGCCACCCCTTCCCCATCTATGCCGCAGATCGCGCCGGGAGCGCAAATCCTGGTAGTGGACGACTCGAGCCAAGTGCGCGAGGTGCTTCGCGAGCTCCTCGACCGATACGGTCACACGGTCGTGTGCTGCGAGGATGGCGAGTCCGGTCTCGTCGAGCTCGAGACACGGAAGTTCGACCTGGTCATCGTGGACGTCGGCCTTCCCGGCATCTCCGGACTCGAGCTGGCAAATCGACTCAAGCAGCGCTGGCCAGGCACCACTATCGCGCTCATGACGGGCTACCTGGACCGTCTGGGTCCTGAAGATGCGAAGGCGAACGGCGTGGATTTTGTGCTGGGCAAGCCTTTCTCCATCGATCAGATCCGCTCGGTCATCCACCACGCCTGGTCCCGCGTGGGTTCGTCTGTTCCCGGCATCGCCCGATCGTGAGTCTTCCCGCTTCGATGTCTGACCACGTCGCCACGCGCGAGGAGATCGCCCGCGCGTAAGCTTTGATTCTTCGTCCAGTCAAAGGGCTGGCGACGGATGGACTAGCGGGCGTCCTTCGGCGATCATTCGGGCATGGAATTGAAGGTGCGATCCCTCAGCGACGAGCCGGCGCTCCGGGAGCGCTTCAATGACTTCCACCGCCAGGCCTGGCCCCGGTTTCTCTGGGAGGGGGACGGTACGGGCGGCCTCTTTTCCCACCTCTACTCCGACTTCGTCGATTTCCAGTTCGGAGTCTGGGACGAGACGGGCACCCTCGTGGCCGTCGCGAACACCATCCCCTTGATCTGCGACGGCTCGGCGGCGGATCTCCCGCCTGATATCACGGAGATCCTCGAGCGGGGTCTGGCCGTGAAGCAAGAGGGCCGGAAGGCGACGGCCCTCTCGGCGCTGGCCGCCATCGTGGACGAGTCGCAGCGGGCCCGCGGGCTGAGCACGAAGGTCATCGAAGCCATGGCCGTGCTCGCCCGGCGGCACGGGCTCAAGACGCTGATCGCCCCCGTGCGACCCTCGCTCAAGCATCTCTATCCCCTCACGCCCATGGAGCGCTACATCACGTGGGCCCGCGCCGACGGCACGCATTTCGACCCCTGGCTCCGCGTCCACCAGCGGATGGGCGCCGAGATCCTGCGCGTGGCGCCCAAGGCCATGGTCATCACCGACACCGTCGCCCACTGGGAGGAATGGACGGGGCTGCGCTTCCTGGAAACGGGCACCTACGTGGTGCCGGGCGCATTTCAGCCGATCAAGATCGACGTGAGGCGCAATACGGGGCGCTACGAGGAAGCCAACGTGTGGATGAGACACCCCGTCAAAGGATGACGGTCAGGGGGTGACGCTCAGGCGGATTGCTCTTTCGGCTCCGAGATGAGGATGGGGCGCTCGCGGTTGAGGATGACCTCGCGGGTGACGATGCACTCCTTGAGCCCCGGGATGGACGGCAGCTCGTACATCACCTCCAGCATGACCTCTTCCAGGACCGCGCGCAGCCCCCGCGCGCCTGTCCCACGCTTCATGGCCTCGCGGGCCACCGCGGCCACCGCGTCGTCCGTGAACTTCAGCCGCACCTTCTCGAGGTCGAAGTACTTCTGGTACTGCTTGATGATGGCGTTCTTCGGCTCGCGCAGGATGCGCACGAGCGCGGCCTCGTCCAGGTCGTGCAGGGTGGCCACCACGGGAAGGCGCCCCACGAACTCGGGAATGAGCCCGTACTTGAGCATGTCCTCCGGCTGCACCATGGCGAGGAGATCGCCCACCCGCCGGTCCTCGCGGCTCTTGACCTCGGCGCCGAAGCCCATGCCCGTCTTGCCGATCCGGCTCTCGACGATCTTGTCGAGCCCCACGAAGGCGCCCCCGCAGATGAAGAGCACGTTGGCGGTGTCGACCTGGATGAACTCCTGGTGGGGATGCTTGCGCCCACCCTGGGGCGGCACGTTGGCCACTGTGCCCTCGAGGATCTTGAGGAGGGCCTGCTGGACGCCTTCACCGGAGACATCGCGGGTGATGGACGGGTTCTCGCTCTTGCGCGCGATCTTGTCGATCTCATCGATGTAGACGATGCCTCGCTGGGCCCTGTCCACGTCGTAGTCGGCGGACTGGAGCAGCCGGAGGATGATGTTCTCCACGTCCTCACCGACATAGCCCGCCTCCGTCAGGGTGGTGGCGTCGGCGATGGTGAAGGGCACGTGGAGCATCTTGGCCAGCGTCTGCGCGAGAAGGGTCTTGCCGGAGCCCGTGGGGCCGACGAGGAGGATGTTGGCCTTCTGCAGCTCCACCTCGCCCCCGCCCGTCTCGGAGCCGGCCTCGATGCGCTTGTAGTGGTTGTGCACGGCCACGGCGAGGATCTTCTTGGCCCGCTCCTGCCCGACCACGTACTGGTCGACCACGTTCTTGATCTCGGCGGGCTTGGGGAGGCTCCGGATGTCCCGGCTCTTTTCCTCTTCCCACTCCTCCGCGATGATGTCATTGCACAGCTCGATGCACTCGTCGCAGATGTAGACGGTGGGACCGGCGATCAGCTTGCGGACGTCGTTCTGGCTCTTGCCGCAGAACGAGCACTTGAGCGTCCCGGTGCCTTCGCGCGTGCGCGCGGCCATCCGACTTCTCCTACGGCCTGCCTGCCATCGCCGCCTCTGGGACGGCCCGGGGCGTAGGCTTCGAGGAGATGACCTCGTCCACGATGTGGTATTCCTTGGCCTGCTCGGCCGTCATGAAGAAGTCGCGGTCGGTGTCGCGCTGGATCTTCTCCATGGTCTGCCCTGTGTGATGCAGGAGGATGCGGTTGAGCTCCTCGCGCATCCGGAGAATCTCCCTGGCCTGGATGTCGATGTCCGTGGCCTGCCCCTGTACGCCGCCCAATGGCTGGTGGATCATGATCCGTGCGTGCGGCAGGGCGAATCGCTTCCCCCGAGCCCCCGCGGCCAGGAGGAGCGCGCCCATGGAGGCGGCCTGCCCCATGCAGATCGTGCCGACATCCGCCTTGACGTACTGCATGGTGTCGTAGATGGCCATGCCCGCCGTCACCGAGCCCCCCGGCGAGTTGATGTAGAGGCTGATGTCCTTGTCGGGATCTTCGGCCTCGAGGAAGAGCATCTGGGCGATCACGAGGTTCGCGATCTCGTCCTCGATATACGTGGGAAGGAAGATGATCCGCTCCTTGAGGAGTCGGGAAAAGATGTCGAACGCCCGCTCACCGCGAGGCGTCTGCTCGACCACCATCGGAACCAGACCCATCGGACGTCTCCTCTTTGCCATGTGGCCAGTTTACCCTAGGCGGCCACGGAAGCCTTCGAGATCAAAAAATCCATCGTGCGGGCCTCGCCCAGGGAGTGGCGCAGGCCCGCCAGGTCTCCGCTCTGGTCCATCATGCGCTTCACGGCCGGGGCGGGCCGGTTATTCGCGACGGCGATCTTCTCGATCTCCGTCTCGATGTCGGCTTCGGAGGGGTTGAGGCCCTCCTTGTCGGAGATGGCCTCCAGGATCAGGGCCCGCCGGACGGCCTTTTCCGCCCCCGGCCGCAGCTCCTGGAGCAGCTTGCCGTAGTCCCAGGGCAGCTTCTCGGGATCCATCCCCTGCCGCCGCATGCGCTCCTTGGTGTGCTCGATCAGATGGCCCACCTGCCGGAGGACGAGGGCCTCGGGCACCTCGATGGGGTGGATGGCGAGCAGGGCGTCCGTGACGGCCTCCTCGAGGGCGCGCCGGTTCTCGCTCTCGCGCCGGGTCTGCAGCCCCTTGCGCGCCTCGGCCTTGAGAGCGTCCAGGGTGTCGACCTGGCCCACCGTCTTGGCGAGCTCGTCGTCCAGCGGAGGGAGGATCTTCTCCTTGACCTCGTTGACCTTGACCTGCGCCACCCCCGCCTTGCCGCGCATCGACTCCATCTGGTGCGTGTCGGGGAAGCGGACATTGACCGTACGCTCCCCGCCCGCGCTCAAGCCGATCACGGCTTCCTCGATCTCGGGCATGACGCCGCCCGAGCCGATGACGAAGCCATAGCCCTTCTCGCTGCGCGGCTCCAGGCCCTCGGGCGTGAGCGTGTAGTCCATGAGCACGAGATCGCCCGGATCAGCCGCGCGCTCCACCGTGCGGAACTCCGCGTGCTGCTCCCGCAGGTGCTCGAGGGTCTCGTCCACCTCGCGTTCCTCGAAGGGCTTGGGAGTGTGCTTCACGCTGAGCCCCGTGTACTGCCCGAGCGTGATGGCGGGCTTGATCTCGACCAGGGCCTCGAACTTGAGGGGCGCATCCTCCTCCAGGCTCACCTGCTGGAGATCCGGCTCCTCCACCGGCTTGATCTGGGTCTCGGCGAGGGCCTGGCGGTAGATCTCTGGGATGAGGCGGCGGGCCACTTCCTGGCGGACCTCGTCGGCGAAGTGGAGCTTGATCATGCTCGAGGGCACCTTGCCCTTGCGAAAGCCGGGCAGGCGCGCCTCCTTCTGGACGCGCGAGAAGGCCTTCTGCCACGCAGCGCGGACGACGTCGGGACCTTCTTCCACCTGCAGCTTGCGCTTGCAGGAACTGACCTCTTCGACGGCGACTTTCATTCGGGCTCCTGACACGAGGGTCGATTCGAGAGCCACCATCCTACACCATCGGGAAGCATCGTCAAGAATACAACCACTTCCCCGCCGCCTCGGGCTAGATCACCAGGGCGGCCGTGGGCGCCTCGACATGCTCGAGCCGGCGCTCCAGGCGCTCGCTCAGGACGGAGAGCGGCCAGCACAGGGCGAAGTAGAGGACGACCACGGTGGCGTAGACGCTGAACGGGCGAAAGGTCGCGTTGTTGACGATCTGGGCCGCGCGCGTGAGCTCGGTGAAGCCGATGATGGAGGCGAGGGACGTTCCCTTGAGGAGCTGGACCAGGAACCCCACGGTGGGCGGAAGGGCGATGCGCAGCGCCTGGGGCAGGATGACGAAGCGAAGCTGCGAGAGGTACCCGAGGCCCAGCGCGTTGGCCGCTTCCCATTGTTCGCGGGGCACGGCCTGGATGCATCCGCGCCAGATCTCGCCGAGAAACGCGCTCGCGTACAGGATGAGCCCCAGCGCCGCCGCCGTCCAGGCATCGCTCCTGATGTGAAAGAGGCTGGCCCCGAAGTACACGAGGTAGAGCTGGATCAGCAGTGGCGTCCCCTGGAGGACCCTGATGTACCCGGCGATCATCCGCGCCAGAGGCTTCCTCGGAGAGATCCGGAGGATGGCGATGACGAGGCCGGCGGCGCCACCGCCGATGAAGGCGATGGCGGAGAGGAGAATGGTCCAGCGCACGGCCAGCACCAGGAACCAGAACTCGTCAAAGGTGAACTCGCGGATCATCGCGTGTCCGCCATGGCCCACCGCGAGAAGAAGGCGCGATGGATCGCGGCAAAGGCGGCCTGGAATCCGAGCGACATGGCGAGGTAGAAGGCGGCGACCACGAGATAGACCTCGAACGATCGGAAATTGCGCGCCACGAGCGTGTCGGCGACGGCCGTCAGCTCCTCGGCCGAGATGACGGAGACGACGCTGGAGGCGAGCATGACGAGGATGAACTGGCTGCCCAGGGCCGGGAACACCGCCCGGAGGGCGGGCAGGAAGATCACGAGGCGGAGGATGTGCCACGGCGAGAGGCCGAGCGCCTTGCCCGCCTCGATCTGCCCGGCGGGAACGGCCTTGATGCCGGCACGCACGATTTCCGTCGCGTAGGCGCCGAGGTTGACTACCATGGCCAGGAGGGCGGCCTGGCCGGGCGTCAGACGGATGCCGAGCGAGGGCAGGCCGAGATAGACGAAGAGGACCTGCACGAGAAAGGGCGTGTTCCGGATCGCCTCGACATAGCCGCGGGTGATCGCGCGAAGCGTCCGGAAGCGGGAGGCTCGAGCCAGCGCCCCCGCGACCCCGACGACAAGCCCCAGCACCATGGAGATGGCGGACAGGCGAGCGGTGAGCCAGGCTCCGAGCAGGAGTGTGTCGATGTCCCGCCACACAATGCCGAACTGGAAAACGTATTCCACGCGTCAGCAGGCGGCTGAAAAAGGCCCATCTGCGGCGATGAGCGCTTGCGCGAAGAGACCTACAGCTCGACCTGTGGCGTCTCCGCCGAGTGACCAGAAAATGGCGTGCGCCGCGGCGCCCCTCAACGTACAGAGAGTACGCCTCGGGGGCCGCGGCGCTCGCCGCCTCGCATCTGGACCTTTTTGAGCCGCCTGCAATTTCTTCGTCATCTACCTCGCGTGATTCTCACGGACGAAACGCGTTGCGGCCCAGGACGGGATAGAGGGGATCCGTGTACCCGGGCGTCGACGGATGGCCGGGCGGCACCAGGCGGTCGAGCAATGCCTCGTCTTCAGCAGTGAACGGCTCCTCGACGGCCTTGAGATACGTCGCCCATTGCGCCTCGGTCCGGGGCCCGGCGATGACCGAGCTCACGATGGGGTTCGCGAGGACCCAGTTGACGGCGAACCCGATGGCGGTCGCCCCTCGCGCTTCCGCATGCGCTTTGATCGTCTGGGCGATGGCCAGCGACTCGCGCCGGAACTCCGTCTCCAGCATGCGCTTGTCCTTGCGTCCGGCTCGCGTCGATGGATCCGGGGCCGCCTCCGCCGAATACTTTCCCGTCAGTACGCCGCGGGCGAGCGGGCTATACGGCACGACGCCGATGCCGTAGTGCGCGCAAGCGGGCAGGTACTCGACTTCGGGCATCCGGTTCATCGCGTTGTAGTACGGCTGCCCCACCAGCGGGCGTGGCGTCCCCGCGAGTCCGCACTGGCGGACGATCTCGGCGATGCGCCAGCCGCGGAAATTGCTGATACCCCAGTAGCGGATCTTGCCCTGGCGGATGAGATCGCCCATGACCTGGACGGTCTCCTCGAGCGGCGTGGTCAGGTCGTCCAGGTGCAGATAGAGGATGTCGACATGGTCCATGTCCAGCCGGGTCAGGCACTGCTCGGCGGCCTGGAGCACCCAGCGCCGGCCGGAGCCGCGGCGGTTGGGACCATGAGGTGGGAGCGCGGTGCCAACCTTCGTCGCCACGACCCAGCGGTGCCGGTCCTCACCGACGGCCCGGCCCACCACGCGCTCGGACTCGCCGCCCGCATAGGCATCGGCGGTGTCGATGAAATTGACCCCGACGTCGCGCGCGTGGTGCACCATGCGCAGCGCCTCGGCCTCGCTCGTCTGATCCCCGAACATGAGGGCGCCCAGGCAGAGCGTCGAGACCTCCACACCGCTCTCGCCCAGGCGGCGATAGTTCATGGCGCTCTCCGGCCGCGGGCCAAGGACGAGTCCCGAATCAGAAGACCGGCAAGTTCTCGAGAGGGAGCTGGCGCCACTTCCGGCTGATGGCGTCGAGCTCGCCGTTGTTCTTGATCGTGTACACGAAGGTGTTCAGCCACTGCAGCAGGTCGCTCTGTCCGCGGCGGATGCCGATGCCGAAGTGCAGCGGGCGGAGCACGATCTTCACCTCGTAGTTCTTGCCCGGATCGTTGCGGTTCAGCGTTCGATTGACGAGAAGTCCCGTTCCCACCACGTCGATCTGCCCGGAGACCATGGCCTGCAGCCCCGTGGCCTCGTCGTCGAAGCGCATGAGGTTGATCTTCTTGGACGCGGCCACGGGGGTCAGGATGAGGTCCTGCATCGCCCCGCGGGGCACACCGACGCGCAATCCGGCGAGATCGTCGATGCTCTTGATGTTGCGGCTCCCCGGCGCCACGAGCACCGCCGCCTCCGTGGCATACGGGATGGAGAACCAGATCTGCTGGGCGCGCTCGGGAGTGATCCCGAAGAGGGCGACGACCATGTCCACGCGGTTCGTGAGCAGAAAGGGCAGGCGATTGGCTCCCGTCACGGACACGAACTCGACCTGCACTCCCAGATATTTCCCGACCAGCCGGGCGACGTCGGGATCATATCCTTCCGGGTGGCCGTCCTTGTCCATGAGGCCGAAGATGGGCGTGGTCGTGTTCACACCGATCACGACCTTTCCCCGCTTGATGATCTCGTCGACGGTCTGCGCGGCGGCCGGCCCGACGACGAGGCATCCGGAGAACCCGAGAAGGAGCAGCAGGGAGACGAGCCATACGGTCCGACGGCGTGCCGGCATGTCGAGTCCTCCTCATCGAGGGGATGGGTGGTCCGTCTTCCCGGTCTCGGGCGCGCGGGCACGGCCGGCGCCTCGAAGCCCGTCCGGTATGTGACCGGTCACACCATAGTGGAACGACGGGAGCAGTGTCAACAGCGGAAGCCCCGCCGATTGACACGCCGACGCAGCCCCTGCTAGGGTGCTCGCAGCCTGCGAGCGGCGCATGCGGACGATCTCGCGCGCTGGCGCGGGATCCTCAAGATGCTGCCACGACCGAATCGGCCGACCATCCGCGATGTCGCCCGCTCCGCGCGGGTCTCGCACCAGACGGTCTCCCGCGTCATCAACAGGGAGGACTACACCTCGGCGAAGACCCGGGCGCGAGTGGAGCGGGCCATCTCCCAGCTCGGATTCCGTCCCAGCCACACCGCCCGCAGCCTGGCGCGGCGCCGCACGAACACCATCGGGCTCGTGATGGGAGACGTCGCGAACCCGTTCTTCTCGGACGTCGTGCGCGGAATCGAGGACGTTCTCTCGCCGGCCGGCTATGGCCTCATCCTCTCCAGCAGCCGGCGCGATCCCGAGCGGGAGCTGCGCAACGTCAAGCACCTGCTCGAGCGGGACACCGATGGCCTGATCCTCGCCGCCCCCCAGACGAGCCCCGACGAGCTCTCGCGTCTCGCCACGCGGTCGGCCGTGCCCATGGTCTTCCTCAACCGGACCGTGCAGGGACGACACGTCGCCGCCGTCTGGGTCGACGGGCAGACGGCGACGGCCGAGGTGGTGGCCTACCTGGCCAAGCTCGGACACCGCCGCATCGGGCTCGTCGTGCCTTCCCGGGAGGAGGATCGCGCGGGCAATCGCGAAGCATGGTACGGCCTCGCCCTCCGGCAGGCGGGACTCGACCCGAAGCCGTCGTGGATCCTCCGCGAGAGCACGTCGCTCGAGGGCGGCCAGAGCGCGGGGCAGCGGCTCCTCGCCATGGCCGATCGCCCCACCGCGGTGGCCTGTCATAGCGACGTGATGGCGATCGGGGTCCTGCAGGCCTGCCGCGAGCTGCGCGCCGCCGTCCCGCGCGATCTCTCCATCGTGGGCTGGGACGACGTGCCCTATGCCAGCCTGCTCAGGCCCGCGCTGACCACGGTTCGCGTCCCGCGCTACGAGCTCGGCCAGGCCTCGGCCCGCCGGCTTCTCGCCCTGATGACGGGCGCCCCGATGGACGGATCCGACGAGCCCCTGGGCCTCGAGCTCATTCGCCGTCAGACCTGCCGCGCGCCCCGCGTGATCCGCTGAGACCAGAGGGCATGGAGCGCGCCGGATGACGACCTCGAAGACGAGCTGGGCGGGCCCCCTCGACACGCGCGAGAGCCCGCGGGCGATGTGGCGGACCATGGGCCTCCACGAGGTGACGATCAGCGGGGGGATCTGGGCCAGGCGCCAGGCCGTCAACCGGCAGTCGGCCCTTCCCCACGGCTACCGCATGCTCGAGACGGCGGGGAACTTCGAGAACCTCCGCATTGCCGCCGGCCGCTCCACGGCCACGTATCGTGGGCCCGTCTTCATGGACTCCGATGTCTACAAGTGGCTGGAGGCGGCGGCGTACGAGATCGCGCGGCTCCCGGACGAGAGCCTGGTCGCCTCGATGCAGACCGCCATCGACCTCGTCGAGGCGGCGCAGGGCGACGACGGATATCTCGACTCGTACTATCAGGTCGCCGAGCCGGGGCGGCGCTGGACGGACTTCGCGCACGGTCACGAGCTCTACTGCGCCGGGCATCTGTGCCAGGCAGCCGTCGCGCATCGGCGCGCCACCGGAGACGAGCGGCTCCTGCGCGTCGCCCGGCGCTGCGTCGACAACATCGACCGGGTCTTCGGTCCCGGCAAGCGCGCGGCCACGCCCGGGCATCCGGAGATCGAGATGGCGCTCGTCGAGCTGTATCGCGCGACGGCCGAGCGCCGCTATCTGGACCTGGCGAGGTTCTTCGTCGACCAGCGCGGCCACGGCTGGCTGGGCCCGGGCCGGTACAACAGCTCCGCCTACTACCAGGACCGCGTGCCCGTGCGGGACGCGACGGAGATCGAGGGGCACGCGGTCCGCGCCACGTACCTGACGACGGGAGTCACGGACCTGTACCTGGAGACGGGCGAGCAGGCCCTCTTCGAGACGCTCGGCCGCCAGTGGGACGATCTCGTCGGGCACAAGCTGTACCTGACGGGAGGCGCGGGCGCTCGCCACCTCGGCGAGTCGTTCGGTCAGCCCTACGAGCTGCCCAACGATCTCGCGTACGCGGAGACCTGCGCCGCCATCGGGAGCATCATGTGGAGCTGGCGCATGCTCCTGGCCACCGGGCACTCTCGGTTCGCCGACCTCATCGAGCGGACACTCTACAACGCCGTGCTGAGCGGCGTGTCCCTCGACGGCGAGCGCTACTTCTACGTCAACCCGCTCGCGAGCAATGGCGCGCCCGAGCACCTGAGCCGCGGCGGGTGCCGGCGCAAGGAATGGCACCTCGTGGCCTGCTGTCCACCGAACGTCATGCGACTCTTCGCCTCGCTCGGCCAGTACGTGGCGACGCGCGACGCCTCCGGTCTGCAGATCCACCAGTACATGCCCGCGCGGATCGTGACCGATCTCGAGGCGGGACGTCCGACCGCCCTCCGGATGGAGACCGAGTATCCGTGGGAGGGTCGGGTCCGTCTGACCGTCGAAGAGACGTCAGGAGCGACCTGGCCGCTTCACGTCCGGATCCCCGGCTGGGCGCAAGGAATCGACGTCAGCGTCAACGGCTCGCCGGTGCCGGCCCTTCTCCGTCGGAGCGGCTACCTGCGTCTCGAGCGCGAGTGGAAGAGCGGGGACACCGTCGACATCGAGCTGGCGATGGAAAGCCGGCTGGTCGAGGCCCATCCGCACGTCGAGTCGGCGCGGGGATGCGTGGCCATCGAGCGGGGGCCGCTCGTCTACTGCATCGAGGGGGCGGATCACCCGGGGCGCGAGCTGCTCGATCTCCAGATCGACACGAAGGCGCCCTTGACCGCCCGCCGCGACAACAAGCTCCTCGACGGCATCACGATCGTGCAGGCCTCCGGATTCCAGGTCGACGTCAGCTCGTGGCGCGGTCAGCTTTCTCGTCCTCTCCGCGGCGGCTCGTCACTGCCCCGGCAGCCCGCGGATCTGATCGCCATCCCCTACTACGCGTGGGCCAACCGTGAGCCGGGCGCCATGCGGGTGTGGATCCCGGCGATCTAGCTCGCGGTCCTGGCAACGCGCGAAGACGCGCTCGCTCCTACAGCTCGCGGAGGGCCACCGCCACACGCGCCCGCGCCGCGCGGAGCGCGGGAGGGACACCACCCACCAGGCCCATGAGCAGCGCGAAGGCCACGCCCCAGGCCATGAGGGCCGGGGTGATCCGGAAGGCGAAGGCGAGATGGGAGAAGGTTTGCCAGTTCATGGTCCCCGTGGTCAGGCCGTTGAGGGGTAGCACGACGAGGCAGCCGAGGACGCCGCCCACGAGCGCGATGCACAGCGCCTCGATCACGAACGAGACGACCACGCTGCCCGCGCCGAACCCGATGGCCCGCATGGTGGCGATTTCCCGCGCCCGCTCCGTCACCGCCGAGTACATGGTATTGAGCGCGCCGAAGATCGCGCCGATCCCCATCACCACGGCCACGATGCTGCCCAGCACGGTGATGAGCATGGTCAGCTGCTGCGACTGCTTGGCGTAGTAGTCCACCTCGCGATCGACCTGCACGGTCAGGCGGGGGTCCGAGGTCAGGGCGGCTTTGAAGCCGTCGAACGCCGCCGGTGAGTCGAGCCGCACCGTCACCGACTGAAACGAGCCCGCCGGCCGCTGGAAGACCTGCTTGAGCACGGTGGCGTCGCACCAGAGCTCGGAATCGAACGCGGTTCCCCCGGCGTCTACGACGCCCACCACCGTCCACGTGGCGCCCCCGAACCGCACCGTCTGGCCGAGATCGAGGCCTTCGTAGGCCGCGGCGACGTTCTTGCCGACCACCAGCTCCGTCAGCCCCGGCCGGAACATCCGGCCCGCGACCAGCTTCACGCTCGGTCGCACGTCGAGGGCCCTGGGCGAGACCCCGCGCACCTGCGCGTTCCCGTCGGTCTCTCGGCCCTTGAGGGGGAAGGCCGCCACCACCACGACCTCGGGGCTCACGAGCAGGCCGAGGCCGGGCACACGCGCGATGCCCGGCGCGTCCTCGACCACGCGGATCTGGTCGATGGAAACGCCGCTGTCCATCTCGCTCGTGGCGCCGGCGCGACGAACCATCGCGTTGAGCGGCGAGCCGGAGGCCACGAGGGTGGCCTCGAAGCCCTTGGCGAGCGAGAGCATGGCCACGAAGACGCCGACGGTGCCGGCGATGCCGAGCACGGCCACCACCGTCGATGTCCACCGCGCGCGCAAGGACCGCAGGTTGTAGGCGAGCGGGATGGCCATCTCAGACCCGTCGGAGCGCGGCGGCCACGCGCAGGCGGCTGGCGGAGAGCGCGGGGAGAAAGCCCGCGACGAGGCCCACGGCCAGGGCCAGCGCGAACCCGAGAGCGATCGCCTCCCCCGAGAGATGGAAGAAGGGCAGGAGCCCGCCCGTGGGATCCCCGCGCAGGGTCAGGAGCTTGGCCAGCCCGAGGCCGGCCCCGCCCCCCACGGCGGCCACCACCATCGTCTCCGCGATCACCATGGCGAGCACGAAGCCGCCGGAGAAGCCGATGGCCTTCAGCACGGCCAGCTCGCGCGTGCGCTCGCGGACGGCGATGGCCATGGTGTTGCCGGTGACGAGAAGCAGGGTGAAGAACACCACGCTGCCGATGCTCATCATCAGGAGCTGGATGTTGCCCATCTGCTTGACGAAGCCCGCCGCGAAGGCCTTCTCGGTATCCGTCCGCGTCTCGAAGGGCGAGTTGGCGAAGCGCTCGTCGATGGCCTTGGCGATGCCCGTGGCCTCGTCGGGATTGCCGATGCGCACGGTGTACCAGCCCACGATCCCCTTGCGCCCGGGCGTGCGCTCGTCGAGATAGTCCCAGCGGAACCAGAACTGCGTGACGTCGTCCTGGACCCGCTGGCCGTGATAGATGCCGCGGATGTTGAACTCCCACGTGCCCGGATAGATCGTCCCGCGCACGGGGATGCGGTCGCCCATCTTCCACTTGAACCGCTCGGCAAGCCCTTGCCCGACGATGGCGCCTTCCTTGTCGCCCAGGAAGGCCGCCCACTCCTCGTCGTCGACGACGAACTCGGGGAACATCTGCCGGTAGCCCTGCGTGTCCACGGCGAACTGTGGGAAGAAATTGCGCTCGTCCTGGTAGACGCCGCCGAACCAGTTCGCGAAGGTCGCCTGCGTCACCCCCGGAATGCGCAGCAGCCGCTCGCGGTACGCGAGGGGAAGAGGCTGGATGAGCGACACGCGGTTCACCACCACGAGCCGGTCCGCCCCCGCCACCGACACGCCTTGCGAGAAGGCGCCGTGCACGACCATGAGGAGCCCGAAGAGGAAGAGGGCGACCGCGAAGGAGCCGACGGTCAGGGTGGTGCGGGTCTTCTTCCTGAAGAGATTGGCGACGACGAGCCGGGCGTACTTCATGCGTCCACGAGCGCGCCTTTCTCGAGGAGACGGGTCACGTGGGCGCGCTTCGCGGCGAGCGGATCGTGGGTGACCATGAGCACCGTCTTGCCGTACTCGCGGACGAGCCGGTCCAGGAGCTCGACCACCTCGTCCGCGCTCTTCCGATCGAGATCGCCCGTGGGCTCGTCGCACAGCAAGAACGTGGGGTCGGCCACGATGGCCCGCGCGATGCCCACCCGTTGCTCCTGGCCCCCGGAGAGCTGGCGCGGGTAGTGCTGCATGCGGTCCTCGAGGCCGACCACGGCCAGCGCCGTCTCCACGTGCCGGCGGCGCTCCGCCCTGGTGAGGCGCGTGAGGAGGAGGGGCAGCTCCACGTTCTGAAACGCCGTGAGCACGGGAATGAGGTTGTACATCTGGAAGACGAACCCCACGTGCCGCGCGCGCCACTCCGTGAGCTTGCCCCCGGACATCCGCGTGATCTCGTCGCCCGCCACCGTGATGCTCCCCTCCGTGGGCAGGTCGAGGCCGCCGAGGAGGTTGAGGAGGGTGGTCTTGCCGGATCCGCTCGGGCCCATGAAGGCCACGAACTCGCCCGCCTCGACGTCGAGGCTCAGCCCGCGCAGCACGTGCAGCTCCTCGCTGCCCCGCTCGTAGGTCTTGCCGAGCCCGCGCACCTCGATGAGGCTCATCGCTTCACGCTGACACGCTGCCCGTCGCGGAGATCCTTGGCGCCCGCCGTGACGATCTGGTCGCCGTCGGCCAGCCCCGCGATCACTTCCTGATCGTTGCCGCGCGCCTGTCCGAGCCCGACCACGCGGCGCTCAACCCGCCCGTCGCGATAGAGAAACACCGTGGCTTTCCCGCCCTCGTCGCGGATGGCCGTCCGGGGCACGAGCACGCGGCCACTGGAAGGCGCCGCGGTCGGCTCGTCGCCGAGGAATGTCACCTTCACCCCCATGTCGGGCAGGATGCGCGGGTCGAGCTTGTCGAAGGACGCGCGCACCTTCACCGTGGCCTTCTGCCGGTCCGCGGTGGGGATCAGGGTGCGGACCTTGCCGGGGATCTGCCAGTCGGGATAGGCGTCGAGGATGGCGGTGACGGGCTGCCCGTCGCGGACCCGCGCGATGTAGGACTCGTTCACGTCCACCTCTATCTCGAGCGAGGTCATGTCCACGAGGGTGGCGATGCCCGTGCGCGTGAAGCCGCCGCCCGCGGAGATGGGGGACACCATCTCCCCGCGCTGGGCGTCCTTGGAGACCACGATGCCGGCAAAGGGCGCCCGCACGATGCAGTTGTCGATGTCCTGCTCGGCCATCTTGATCCGCGCGTCGGCCGCGCCGATCTGCTGCCGGGCCAGCACGATCCGCGCCTTGAAGCTGTCCACGGCGAGGCGTGCCGTATCGATCTGCTGCTCGGCGATGAGGCGGCGCTGGAAGAGCTCCTCGTTCCGCTTCAGCTCACGCTCTGCATTGACGAGATTGACCTGGAGGTCGCCCAGGGCCGCCGCGGTGGCGTCACGATCGGCGATCGCGGCGGTGAGGCGCACCTTGGCGTCCGAGTCGTCGAGGCGCGCGAGGATCTGTCCCGCCTCGACGCGCATCCCCTCCTCCGCGTAGATATCGTTCACGCGCGCGGTGATCTTGGCGGCGACGGTGGCGCGGCGGCGCGGCGTCACGTACCCGCTCGCGTTGAGGAGGGCGGGCCGTCCGCCCTTGTCCGCGCGCACGATGGCCGTCTGCACCTCGGGAACCTGCTCGCGGAGCAAGGCATAGCCCGTGCCGCCGAGGGCGAGGAGGCCGACGGTCAGAATGACGAGCACACGGCGGCCGTGACGCTGCGGCCCGCGTCGCGCGCGCTCGTCGATCTTGAGGGCGGAGAGATCAGGTCGATCGGCCATCGCCACAGGATACTGTCGAACTGAAGACGCTGCTACCTGAGCGGGGAGTGGTGGTGCGAGAGGGGGGAGTTGAACCCCCATGGGTTGCCCCACTGGATCCTAAGTCCAGCGCGTCTGCCAGTTCCGCCACTCTCGCCCGACGCGATTCGATACGTTACCACACGCTCTCCGCTGCCGCCTTGCTCCACTTTCCCCAATGTTTGTGCTATCGTGACCCTACCTTCCACCGGGCTTTGTGGTTGACGCGACCTGGCGTCTGGCCCCCTGGCATCTGGGCTGTCCCTCCCTGTACCGCAAGCACGGCGCGCCCCGAGGTCTCTCTGGGTGTCGCGTGTTTCGGAGACGTCTAGATGCCTGACGAAGCAATCCTCCGCGAAAAGGCCAGGATGGTAGTTCGCAATGGAAAACTCCCAGCCAGACGGCCGGATCGCACCTGGGGCGGTCCAGGCGTCGGCGCCCCCTGCTCGGTGTGCGAGCTGCCGGTGAAGAAGGATGAACTGGAGTTCGAGATCCAGTTCGCCCGCGACGGCGACAACCCAGGACTGGACAAGTTTCATGTCCACATCCGCTGCTTCGCCGCATGGGAGCTAGAGCGAGGGCAGGTGTGAGCTAGCTCCGCGCGAGGGCGGACCTCAGACTCATGGCGCGGCAGGCAGAGGCGTGCCGTCCATTCCGTCCCACGGCAGGTCGAGGTGCCCCAAGACGGTGGGGGCGATGTTCACATGCGAGACGGGCGTCTCCACGGCGACGCCATCACCGTAACCCGGCCCTCTCACGAAGAGGAAAGGGCGCTGCTCGTTCGGCCCCAGCCCGCCGTGCTGGCCGAAGCCCGTGAAGTCCCTGCCGTCGAGGTCGGCGGCGATGTCGCCATACCCCCAGATGCCGAACTCGTTGGGCCGGTTCTCGGTGCGGAGCGAGACGGCCGCGGCCACGGGCCCCTCGGTCGGTATGCGGACCTCGGCGAGCGCGGGGCCCGTGAAGATCCTGTCCACCCAGTCCTGTGACTCCAGGAAACGCCGCAGCTCCTCCACGCTCGCCTTGGCGTCGCGGGCCCGGTAGATCAAGGTCGCGGTGCCGTTGGGCGCCGTGACCAGATCGCTCGAGTCCGGGCCGGCCTTGAGCCCGGCCCCGATCAGCAGATCGTCCACCTGGATGGTTCGCGCGGTCGTCTCCATGCCGTGATCCGAGCACACGAGCAGGAGCGTGTCGCCGCCCAGCTCCTCCAGCGTGTCGAGAACGCGCTTCACGCAAGCGTCGGCGGCACGGAGCGCGGCCAGGTGCGTGGGCGAGCCGAGGGGCGACTTGTGCCCCGTGTAGTCGGGCTCGGAGAGCCACAGGACGCCGAGGGGCGGCCGCCGCTCGCGCAGCACCTCGTCGCAGAAGCGGGCCGTCATGGTCGCGTCGCCCGCCTCGCCCTTCTCTATGGGAAGCTGCTCCGAGGCGGGGAGCGGCACGAGCCCGGGCCCGAAGGACCCCGCGCTGTGGTAGACGTAGCCGAAGCCGTCGGGATCCTGGAAGTACGCGGCGCCCGCCGAGACATTGGACATGACGATGGACCCGCCATGACCGGCCAGCCGCTCGGCGAGCGTGGGCGCGAGCAGGGTGCGGCCCGTGGCCTTCCGCATTCGCTCCCGGAATTCCGGCCTGGCCACCGACAGGCACACGAGCCCGGCGCCTTCGTCGAGGACCATCGTGTTGCCGAGGAGCCCGTGGCGCCCCGGATGACAGCCCGTGGCGATGGAGGCCGACGTCACGCGGGTCACCGACGGGAAGACGCCGCGGCAGCCGACGTAGTTCGTCGCGCCCGCGCCGAGGTCCGCGAGCGTGGGCGCCGTGTCGGGCCGGATCAGGTCGGCCCGGAGGCTGTCACACACGACGATGACGGCGCGGCGAGACGGACTGGCCATGGACGGAAGACTACCAGACTTCGATTGCGGCGCGGGGCGCCTTGACGATGGGGTCGGCCTCTTCTACTCTCGCTGCATGGCACTGACACTGCGCTCGATCCTGATCGTGCTCTTTGCCGCGGTCGCGCTCCCGGGCTGCAGCACCTGGTCGGGCGTGAAGCAGGACACGCGGGCCGCGAAGGACTACACCTACGAGAAGAAGGACGAGTACCGGAGCCGGCTCGAGTACCAGATGCAAGAGCTCGACGCCAAGACGGAAGAGCTGAAGGGCAAGGCGGCCAATGCCAGCGAGTCCGTGAAGCGCGAGTTCGACAAGGACATGAGCGAGCTCAGCCGGCAGAAAGCCGTGCTCAATCAGAAGCTCGAGAGCGTCAAGTCCTCCTCGGCCGGGGCCTGGGAGGACACCAAGGCCGGCGCGGAGTCAGCCTGGGATTCGGTCAAGCGCACCTACGAGCGGGCGAAGGCCCGCTTCCAGTAGCCGCCGTTCCCCGCCAGGCTCGCCCCCTCATTGATTCAGCCCTCGCCTCGCCGCAGCGGCTCAGCTCGAACTGCGGCCCTCTCCCCCGATGGGGGAGAGGGATCCAAGACGAATCTCTCCGCCGATCAAGGACTCAAGACGAGGCGGCGAGGTGTCGAGTGCCTCACCCTCTCCGGCGGCGAGGTCCAAAAACAAATCCCTCTCCCTCGGAGAGGGAGAGGGCAGGGTGAGGGTTGCGTTGTATCGTCGAACAGTGCAGCCAGTAGGCCACCACTACTTCAGGAATACTGAATCCCCAGCACCTCGGCGACCAGCGCGGGGCGTTCCTGGCCCTCAACTTCGATGACCATCTCGGAAGTGATGCGGACGCCGTTGTCCGGGACGTCCTCGACGTTCTTGATGGTCTGCTTGAGCCGGATGCGCGAGCCGGCGGGCACAGGATTGGTGAAGCGGATCTTGTTCGAGCCGTAGTTGATGCCCCGCTTGCGCTTGTTGACCTTCAACAGGGTCGGGGCCAGGCGGGGAAGCAGCGAGAGCGTCAGGTAGCCGTGGGCGATGGTCTTGCCGCCCGGCATCTCC
>DASQAK010000161.1:0-3777 GCA_035635755.1 Candidatus Methylomirabilota bacterium | reverse complement strand
CCGCTCCCCGGGCTGCATGCGCTGCTTGGCCACGCCCACGGCGATCTTGCCCGAGGTGAGGTTGATCGTCGTCTTGCCCAGCTCCTCGGTGATGGTCAGCACCGACAGCTCGCGGATGGTCACGATCGCCTTGCCGCCCATCAGCACCTTGACGATGGACTCCTCGCCCGTCTGGATCCGGTCACGGTCGAAGACAGCGTCCTTGAACTTCAGGGGCAGCGCCCCCGCCGCGCTCGCCCGCGCCACGCTCGCCTGCCCCTGCAGCGTCGTCACCACCCCCAGCCCCGGCGCCTGGGCCCAGGACACCACGGGGGTGAGGATGAGGGGGACGACCACGAGGAATCGGATCAGGCGGGTCAGGCTCTTCGAACCACGAGGACCACTCGGCCACCTACCGCGACTGGGTGCCAGGCCATCCTTCATCCTTGCTTCCTCCCCGCTGACGTTGATCCGGCTGACCTCACCGCATGCGCTGCGTTTGCTGTTCATTTCCCTGAAATGTTCGCGCGCGTAACAGCATCAGCGATGCCATCAGCCAACCACGCGAAAATGCGCCAATCCGGCCACAGCATTCGGGGAAATCGTGGGCATCGTGCCCGAGGGGAGACCAGCCCGCCAGGGTGATCTGTCCCAAGAACCCCGCCCGAGCAGGATTGTGACGAGGCATCGAGGCGAGCAGAGGGAAGAAATGTCCCACCCGCCCCGCGACGCTGGCGGGATGGACGGGTGAGACACGCTGCTGGCACAATCCAGGGGCACTTGGCCGCCCAGGGGCAGTTGGCCGCCAAGCCCTCGAAAGGAAGACCGTGCCTGACCGACCGATGTCCGTGAGCAACGGAACCCTGCCCCGCGAGTTCTACACGCGGGCCAATGTGCTCACGGTCGCTCGCCAGCTCCTCGGCCGACTGCTCGTCGTTCGCTCCCGTGACGGGGCCCGTGTGTCGGGGATCATCGTGGAGACCGAGGCGTACCGGGGGCCGGAAGATCGCGCCTCGCATGCCTATGGCGGCCGGCGGACCAACCGCACGGAGACGATGTACCAGCCGGGCGGCACGGCCTACGTGTACTTCGTGTACGGCATGTACCATCAGTTCAACGTCGTCACCAATGTCCACGACGTCCCCCACGCCGTGCTCGTGCGATCACTCGAGCCCGTAGAGGGAATCGCCCGGATGCGCCGCCGTCGGCCCGGCCGGTCGGATCATGACCTGACCAACGGCCCGGGCAAGCTCTGCGCGGCCCTGGGCATCAGTCGGAGCCTCGATGGCGCCGATCTGCTCGGCCATCGCGTCTGGCTCGAGAAAGGGCGGCGGGAGGTCCGGGCCTCGCAGATCGCCGCCGGCCCGCGTGTCGGCATCGAGTATGCGCGGGAGTGGGCCGACAAGCCCTGGCGCTTCTGGATCAAGGGCAATCCCTACGTGAGCCGGTCGGCGATCCCGCGCTTGACTCCCCGCCCGCCGTCGTCCTAGGCTCGTGGCGGCGGGGGTGGTCGATCCCCGGGGACTCGGTCTGACTCAGGAGGGCGCCCAGTGACCCTGACATTTCGGAAGCTTCACCCGTGCTTCGCGGCCGAGGCGAGCCCGGTCGATCTCCGCCGGGTCCACGATCCCGAGACCCTGCGCCAGATCCGGGCGGGAATGGACGAGTACGCCGTCCTCGTGTTCCGGGACCAACCCTTCGCCGACGACGAGCAGCTCGCGTTTGCCCGGCGCCTGGACGGCGAGCTCCACACCAAGCTGGGGATCAGCGCGCTGCAGAAGAATCGCCTGGGCAACGAGGCGCTCGGGGACATTTCGAATCTCGACGAGAGCGGGGAGATCATGCGCTCCGACAATCGCCGGCGCATGTACGGGCTCGGCAATCGCCTGTGGCACACCGACGCCTCCTTCCAGGATCCCCCGGGACGCTACTCGATGCTCTCGGCCAAGGTCGTGCCGCCCGTGGACGCGGACACGGAATTCGCCGACACGCGAGCCGCCTACGACGCGCTGCCCGAGGAGGAGAAGTGCCGGCTCGAAGGGCTCCGCGTCCACCACTCCATCGCCTACTCGCGCCAGACCCTCGGCTTCGAGTTTTCTCAGGGCGAGCAAGACGTCCTCCAGGGCGCCATCCATCCCCTCGTCCGCATCATCCCCCGCTCGCACCGCCGCTCGCTCTACGTCGCCTCGCACGCCTCCCGGATCATCGACTGGCCCGTCCCCGAGGGGCGGCTCCTGCTCCGCGATCTGATCGAGCACGCGACGCAGGCAGAGTTCGTCTATCGGCACAGCTGGCGCGCGGGAGACCTCGTCATCTGGGACAACCGCGCGACCATGCATCGCGCGCGGCCCTTCGATGACACCAAATATCGTCGCGAGCTGCGTCGGGTGACGACCCTGGACATCGAGCAGCCCGCCCCCGTCGTGACCCGTTCCTGAAGAGGGGAACCTCTCGTCCATGCTGACGACCACCGTCGTCGGCAGCTATCCGCAGCCTCGCTGGCTGCTCAACCACGAGACCTTGGCGTCGAACGCCGTCCCGCGCATCCGCATGCGTGAGATGTGGCGCGTCGCCGAGCCCTACCTGGAGGAGGCGCAGGACGACGCGGTCCGCCTCGCCGTGCGGGACATGGAGCGGGCCGGCATCGACATCGTGACCGATGGAGAGCAGCGCCGCGAGAGCTACTTCAATCAGTTCGCCACCGCGCTCGACGGCCTCGACCTCGAGCGGCCCGGGACGGCGATCAATCGTCGCGGCAAGCCCCAGCAGGTGCCCCGGGTGGTGGGGCCCCTCGCACGCGCCCATCCGGTCCTCACGCGCGACGCGCAATTCCTCCGCAGCGTCACCGCGCGGCGAATCAAGGTGACGATTCCCGGGCCCTTCACCATGACCCAGCTCGCCCAGGACGACTACTACGGGGACGCGGAGAAGCTGGCCATGGCCTACGCGGCCGCCGTCAACGCCGAGGTCCGGGAGCTCGAGCCCCTCGTCGACGTGATCCAGCTCGACGAGCCTTACATGCAAGCCCAGCCCGACAAGGCGCGCGCGTACGCGGTGCCGGCCATCGATCGCGCCCTGGCCGGTCTACGCAAGACCACCGTGGTGCACCTGTGCTTCGGCTACGCCTTCGCGGTCAAGGACAAGCCAAGTGGTTACTCGTTCCTCTCGGAGCTGGATCGCTGCACGGCGGATCAGATCTCGATCGAGGCAGCCCAGCCGGGGCTGGACTTATCGGTGCTGGCCACGCTGCCCACGAAGACGATCGTCCTCGGCGTCCTCGACCTGGGCGCGCCCGAGGCGGAGCAGGCTGCGGTGGTCGCGAGGCGCGTGTGCCAGGCGCTCGAGCACGCGGCCCCCGAACGTCTCGTCATCGCGCCCGACTGTGGGATGAAGCATCTCTCCCGGGATCTGGCTCTCGCGAAGCTCCGGGCGATGGTGGCTGGCGTGAGGCTGGCCGCCGGAGACTCGGGCCGGGCGGAAGGCTGACGGAAGAGCGAGGGCGCTGGTGACCCCGGCGGGATTCGAACCCGCGATCTCGACCTTGAAAGGGTCGCGTCCTGGGCCAGGCTAGACGACGGGGTCTACACCATTGCGCTACGTCAGCGAAACCAGAGGCTCACGTTAGCAGAGCCCTCCGGGGATGACAAGCTCAGCCGTGCGCCGAGCCCCGCCCCAGCGTGTCGGCGGACGGCTGAGACAGCCCCTCAGGTCAGCGGGACGTAGTCGTACTCGCCGATTCCCTGAAGCACCAGGAAGGTCGCGGAGGCTCCGCCGCCGTTGGTGACCAAGTGTGGGCGG
>DASQAK010000160.1:0-13241 GCA_035635755.1 Candidatus Methylomirabilota bacterium | reverse complement strand
AAGCGCGTGCGTCCGCCGGGGGCGACGATGCGGCCCGCCACCGGGAAGTGGGCGGCGAGCACGATGACGTCGGCGTCGGCGTGGCGCTCGAGAAAGCCGCGGCGGGTCTTGCGCGCGAGCTCGGCATCGTCGCAGAAGCGGCTGTTCCACTCGGGCTCGGCCACCTGGATGGGCCGATGCATCATGTCGCCCGTGAAGATGGCCTGCCCCGCGGGAGTGGTCAGCCGCACGCACACGTGGGCGGGCGTGTGGCCGGGGGCGGGCTCGAGGCGGAGCCGGTCGTCGATCACATGATCGCTCGCCACCAGGTCGGCCACGCCCGCCTCCACCACTGGAATCACGCTGTCGTCGATCAGGCCGAACTCCTCCCGGCCCGTCTCGCTCTCGCGCTTCCAGAACTCGAACTCCTCGCGCACGATGACGTAGCGGGCGCGCGGGAAGGTGGGCACCCACCGCCCGCCCTCGAGCCGCGTGTTCCACCCGACGTGATCCACGTGCAGGTGCGTGCAGATCACCATGTCCACGTCCTCGGGCTTGACGCCGGCGGCGGCGAGGTCCGAGAGATACGTCCCCCGGCGCATGTGCCACGCGGGGACACCGTTGCGCGGCTTGTCGTTGCCCACGCAGGTATCGATCACCACCGTGTGCCACGGCGTGCGCAGCACGTAGGACTGGATGCACGCCTTGTGGACACCGGTCTGGGGATCCAGCAACTCGGGCCCCATCCAGTCGCGCTGCGCGGCGATCCGCTCGGGCGTGGACTCCGGCAGCATGGCGCCGATCTCGAAGGACGAGCGGTCGAGCTCGACCACCTTGGTCACGGTGACGTCGCCGATCGTGAGCGCGGTCATCTCTTCTCCTCGGGATCGGGCCCGACCATGGTCTCGGGCCGCACGACGCGGTCGAACTGCTCGGGCGTGACGTGACCCAGCTCCAGCGCGGCCTCGCGCAAGGTCAGCCCCTTGTGGTGGGCGTGCTTGGCGATCTCGGCGGCCTTGTCGTAGCCGATGTGGGGCGCGAGCGCGGTGACCAGCATGAGTGATTCGCCCAGGTGGCGCCCGATGCGCTCGCGGTCGGGCTCGATGCCCTCCGCGCAGTGCTCGCGGAAGGAGTCGCACGCGTCCGCGAGGAGGAGGATCGAGCGCAGCACGTTGTGGATGATGAGCGGCTTGAACACGTTCAGCTCGAAGTTGCCGGAGGCGCCGCCGATGGTCACGGCCACGTCGTTGCCGATGACCTGGGCGCAGACCATGGTCATGGCCTCGCTCTGGGTCGGGTTGACCTTGCCCGGCATGATGCTGCTTCCCGGCTCGTTCTCGGGAATGCGCAGCTCCCCCAGCCCGGCGCGTGGCCCCGAGGCGAGCCAGCGGACGTCGTTGGCGATCTTCATCAGGGAGGTGGCCAGGGTCTTCAGCGCTCCGCTCGCGAACACGAGCGGCTCGTGAGAGGCGAGGGCCTGGAACTTGTTGGGCGCGCTCGTGAACGGCAGCCCGGTGAGCGCGGCCAGGCGCGCCGCCACCTTCTCCCCGAACCCCGCGGGGGCGTTGAGCCCGGTGCCGACGGCGGTGCCGCCGATGGCCAGCGGATAGAGGAAGGGCAGCGTGGCGCGGATTGCAGCCAGACACTGGTCGAGCATGGCCACCCAGCCGGAGATCTCCTGCCCCAGAGTCAGCGGCGTGGCGTCCTGCAGGTGCGTGCGGCCGATCTTGACGATGTCGGCGAAGGCGCGCGCCTTCTCGTCGAGGACATGGCGGAGCCGCTCCACCGAGGGGATCAGCCGCCCGACGATCTCCTGCACCGCGGCCACGTGCATCGTCGTTGGGAACGTGTCGTTGGACGACTGCGAGCGGTTGACGTGATCGTTCGGGTGCACGGGCTTCTTCGAGCCCAGCTGGCCGCCCAGCAGCTCGATGGCGCGATTGCCGATCACCTCGTTGGCGTTCATGTTGCTCTGGGTGCCGCTGCCCGTCTGCCAGACGACCAGGGGGAAATGATCGTCGAGCTTGCCCGCGATCACCTCATCGGCGGCCCGCACGATGACCGGCGCGATGTCCTTGGGCAACAGGCCGAGCTCGGCGTTCACCTCGGCGGCGGCCCGCTTGAGCAGGCCGAAGGCCCGGATCATCTCGGGCGGAAAGCGCTCCCCGGCGATCTTGAAGTGCTCGAGCGAGCGCTGGGTCTGCGCGCCCCAGTAGCGGTCCGCGGGCACCTCGATGGCGCCCATGCTGTCCGTCTCGCGTCGCGTCGTCATGTCACCTGGGCTCCGGCCAGTTGAGTCATTCTGCAGGGTGAGGAGCAGCTTCGATACTCCATTTCAGGCGCCGCATAGCATAGCACCCCCGCCCTCAGCGGGTCGGTCGCCACAGGAGCCGCGCGCCCAGGGCGAGGCCCGTCACGCCGATCGCCGTGAGGAACACCGATTCGCCCGACGGGCCGAGAAGCCCGCAGATGAACGGCCCGAGGAAGGACGCGCCGTCCACGCCGACGCGATAGAGGCCGGTGGTCCAGGCGAGCCTCGCCATGGGAGTGTGCTCGCGGATCACCCCGAGGGGCAGCATCCATCCCGCCAGGGCCAGGCCGAGGCAGATGCAGCCGAAGGCGAACCACACGAAGGACCCCAGCCCCACCCCGATGGCGCCGAGCCCGAGGATCACCGCCACCACGCCCAGCACGAGGCCGCGCCCGACGCGGTCGGCGAGACGCCCCACGGGGAGCAGCACGAGGAGATCGAGCGACTGCGCGGCGGCGAGCAGCCAGGAGATCCCTGTGCGCGAGAGGCCGAAGTCCCGGGCGCCGCGGATGGGCACCACGAACTGGCTCACTCCCGCCCAGGCCAGCGCGAAGATAATGCCCACCGCGAACATGAGAGCGATCACGCTCCTGCTCCCCGGCCGCTGACGAAAGATTGTCGCGCGCTCCGGCGGGACGACGCCGCGCTCGAACATCGGCGCGCTCGGAAATTTCCGCCGCATGGTCCGCGTCAGCAGCAGCGGGATCAGGACGGGCGAGGCGCCGATGAGGAGGGAGACCTTCCATCCCCACGCGGGGGGCACCAGGGCCACCGCGCCGAGGCCGCCCAGGATGCCGAGCATGCCCGCGAACTCGAATATATTGAGGCGCACCGAGGCGTTGCGGCCGCGCTCATCGACGAGGATGGCCGTGAGCCCGCCCACCATGGCCAGCGTGTGCGCCACGCCAAGGAGCAGGCGGCCCGCTACGAGGACCCAGAAGGGGCCGCCGCTCACGAGGAGGAGCAGCCCCGAGATGAGCACGAGGGGCGCGGCCGCGAGGGCGGTGCCGAGCCGTCGCGCCACGAAGGCGCCCGTCGGCATGGCCGCGGCCATGCGGGCGAACCCGAAGGCGCTAGCGAGGAGACCGATCTGCCAGTTGGCCATCCCCTGCGCTCGGCCGATCTCGGGCAGCAGCGGGTTGAAGCCGCCCAGCCCGAAGGTGTTGCAGAGGAGCAGGACGGAGAGGAGCCCGACCCGGCTCCGCAGAAAGGGGCGGCCCGCGCCCCTCACTTAAAGGAGCGCTCGGTCCACCACGGATAGAAAGGCGGCATGTCCTGGCTGGGCCTGAGCGGGAAGCGCGCGGGGCGCTTCTCGAGAAACGCGCTGATCCCCTCGCGCGCGTCGGCCGAGCGGCCCGTCCAGTCCATGCCGCGCGAGTCGAGCCGGTGCGCCTCCATGGGGTGGTCGGCGCCCAGGAGCTTCCACATCATCTGCCGGCACAGGGCCACCGAGATGGCCGAAGTGTGGTCGGCGATCTCGCGGGCGAGCGCCCGCGCCGTCGGCATCAGCGCCTCGGGCGGCACCACACGGCTCACGAGCCCGCCCCGGCGCGCTTCCTCGGCGTCGAAGACGCGCCCCGTGTAGACCCACTCGGCCGCCTGCTGGATGCCCACGAGCCGCGGCAGGAACCAGGTGCTGCAGGCCTCGGGCACGACGCCGCGCCGCGAGAAGACGAAGCCCATCCGCGCGGCCGAGGAGGCGATCCGGATGTCCATGGCCAGGGTCACGGTCGCCCCGAACCCGACCGCGGGGCCATTGATGGCGGCGATGACGGGCTTCTTCATGTCGAAGAGCCGCAAGGTGACGAGCCCACCGCCGTCGCGGTGCTCGCCATCGGGCTCGTTCCGGCCGCGCGCCGCCCCGTCAAACGTCTGCGCGCCCCCGGACAGGTCGGCGCCCGCGCAGAACGCGCGCCCCGCGCCCGTGACGATGACCGCGCGCACCGCATCGTCGGCATCCGCGGCATCGAAGGCCGCGACGAGCTCACCGATCATCACGCTGGTGACGGCGTTGAGCTTCTCGGGCCGCGAGAGCGTGACCGTGGCGATGCCATCGGCCGCCTCGTAGCGGATCTGCTCGTAGGCCACGGGTCAGGGGGTGGGGGGCTTGTCGGCCTCGGCGGCGCTGTCCTCCGCCTCGGCCTGCTTGAGCTTGCGGAAGACCGTCTTCGGATCGATGCCGAGCTGCTTGGCGGTCAGGCTCCGGTTGCCCTTGTTCATGCGCAGCGTCTCCTCGAGGAGCCGCTGCTCCACTTCCGCCAGCGGCGTCCCCACGCGGATGGTGAAGACGCCGCCCGGAGTGTCCCCGGAGACGCCGGACCCGCTCTCGAGCTCGTCGCGCTTGAACATGACCGACCGCTCCGTGACATTGGCGGGCAGGTTCTCCACCTCGATGGCCGTGCCGCGGGCGAGCACCACCGCGCGCTCGATCACGTTCTCGAGCTCGCGGACGTTGCCGGGCCACGCGTAGGCCTCGAGGCAGCTCATGGCGCCGTCGGAGACGCCGTCGAGCTTGCGGTTGTTCTTGGCCGCGTAGAGGCGCAGGAAGTGCTGGGCGAGCACCGGGATGTCCTCGCGCCGGTCGCGCAGGGGCGGCGTGGTGATGGTGATGACGTTGAGCCGGTAGAAGAGGTCCTCGCGGAAGCGCTTGTCCCGCACGAGCTGCGTCAGGTCCTGGTTGGTGGCGGTGACGATGCGCACGTCCACGCGCAGCGTGCGCGTGCCGCCCACGCGCTCGAACTCGCCCTCCTGCAGCACGCGGAGGATCTTCGGCTGGGTGACGGGCGAGAGATCGGCGACCTCGTCGAGGAAGAGCGTCCCGCCGTCGGCCAGCTCGAAGCGCCCCTCCTTGCGGCTCCCCGCCCCCGTGAAGGCGCCCTTCTCGTAGCCGAAGAGCTCGGACTCGAGCAGGGTCTCGGGCAGGGCCGCGCAGTTGACGGCGATGAAGGGCCCCTGGCGGCGCGGCGAGCGGTCGTGGATGGCGCGGGCGGCCAGCTCCTTGCCGGTGCCGCTCTCGCCCTGAATAAGCACGCTGGCCGAGCTGTCGGCCACCTGCCCGACGAGCATCATCATCTGCTTGAAGGCATAGCTGACCCCGATGGCATTGCCCTCGCGCAGCAGGTCGTCGAGGCGCTCCTTGAGGGCGCGGTTCTGCTGGATGAGCGAGCGCCGCTCGAGGGCCTGGCGGATCACGCGCACGAGCTGGGCGCGCTGGAGAGGCTTGGTCAAAAAGTCGATGGCGCCGTCCTTCATGGCGCGCACGGCCTCCTCCACGGTGCCGAAGGCCGTGAGGAGGATGACGTCCACGTCGGGAGCCGCCTCGCGAGCCTGCTTCAGAAGCTCCAGCCCCGTGAGGCCCGGCATCTTCAGATCCGAGAGGAGCAGGTCGATGCCGCCCTGGCGCAGCCGATCGAGGGCGGCCTGGCCATCGGGCGCCAGCACCACGCCATAGCCCTCGCGGGTCAGCGTGCGCTCGAGACTCTGGCGCACGGCGGGATCATCGTCGGCCACGAGGAGCATCGCTTGATCAGACATCCGTTCGTCAGACATCCTGTGCCCTCTTGATCGGCAGCGAGGCGGTGAAGGCGGTGCCCTGCCCCGGCGTGCTCTCCCACCGGAGGGTGCCGCCGTGCTCTTCGATGATCTGCCGCGAGATGTAGAGCCCGAGCCCCGTGCCCTGCGGCTTGGTGGTGAAGAACTGCTCGAAGAGACGCTTGGCCACCTCGGGCTGGATGCCGGGGCCGGTGTCGATGATGGCGATCTCGGCGTGGTCGTCCACCCGGCGCGTGCTCACGGTGAGCCGTCCCTTGCCCCCGAGCGCCTCCAGCCCGTTCTTCACGAGGTTCAGCACGGCCTGCCGCAGGAGCGTGCGGTCGATGGCCATGGGCGGCAAGGCCTGATCGGTGGTCGTCTCGAGAGCCACACCCTGGCGGGTGGCGAGCGGCCGCACGAACTCCACGAGGGCGGTCACCATCTCGTTGATCGAATCCTCCTCGTACTGGGGCCGGGGGAAGCGGGCGAAGGCCAGGTACTCCTCGGTCAGGGCGTCGAGGGCGCTGACCTGCTCGCGAATGGCAGAGACGAGGCCGCTCGCCTCGTCCATGTCTGGGCCCTCGCGCTCCTTGACGATATCCCCGACGAGCTCAGCGTTCAGGCCGATGGCCGCGATGGGGTTCCGCACCTCGTGGGCAACCTTGAGGGACAGCCGCCCGACCGTGGCCATCCGCTCGGCGACCACGAGCTCGTCCTGGGCGGCCCGGAGACGCGTGAGGGTGCCCGTCAGCTCGGCATTGAGCCGCTCCACCTCGCCGCGGGCACGCCGCTCGCGATTGGCGACCATGCCCACGGCCAGCGCGGGCAGGCCGACCAGCCCGATCAGGATGAGCACGGCGTTCCAGCCCACCCACGGCGGCGTCAAGGCCGCGGCCGCCGCGTAGAGAAGCCCGGCGACCACGGCGCCCGAGAGACCGATCCAGGGGCCGAAGTAGTACGCGTTGACGGCGATCAGCGGGAAGAAGAGGAGGTAGAAGAGGCTGTCGTAGCCGCCCGTGAGGTAGAGGAGGGCGAAGATCAGGAGCAGGTCGACGGCGAGGGCCCCGCTGAACACGACGCTCGTCTTGCGCGGGCTCGGGTTGACGCTGACGAGGGCGAGGATGCCGACCTTGTAGGCGGCGAACCAGAAGACCAGGGAGGGGAGGTCGATGCGGAACCGCGGCCGGAGGGCCAGGCCCAGGGTGGAGAGGCCGCCCACCATGACCACGGCCAGGAGGGCGGCGAAGACACGCTCGTCGCGCTCGAGGAGACGAACGATGGCGGTCCAGGTCCGGTGCGCCGGCGTCGGCATGGCCTGTAGTTTATCTCAATCGGCGCCACGGACCCGGTCCCTCTTGACGGCCCCGCGGCCAGCGGCTAGGGTCGGCGCCATGAGCTTCCTGGGATCCGCCATCCTCGCCTTCTGGGCCGACGTCGAGCCCGCCGGTGAAGCCGATTTCAACGACTGGCACACGCGCGAGCACATGCCGGAGCGCGTGGGCGTCCCCGGCTTTCTCCGCGGCCGGCGCTACGTCGCCGTCAAGGGCGCGCCCAGGTACTTCATGATGTACGAGACGGAAAGCCTCGGCACCCTGGCCAGCCCCGCCTATGTCGAGCGGCTCAACAATCCGACGCCGTGGACGCGCAAGTCGCTGGCCATCTTCCGCAACTCCAACCGCACGGCCTGCCGCACCGTTGCCTCCGTGGGGCACGGCATCGGCGGCGTCCTGGCCACGCTGCGGCTTGGTCCGCGGGCGGGACAGGAAAATGCGCTGCGCCGGTGGCTGACCGAGGAGGCCTTCCCCAAGCTGGTGGAGCGGCCGGGCATCTCGGGCGCCAATCTCTTCGAGGCCGACGTGGAGACGACCACGGTGAAGACCGAGGAGAAGAACATCCGCGACAAGCCCGACGAGCTGGCGCGCTGGGTAGTGCTGGTGGAAGGCATCGACACCGACATCGTCGAGCGCGCCTGCCGCGAGGTGCTCGACGGCAAGACGCTGGCCAGCCACGGCGCCGAGCCCGACGCCATCCTGGGCGTCTATCGCCTGCACTACATCCTGTGAACACCATCTGTTCGCCCGAGTTCTCGCGCCGGACGTTCATGACGATGCTCGGTGGCGGGCTCCTCGCCGCGCCGCTCGGCGCCCAGGCGCAGCCGGCCGGCAAGCGATGGGGAATCGGAATCCTCCACGTGCAGGGCGTACCTTCGAACCCTGGGCCCTTCGTCCAAGCTTTTGAGCAAAAGCTACGCGAGCTAGGGTACGTCAGCGGTCAAAACACCGCCATCGAGTTCAGGAGCGCTGAGGGAAAGAACGATAGGCTTCCCGGCCTCGCCGCCGAACTGGTCGGGCTCAAGGTGGATGTGATCGTCACATCCACCGAACCCGCTGCTCGTGCCGCGAAAGGAGCGACATCCAAGATCCCCATCGTCATGGCGGGGGTCAACTACGACCCGGTTGCGCTGGGCTTCGTTGCCAGTCTCGCTCGGCCAGGGGGAAACGTCACCGGAGTCTTCTACCGGCACCTCGAGTTGACGGCCAAACGGCTCGAGCTGTTCAAGCAAATGCTGCCCGCTGTCGAGCGCCTCACCGTTTTCTCCGACTCTCTTTCGATTGACCAGCTCCGGGAGGTGGAAGCAGCAAACACGTCGATGCACTTCAAGCTTCAGCCGCTGGAGCTGCGAAACTCTCCATATGACATCGGGAGCGCGGTCAGTGTCGCGATGCGATCGCGCGCCGAGGCACTCTTCGTGCTGGAGTCGGCATTCATATTTCGCGAGCGCATGCAAATCGCCCAGCTCGCCTTGAAGAACCGGCTGCCCACGAGCTTCGCGTTCCGGGAGTACGTTGACGCCGGCGGGCTCATGGCATATGGCGCGAACTTCGTCGACATGTCGGGGCTTGCCGCCGGGTACATCGACAAGATCCTTCGCGGCGCAAAGCCTGCGGATCTTCCCGTCCAGCAGCCCACCAAGTTCGAGCTGGTCATCAACCTCAAGACCGCCAAGGCGCTCGGGCTGACGATCCCGCCGTCGCTGCTATCGCGGGCGGATGACGTGATCCAGTAGACGATATGCCTCTCCGACGCCGTCGACCCGCGCGGGCCAAACGGGAAGTGAGAATGAGCCCGCGCCGCCGCCGCTCGCTGATCGCCATCCTGTCGCTCTTGCCGCTCGCCGTGGCCGCGCCCGCCCGGGCGGATCGCATCGACGACTACATCAAGGCCGAGATGCAGAAGCGGCGGATCCCCGGGCTCGCCCTCGCGGTCGTCCGGAACGGAACCGTCATCAAGATGCAGGGCTACGGCCTCGCCAATCTCGACCACGGCGTGCCGGTGACGCCAGACACCGTGTTCGAGCTGGCCTCTGTGACGAAGCAGTTCACGGCGGCGGCGATCATGACGCTGGTCGAGGAGGGCAAGGTCCAGCTCGACGATCCCATCCTCTGGCACCTGCCCAAGGGCCCCGCGACGTGGAAGGCGATGACGGTGCGCCACCTCCTCACCCACACCGCGGGCTTGCCCGGGCTCGAGGAGAACTTCAAGGCGCTCTGGCCAGGTGGGCCACGGTTGTACTACTCGACCGCGCAGCTCTTCAACGCGGCCACCAAGGACCCGCTCAGCTTTCCCGCGGGCGAGCGCTTCCAGTACAGCGACGTGGGCTACTTCCTGCTCGGGATGATCATCGAGCACGTCAGCGGCCAGCGCTACGCCGAGTTTCTCGACGAGCGCTTCTTCCGGCCGCTCGGCATGACCTCGACCTCGGTGCTCGATCAGTGGAAGATCGTCAAGCACCGTGCCGCCGGCTACTCGATCCGTGATGGTCAGCTCGTCAACATCCGGCGTGTCGCGCAGGCCGAGCTGGCCTCGCACTTCGGGGTGATGTCCACCGTGAAGGACCTGGTCACCTGGGATGCCGCCCTGGCCGCGGGCCGCGTGGTGACGGCGGTGAGCCTCGCGCAGATGTGGCACCCGCGCGCCTGAATGACGGCAGCACCTTCCCCTACGGCTTCGGCTGGAGCGTGGACGAGCGTCGCGGGCACCGCTGGATCTCGCACACGGGCATCACGGGGACCGAGTTCTCGCGATTCCCCGACGATCGGCTGACCGCGATCGTCCTCACCAACCTCGGCGCGCGGATCGGCGCTACGGAGCTCGTCAACCCCTGGGGCCTCACCCTGGGCGTGGCCGGCCGCTACATTCCCGGGCTCCTCGTGAGCACGCAGAAGGCGGAGCCGGACCCCGATCCTGCCGCCTCCGAGCGCCTGCGCGACATCCTGGGCCGCCTGGCGCGCGGGGAAGACGTCCCGATCGTGAACCCGAGGCTGCGCGGCTACGTCGGGAAGGACGTGCTCGCCGAGCGACTCCGGACGCTACAGAGCTTCACCTTCGTGACGTGCGACGACGTGCGGGCGCGAAACATGGAGATCCTCGGCGAGCGTGTGAGCCGTATTTGCCACTACCGGCTCGTCAACGCCGAGGGGACGCACTACTACTCCTTCTTCCTGGCGGGCGACAACCGCGTGGCCACTTTCTGGTCGACGACGGAGTAGCGCTCAGCCCAGCGCGGGGCGCTGGTGATGCCAGGAGGCGGCCTCCTGGTAGGCGTGACCCACGCGGAGGAGCAGGGCCTCGTCGAAGGGCCGGCCCACGAGCTGGAAGGCCAGGGGCAGCCCGAGCTTGGACTGCCCACAGGGCACCGAGAGGGCCGGCAGCCCGTAGGCATTGAAGGGCCGCGTGAGCCGCGAGAAGTTGCCGGCGCGCACATTGAACTCGTCGGCCGTCAGGGCCTTGAGCGGCTCGCGAGCCGGGGCAGGCTCGGGGATCGTCGGGGTCAGCAGCACGTCCACCTCGGCGAAGACGTCGCGGATGAAGCTGCGCGTGAGGCGCGCGCGCAGGCGAAGGGCCTGCAGGTAGTCGTAGGCCGAGATGCCGAAGCCGACCTCGAGGCGCGCCCGCACCATGGGCTGTAGCTCGTGGGGCCGCTCGCGGGCGATGCGCGCGTGCAGCGTGGAGGCCTCCGAGCGCGTGATGAGCATGGCGATGTCCAGGATCGTCTGGGGGTCGGGCACCTTGACCTCGGAGACGTGCGCCCCCAGCTCTTCGAGGAGCCGCCCCGTCTGGCGCACGCCCGCGGCGATCTCCGCGTCGACTCCCTGGAAGAAATAGCCCTCGGGGATGCCCACGCGCAGCCCCGACACGCCCTCCTCGAGCCGCGCCAGATAGTCCGGCACGGCGTGGCGGCTGGACGTCTCGTCGGCCCGATCGCGCCCGGCGATCACCTGGAGCAGGATGGCCACATCCCGCACCGTCCACGCCATCGGCCCGATGTGGTCCATGGACCAGGACAGCGGCATGGCCCCGGCGCGGCTCACCCGGCCATAGGTGGGCTTGAGGCCGACGATGCCGCAGCAGGCGGCGGGCAGCCGGATCGACCCGCCCGTGTCCGTGCCCAGCGCGCCCAGGAAGAAGCCCGCGGCCACCCCCGCCCCCGAGCCGCTGGACGACCCGCCGGCGCAGTGCCCCGCCCGCCAGGGATTGTCGACGTCGCCGTGATGGGCGTTGTCGCCATAGGGGCCCATGGCCAGCTCGGTCATGTTGAGCTTGCCCAGGCTGATGGCCCCGGCGTCGAGCAGGCGCCGCGCCGCCGTGCACTCCTGCGAGGAGGTGAAGTACTCGGCCGTCTTCGTCCCGCAGGACGTCGGCAGGCCCTGCAGATGGCAGAGATCCTTGAAGGCCACCGGCACGCCGTGCAGCGGCCCTTGCCACCGCCCCGCCGCGGCATCGGCCTCGAGGGCTTTGGCCGCTCCGAGCGCCCCCGACTCATCCAGGCGAATGAAGGCGCGCATCCGCTTGTCGAGCCGCCGCACGCGGTCCAGGCAGCTTCCCACCGCCTCCACGGGCGACATGCGCCGCGTGCGGATGGCCGCGGCGATGGTGACGAGGCTGCGCTCACTCATCCTATCGGTCTTCCTCTGGGGCCTTGGCCGCGCCGTCTTCCAGGGCGGCCACGAAGCTGGCGGGCTCTTCGGCCAGGGCCAGCTCGCCCGCCAGCCGCTCGATCACGCCGGCCAGGTGGGCCAGCTCGGCCTGCCGGGGCTGCCGCTCGCTCATCGAGGATCCCTCCGAGGCTTACGGATCGAGCGTGAATGAGAGCCAAATCCGGGCCGAACCTAACACGTTGCGCGATGGAGGCGCAACCAGGCAGGCCCGCGCGCGGGCGGATGTGCTAGGGTGTGCCCAATCGAAGCGCCCGAGCCGGCGATGCCGCCGGATCTCGGACGCCGATCGACGACACGATCCACGGGAGGTGCCCCCGGGGTGACGGATCACCGCAGATGACGCGTGACGAGTGGCTGGTCCTCGCCATTGCCGCCGCCGATGAGGACGGCATCTCTCCCATCCAGCTTCAGCAGAGCGTGTTTCTCTTCAGCCTCAAGCGCGAGAAAGACCTGGGCCCCGACTTCTACGACTTCGAGCCCCACAACTACGGCTCGGCCGCGAAGGAGGCTGAAGGCCCGTTCTCCCAGACCCTCTACGCCGATCTGGACGCCCTCGTGGCGGACGGGCTAGTGAGCAAGAGCTGGCAGCCCGGCGAGCCCTGGTCGGTCTTCCGCCCCACCGAGCGAGCAAACGACTGGATCAAGGATCTCCGCCGGGAGGCCCAGAAGGACGCCCTGTCCTATCTGGAAGAGGCGGTGGCCTGGGTGCGCCAGCTCAGCGTCTACGAATCCGTGCACAAGACGGCGTCGATCCGCGTCATCGGCTGACGTAGCTGTCGCAGACAGCGCTTGCCCTTGGGCATCCTACCAGGCGATATCGCTCCATCGCATCTCTCGTGTGGAGAATCGCAACGGTCTTGGTCCATCAGGCGGGCGGAGGGAGTTTTTCGAGCGCAGCAGCCACGACCTTGCAGGCCTCGATCAGATCCCCCAGCAGTCGCTCATCGGTACTTAGGTCTCCTTCGTATTCACCAAGATTCCGAACGCCATGGCACTTGTCCAATACGCGCCACACACTTGGCCCGAGGCCCAACGTGTGAGGCAGGACTTGGAAAACGATGTAGCGATTCGCGGGGCGATACCCGAGACGGCGCAATGCCGCGAGGCAAAGCGCGTGGGCCGCGTTGTAGGCTAGGTCGAATCGACTCTCAATTGAGTTGACCTGCTTTTGCGCGTCAGCGAGTCTGGTGAGACCTGAGCTTATACGTCGCGGGCGACGCGTCGGCGTGGCGGCTACGAGCCACAAGGCAATCCACAACTTACTCGCCGAGATCGAGGACGCGGCGCCCTGGGGCAGCCGGTGACCGAGAATGGCCAGATTACGTCAGAGGGACGGGGCGACCGCCGCCGGAAAGTGTTGATGTTGGCTATCCTCCGCACCAACGTCCTGGTCCCGTGCGAGAGCTGATCGCCTCCTGCGG
>DASQAK010000159.1:0-15631 GCA_035635755.1 Candidatus Methylomirabilota bacterium | reverse complement strand
CATCCCCTCCACGGTCTTGATCTGCCGGCCCTGGCATTCGACGGGCAGGGCCAGGCAGGACAGCACCGGCTCGCCATCGACCAGGATAGTGCAGGTGCCGCACTCACCGAGCTCGCAGCCGTGCTTGGTGCCGGTAAGATTGAGGTCTTCTCGCAGGACCTCGAGCAGGGTCTTGTGCACGGGCACGATCACGTCCCGGGTCTCGCCGTTGACCGTGAGCGCGAGCTGCGTCTTCACACGTCTCCTCTGATGATGACCGTCCGGGATCAGTTACTGCAACACGAAAGTCGACTTAAGTAATACTAAATTTGGCGGAAGGCTGTCAAGGGAGACGTTCGGTCCGGGTTAAGATGACCGGGTGCCCGAGAACAAGCTCGTCTCCATGAGGGAGGCCGTGGCCCGCTTCGTGCCGGATGGCGCCTCGGTCTGCATGGGCACAGCCCTTGAGGCCCTCATCCCCTTCGCAGCCGGCCACGAGATCATTCGCCAACGACGGCGCGGCCTCACCCTCGTCGGTCCCATCTCGGACATCCTCTTCGATCAGCTCGTGGGTGCGGGCTGCGTCGCCCGCATCCAGGCGGCATGGGTGGGCAATGTCTCGGCCGGGCTCGGCTACAACTACCGCCGGGCCGTGGAGCATGGCGCTCCCCATCGCATCGAGGTCGAGGATCACTCGAACCTGAGCATGGCGACGGCGCTGCAGGCCGGGGCCATGGGAGCGCCGTATGTCCCGACGCGCTCGCTCCTCGGTTCCGGCCTCGTCGAATCGAACCCGTCCTTCAAGCAGGCTCGAGATCCTTTCTCGGGCGATCCAGTGGTCCTCATCCCTGCCCTGACGCCTGACGTCGCCATCCTCCACGTCCAGCGCGCCGACAGCGAGGGCCACGCGCACTGCTGGGGCACGCTCGGCGTCACCAGGCCGGCCGCCCTCGCGGCCAGGCGCCTCATCATCGTCGCGGAGGAGATCTGGCCCCGCGAGCGCATCCTGTCCGACCCTGGGTTGGTCCTCGCCCCCACCCTCAAGGTCGCCGCCGTCGTCCACGAGCCCTTCGGCGCCTATCCCTCGCCCGTCCAGGGCTGCTACGGGCGCGGCCACGATTTCTACCGGCGCTATCACGAGGATTCACGCACGGTGGACGGGATGCAGGCCTGGCTGGATCGCTGGATCCACGGCGTCGCCGACTGGAAGGGCTTTCTCTCGCGGCTGGGGACGGACGCGCTCGATGCCGTGCGCGCCAAGGCGCCGCGTCTCTCTGAACCCCTCGACTATGGAGTCTGAAGCCATGGAGCGTGAAGCCATGGAGTATGAAGCCATGGAGCGTGGAGTCGCATGAAGATCACCGCCGTCGAAGCCGTCTGCCTCGCCATTCCCATGAAGCCGCTGGACCCGCCATCATCCTGGACCGGGAGCACGCGCAAGCAGATCGTGGTGCGCGTGAAGACGGACGCGGGACTGACGGGAATAGGCGAGGCCTTCGCCTATGGGGCGCCGCTGGCCGTCTGCAACGTCATCGAGGAGAGCCTGGCGCCTCTGATCGTCGGCCAGGATCCGTCGCGGATCGAGTACCTCATGGACCTGATGCAGCGCGGGACCATGATCTACGGCCGGCGCGGTCTCGCCATGTTTGCCATCAGCGGCGTGGACATCGCCCTCTGGGATCTTCTCGGCAAGGCGCGCGGCGCGCCCGTGTACGAGCTTCTCGGCGGCGCCACCCGGCCCCGGCTGCCCGTCTACGCGAGCCTCATGCGCTACGCCTCACCCACGGACGTGGCCGCGGCGTGCAAGCACTTCGTGTCCCAGGGCTTCGGGATGCTCAAGCTCCACCAGACGGACGTCGCCTCGGTGAAAGCCGCGCGCGAGGCCGTGGGCCCCACCGTCGAGCTGATGCTGGACGTGAACTGTCCGTGGACCCCCGGCGAGGCCATTGCCATGGCCCGCGCCTTCGAGCCCTACCGCCTCTTCTGGTTCGAGGAGCCCGTGTGGCCGCCCGAGGACTACGCGGGGCTGGCGCAAGTGGTCGGCGCCACCGAGACGCGCATCGCCCTCGGCGAGAACGAATCCACGCTCTACGGCTTTCGCGAGATCGTCGAGCGTCGGGCCGGCGACATCCTGCAGCCCAGCATCACCAAGGTGGGCGGCATCACGGAGTTCAGAAAGATCGCGGCGCTTGCCCAGGCCGCCAATCTGCCCATCGCGCCCCATTCCTTCTATTTCGGGCCGGGGCTGGCCGCGACGCTCCACATGGCGGCGACCTGGGGCGGCCCCATCCCCGTCGAGTTCCCCACGGGCGAGCACGAGACGCCCTTCCTCACCAATCCCATCCGCGCGCGTGACGGCTTCGTGGAGGTGCCGTCGGGGCCCGGGCTCGGCGTCGAGATCAACGAGGAGGCGATTCGAAAGCACCCCTACACGGCCGCGGCGGCCAAGCCCTTCGTGCTTCACTAGATCCTCCGGCATGCCCGAGTACACCGATCGGGAGCTGATGGTCATCGCGGCGGGTCGGCAGATCTGCGACGGCGACCTCGCCTTCGTGGGCATGCGCCTGCCCCTCCTGGCCTTTGCCTTCGCCAAGCGTACCCATGCCCCGGCCGCCGTGGGGCTCTTCGAGAACGGCATCGTCCGGGACGAGCCGGCGTCGGCGACGCTCATGACCATGAGCGACACGCCCAATATTCCCGGCGCCCTCTGGTCCACGGGCACCCTCGAGATCATGGCCCTGCTCCAGCAGGGGCTGGTGGATCTGGGATTCATCGGCGGCGCAGAGATCGACAGGCACGGCAACCTCAACACCAGCTACATCGGCGACTGGCGCAAGCCGACCCTCCGCCTGCCCGGGAGCGGGGGCGCCGCGGACATCGCGTGCCTCGCGAAGCGCTTCGTCGTCATCATGCCGCAGGAGAAGCACCGATTCCGCGAGCGGGTGGACTTCATCACCTCGCCGGGCTTCGGGGACGGCGCGGGGTGGCGCGAGCGTGCGGGGCTGCGGGGGGGCGGCCCGGCGGCCGTGATCACCACCCTGGGCGTCTACGGCTTCGACGAGGCGACGCGCGAGATGGTTCTCGCGTCCTGGCATCCGGGCCAGACGGTGACGAGCGTCAGGGCCGCCACGGGCTGGGATCTCCGCGTGGCCGCTGACTGCCACGAGACGCCCACGCCCACACCCGGCGAGCTCGACATCGTGCGCGCCTGCGACCCCGAGGGCTTCTGGACGCGCAAGCGCGAGTGACTCACCCCGGCTTCCGGGCCACCATGAGCCGGGTGAGGCCGGGAATGACGTGCCGGATCTCGATGTCCCGAAATCCCACCGCTCCGATCTTGTCCCGGAGCCCGCCCGGGGTAAAAGAGACTGCCTCCGGGTTGAACAGGAAGGGCACGAACCAGAGCGCCGCTCCCTTGGGGCCGCGGCGATCGTCGTCGACGAAGAAGTCGTGCACGAGGAGCTTGCCTCCGCCACGCAATGCAGCGTACGACAACTGGAAGAGTCTGGGAATTGCGGGCCCCCCGACCGCGCTCAAGAGGTAGGACAGAAGCACGACGTCTTGATCCCCTGGCCATGTGGTACTGAGCGCGTCGCCAGATAGGACCCCGATGCGATCTGCCAACCCGGCCTCCCCTATGTAGCGCTCGGCAACCCGGGTCACGTTCGGAAGGTCGAGTATCGTCGCGTGGAGCGGGGGGAAACGGCGGCACAGCGTGATGCTGAACGCCCCGCTCCCGCCGGCGACATCCAGGAGACGGGTCGCCCCGGCGAGATCGACCAGCTTCTGGATGACGGCGGCGGGTCCCAGAGACCCCACGTGCTGCGCACGCGTGAAGTAGTCGGCCTCCTCGGGATTCTCCATCACGTCGTAGATCGATGCCGGAGCCTGGGCCAGAAGGGCCTTGTCGAGGTTCAACAGCAATGGATAGAGCTGGCGATCGATCTGAAAGCGGAAGTAGTCCCCGAAGTAAAGGGGAGAGGTCGAGACCAAGTACTGCTGGCAAGCGGGCGCGTTGGCGAACCCATCCGCACCGTCCTCGATCAACCCCAGGCTGACGCAGGCGGTGAGCAGCGTTTCGAGTCGGTTCCCCCCAATTCCGGTCTCTCCCTGGAGCTCGGAAAGCCGCCGCGGTCCTCCGGCGAGGATATCGAAGAGCTTGGCGTTCAGCGCAGCAAAGAAAACCTTCGAGGCGATGAAGCCGTACGCGAGGTTGGAGATCTCTCGCACGTCCGAGATGGGAGCCACGTGGCCCTCGTCAGCGCCGAGGTCGTCGCCTGGGGGTCACCCGCCGGCCTCCAGCAGGCCCTCCAGCGCGCGCTGCACCCTTTGCTGCTGCGCCGACGTCGTCACCGCGCCGAAGAGGGCCTGGAAGTTCGGGTGGGTGACGCCGCTTTGGATGAAGACATAGCGTTTGGCGCGCAGCACGCCGGCGAGGATGTCCTGCTTCTCGGCCTCTCTCAGCGAGCGGCCCAGGTATCGCTCCAGGTTCTGAACGTCAAGGGCCGCCTGCTGCCGGAGGAGACCGTCCACCGCGGCGACCAAACCGATCAGGTCGTCGATGGCTGTGTCTCGCTCAGCGTCCGCCATGGGCTCGAAGGCCCGGAGTGTCTCGAGATGATCCATCTTGGCGTGCTGGGCCTCCTCCAGCCAGTGATGCTTGAAGATGTGCTTCGTGAACCCATCCAAGGCGTCGTCGCCCTTGAACGCCGTGAGGTAGTGCAGCTGGGTGAACCACTCGATGGCGGCGGTCAGCAAGAGCATGGCGCCCGTGCTCTTGCCGAGGACGGTCCGGGCCACCGCCTTCTCCTCCCCGATGAGGGCAAGGGGAAAACCGACCGCCTCGTCCACCAGAGACCGAATCTCACGGAAGAGGTTCATGTGCTTGACCTCTTCTGCGGCGAAATTGACGAGAGCATCGAAGGCCACGCGGTTGTCGATCGCGAAGTCCTGCGCGAGGCTCACCATCTTGGGCGCGATGAACTCCTCGACGTAGCCGAAGAGGTGCGCATAGGCTCCCATCTCCACGTGAGTGAGCTTCGTCTTCTCGTCCTCGGTCAAACACGAGATCCTGGCGACGCCCGAGAGCTGTGAGGGGAGTCACCGACGGGAGCGGTCGAATCGACGGCTCCCGAGAACATCGCTGATTCTCCAGTTGACCCGGTAGGCGGTTTGCAGACATTCCGCGTAAGAGTACGTCGGCATGGATCCCTCCCCCGCGAAGGGTGAACTCCGGCCTTTCCCACGCGGCGATCATCCCCGCCCGCCGTCAACGCCGCGTCATCGCAACGTCACCGCGGCCGACTTGACTCCCGCGGCGGGCGAATGCTATCGGTGACGGCACGCGGCCATGCCACGATTGCACCTCACCGTGCTCGGCGGTTTCCAGCTCCGCGTCGACTCGCGGGCCATTCCCCTCCCCGCGAAGAAGGCGCAGGCCCTGCTCGCGTACTTGGCCCTCCATCCCGGCCGTCCGCACGGTCGGGACACGCTGGTCGGCCTGCTGTGGGCGGAGGCCAGCGAGCCGCGCGCGCGACACAGCCTCCGGCAGACCGTGTTCCGCCTGCGCAAGGTCTTCGCCAGGGCCCGAAACGCGGCTCTCGTCGTCCGCGGGGACACCATCGCCCTCAAGACCGCGGCGATCTCCGTGGATGCCCTCGAGTTCCAGCGGCGGGTGCGCACGGGCACGCCGGCCGCCCTGGAGGCCGCCCTCGCCCTGTACCAGGGCGCGCTCCTCGAGGGTGTGCACGTCGCCGAAGCCTCGTTCGACGATTGGCTGCGCTCCGAGCGCGAGCGATTTCGCGAGTCCGCTCTCGAAGCGCTCGCCAAGCTTCTGGCCCACCACCGGAAGCGCGGAGCCGTCGAGGCGGCCGTGCAGACGGCCACGCGACTCCTCGCTCTTGACCCTCTCCAAGAGACGATCCATCGCACGCTGATGCGTCTCTACGTCCGGCAGGGCCGGCGGGCTCACGCGCTCCGACAGTACCAGGTGTGTGTCGGGGTGCTGCAGCGAGATCTGGGCGTGGAGCCGGAGCCGGAAACGCGACAGGTCTACCAGGAAGTTCTCCAGCAGCGAGCTCCGTCCACGCAGGCGCAGGACCTTGCGGTCGTCGCTCCCCCTCGCCGGCCGAGGCGCGGCCCTCCGGCGGTCGTGCGCGAAGCGCCCAGCCTCGAGCCTTCGCTGGTCGGGCGCCGGGAGGAGCTGGCTCGCCTGCAAGACATTCTGAATGAGGCCTGTGGCGGCAGCGGTCGGACCGTGGTGGTTCTCGTCGAGGCCGGTATCGGCAAGACTCGTCTTCTCGAGGAGCTGGCCACCCTTCAGCGCGACGGGCGCCTCGTGGTGGGGCGATGCTACGAGACTGAGCAGATCCTTCCCTTCGGGCCCTGGGTCGAGGCGCTCCGCGCCGGACTCGGACTGCTTGACCCGGCCGCGCTCGAAGGCCTCGAGCCAGTCTGGCGGGCCGAGCTCGCGCGGCTGCTGCCCGAGCTCGCCGATCCCGATCTCTTCGCCCCGGGGCCGGCGGAAGACTATCTCCGACTCTTCGGCGCCGTGGCTCGGGTGATCGAGATCCTCGCCGCGGCGCCCCTCGTGCTCGTCATCGAGGATCTGCACTGGGCGGACGAGATGAGTGTGAGACTGTTCGGATTCCTGGCCCGCCGCGTCGTGGCCTGGCCCGTGCTGCTCATGGCCAGCGTCCGGGCGGAGGAGCTGGGCGAGGCACCGCTGCTCCGCCGGCTCCTGGAGGAATTGCGCGGGGAGCGCCAAATCGTGGCCCTGGCCCTCGCTTCCCTCTCAGAGGCCGAGACCCACAGCCTTGTCCGGATACTTGCCCAGGTCGGGACCCGTGAGGCCGCGCTGGACCGAGTGGCCGAGCAGGTGTGGACCTTGAGTGAGGGCAACCCCTTCGTGGCCGTGGAGACGATGCGAGCCCTCCACGAAGGGCACCGGTTCGAGGCCTCGACGGTCGGCCTCCCGGAGCGAGTGCGGGAAGCCATCAGTGGTCGGCTCGAACGCCTGAGCCCGCGGGCTCGAGAGCTCCTCGCGGTGGCTGCCGTCATCGGCCGCGAGTTCGAGTTCGCCCTGCTTCGTCGCGCGGCGCAGCTCGATGAGCGCGAAGCGGCGGAGGGCGTGGAAGAACTGGTCCGGCGCGGGGTGCTGCACGGCGTCGGCACTCGATTGGACTTCGCGCACGACCGCATCCGGGAGGTCGCGTATGGCCAGCTCTTTCCACCGCGCCGCACCCGGCTGCACGCGTCCGTCGGGGAAGCGATCGAAGCGGCGTACGCGGACGAGCTCGAGCCGCACCACGGGGCGCTCGGCGTGCACTTCCGCCGGGGCGAGGTCTGGGAGAAGGCGCTGCGCTATCTCCGACAGGCCGGGAACAGCGCCGTCGCGTGCTCGGCGAATCGGGAGGCGGTCGCCTACTTCGAGCAGGCCCTGCAGGTGCTCGACCATCTCCCTGGAGGCCGCAGTAGGACCGAGCTCGCGTACGACCTCGCGATGTATCGCGCAGCCGTCTTCTATTCGCTCGGAGAGCTTCGGCGCATCGTGGACCATCTCGCCGAGACCGAAGTGCTGGCCCGCGCCCTCGACGATCGTACGCGACTGGGGCGCGTCGATATCCTCAGGCTTGGTTGCCTCGCGGCCATGGGCGACCAAGCGCCGGCCATCCAGTCCGGTGAGCGGGGGCTCGCCATCGCGGAGGCCGCCGGCAATCTCCCGCTCCAGGCGTCCGCGTCCTTCCTGCTAGGTTTCGCACACATGGGCCTGGGCGATTTCCGTCGGGCCATCACGTATCTGAAGATGAGCGGCGGCTTGCTCCAGGACCAGCCCGTCCATAAGCGGCTCGGCCAGATCGGCCTTCCTGCCGTGTTCTGGCGTGCCTGGCAGAACTTGCCGCTCGGCGAGCTCGGCGCATTCCCCGAAGCGATCACAAGCGGGAAAGAAGCGGTCCGGATCGCCGAGGCGGCGGCTCAGCCCTATAGCCTGGCCCTAGCGCACGGTACGCTCGGTCACCTCTATTGCCTCAAAGGTGAGCCTTCGTTGGGCATTCCAGCGCTGGAGCGATCCGTAGCCCTGTGCCGGGACTACGAGCTCGCGGTGCTCTCTCCCCTCACGATCGGCTCGCTTGGCCATGCCTACGCCGTCGCTGGGCGCGTGACCGAGGCTCTGCTCGTCATGGAGCAAGCGGTCGCGCGGGGAACGTCCCTTCACGTGATGTGGTGGCAGTCGCGCCGGATGACCGAGCTCGGCGAGGGCTATCTGCTCGCCGGTCGGGTGGACGACGCACTGACGACGGTCGAATGCGCGGTGGCTCTGGCCGATGCACATCGCGAGCGCGGGAACAGCGCCTATGCTCTCCGCGCCCTCGCCGAAGTCGCCCTCCGGCGCGATCATACCGACCTCGAGAGCGCGGAGCGCCACCTGTGGCAGGCCCTCGTCCTGGCCGAGGAACTGGGGATGCGGCCCCTCGTCGCACGCTGCCAGCTCGACATGGGCCGGTTGTACCGACGCGCCGGGGACCGGGCGAAAGCGCGCGACCTTCTCACCGTCGCGGGTGCGCAGTTGCGCGAGATGGACATGCGACTCTGGATGGAGCAGGCGGAGGCCGAGTTGGCCGCCACCACCTGACCCCAGGCTCTGTGCCACGGCTCATCAGCGCTGGCCGCGCGCGTCGCTCGGCGTGGCCCCGGCCGGTCCGGTCTCTTCTCAGCCGCGCCGGAGCTCCGGGAGGACCGTGCGGGCGAACAGCTCGATGTTCTTCACGGCGAGGGCGTGCGGCAGGCTGCCGAACTGGAACAGGGCCATGAGCACGCCCGCGCCCAGCTCCCGCATCTCGGCCCGGATCTCGCGGGCGACGTAGTCGGGGTCACCGACGAGGGTCATCCCCTCCTTCTGGGTCAGGTCGAAGTCGAGCTCGTAGAGCGGGAGCTCCTCGGCGCTCCTCACCGCCGACGGGCGCGGTGGCGGCGTCTGGCCGAGGAGCTTCATCGACCCGCGGTGGTAGCTCAGGAGCTTCTGCCAGAAGTAGTCCAGATGCGGCTCTGCCTCCTCGCGGGCGCGCGCGTTCGTCTCCGCCACGTAGACGTGGCGCAGCACGTGACAGTGCTCGGGCCCGGGCGTCCATCCGTGCTGCGCGGCAAACGCCCGGTAGCGGTCGAAGATCGACCGCGTACGCGCGTTGGACCGGTAGGCCGCGCCCGTGGGCACGCGACGGCGCGCGGCCAGCTCGAGCCCCTCGTCGCTGTCGGCGGGAAGGATGATGGGCGGGTGCGGCTGCTGGAGGGGTCGCGGCCAGATCGAGACCCGGTCGTAGCTCCAGTATTTTCCGTGCCACGCGAACGGCTGGTGCGTCGTCCACGCCTTGACGACGAGGTCCCACGACTCCTGCAAGCGCTCCCGCGCCTCGGAAAGCTGCACGCCGAGGGCGAGATACTCCTGCGGCACCCCGCGGACGAAGCCCGAGATGATCCGACCGCCCGACATGACGTCGAGCATGGCGACCTCCTCTGCGAGCCGCACGGGGTGGGCGTGGAGCGCGGGCAGGTTGCCGAGGATCCCGATCTTGATCCGCCGCGTGCGCTGGGTCAGCGCGGCCGCGATGATGTTCGGGGACGGCATGAGGCCGTAGGGCTTGGCGTGGTGCTCGTTGATGCAGATCGCGTCGAACCCGTACTCCTCGTACAGGACCATCTGGTCGAGGTGCTGGGCGTAGATCTCCTGACCGCGGACCGGATCGTAGAGGGCGTTGGCGTCGGGATAGTACGACGGCTCGCGGAGGTACGGCCACGGCATGAGGTCGAACGCGTACACCTTTATCGCACGGCCGCCCGCGTCATCAGCCCCCGCGCCATCAGACGAGATCCAGCGCCTTTCCGTCGAGATCCTCGGCGCGCTCTACCTTGATGAGCACGGCGTAGCCCTTCTTCTCCGGGTCCCGGTCCTTCTCCGGCTGCACCAGGCGCTGCCAGACGCCTTCGTATGCCGGTCCCGAGCGGTGAATCGCCGCGGTGCCGTAGAAGCGCGCGATGCCCCCCTTGGGCAGGAGCCCGGATTCCCGCAGCGCGGGCTTCCTCAGGAACACGGTGACCTTGGTCCCGTCCCTGAGGTTTTCGTTGGTCGAGCCCTTGCCCCGCTCCCAGAGCGCGATGTGCTCGTCGTCGAAGACCATCGTGCTCCCGCGCGGGCTCACCTGGGCGAATCCGCTCGGAAGCACGGTGCCCACCAGGCACACGTGGGCCGGGAACGCGGTGTTGATGTGCTCATGCAGGGCTTTGGGAATCTTGGCCAAGGCACACTCTCCTTTCATGACCACGGATGTCGGGCCCTCACGGTAGCCCGTAGCCTCCCACCCGTCAACGGCCCCTGCTATCCTGGAGACGATGATCGCCCGCCTCCGCTGGATCATGTGGGGCATTCCCGCCTTTATCTTCGTCTTCGCCTTCGTTCATCGGGTGGCGCCCGGCGTGATGGCCAAGGAGATCATGCAGGCCTTCGAGGCCAGCGGCACCATCGTCGGGCTGCTCTCCGCCATGTACTTCTACGCCTACGCCGGCTTCATGATCCCGGCCGGTCTGCTCATCGATGGCCTGGGGGTCCGGCGCGTCGTGTCGGCGGGCGCAGCCGTCATGGGGCTGGGCTCGCTCGCCATGGGGCTCGCGGCAACTCCGAGCGTGCTCTTCGGCGGACGCTTCCTGGTCGGTCTCGGCGCCACCGTCACCTTCATCGGCTGTCTCAAGATCGCCGCAAGCTGGTTCCCGCCCTCTCACTTCGGCACCATGTCCGCCATCAGCGCCACCATGGGCATGCTCGGCGCCCTCCTGGGGACGGCGCCCCTCGCCGCGCTGGTGGCGACGGCGGGCTGGCGCGGCGCCTTCGTCATCATCGGCGCCATTCCCCTGCTCGGCGCGCTCCTCTGCGTCGTCTTCGTGCGCGATCATCCGCGCGGGCACGTCGAGGAACGCGCGTCCGTGCCGGGGCTCGCCGAGGTCGTGCGCGGCATGTTCGAGGTGCTGGGGAACCGACACACCTGGCCGCCCTTCCTCGCGTTCTTCTTCCTGTATTCGGCCATGGGCAATCTCATGCTCTGGGGCGTGCCCTTTCTCCGCGACGTCTACGCGCTCGGCAACACACGCGCGGCCGCCTACGCCTCCGCCGTCACCATCGCGCTCCTTCTCTCCGCGCCCCTCACGGGCTACCTCTCGGATCGCGTCTTCCAGCTCCGCAAGCTGCCCTACACCCTGCTCGCGTGCTGTCTCTTTCTCGCCTGGGCGGTCCTCGTGCTCACGCTCGGCACGCTGCCCCTCTGGGGCCTGGCCGCTCTCTTCTTCGTCATGGGCCTCGCCAGCGGCGGCTTCGTGCTGACCTGGCCCATCGGGCGCGAGGTCAATCCGCCGCGCCTGGCGGGCACCGCGGTGGCCGTGGCCAACATGGGCGGCTTCGTGGGCGCGGCGGTGACCCAGGGCCCGGTGGGCGCCATCCTCGATTCCCGATGGACCGGCGCCATGCTCGAGGGCGCGCGCGTCTACCCGCTCGCGGCGTACCGCGTGGCTTTCCTGGCCTGCGCCCTCTGCGTGCTGATCGCGGCGGCGCTCAGCCTCCTGCTGCGCGAGACGCGCGGGCAGAACATCTACCACCAGCTCTACCCAGGAGGCGCCCGTGGCAGCCGAGCCTGAGCCCCCCATCGATCCCGAGATCCTGAACGCGCATCACCGCGGCACGCTGACCGCGCTGCTGGGCGCGCGATTCGTGGAGGCGATGAAGGACCGTCTCGTGGCCGAGCTCTCGATCCGGGACGAGCTCCTCACGGTCGGGGGCCGCGTGCACGGCGGCACCCTCATGTCGCTCGCCGACCTGGTGGGGGCGACGGGGACCTTCCTCAATCTGCCGGCTGATGCCACCGGCACCACCACGCTGGAGTCCAAGACCAACTTCTTCGCGGGCGCGCGCGGAGGGCTCATCCGCGCCGAGGGCACGCCCATCCACCGGGGCAGGAGCACTCAGGTCTGGCAGACGCGCATCACCGACGAGGCGGGTCGCCTTCTCTCCCTCACCATCCAGACCCAGATGGTGCTGCGCGGCTGAGTTTGACTTTCGAGCTGAGACGCTGCCGACGAGCCGCAGGCGTGGCAGTTCGAGCTGAAGGGCAACGCCCTGAGGCGAGGGCTGAGTGAATCAGCGGCGAGGCGAGGGCTGAATAGATCAGCGTGGCCGTTCGAGGCGAGCGCCGTCGGCGCGAGCCGAGGGCAGAGTAGCATGCGAGGGCTGAGTAGATCTAGCCGCGGTCGAGAAAGCCCTCGGTCATGGCGTTGATGGCGGGGATGCCGTTCGCGGATATGGCGTTGATGCGGGCCTTGACCTCCGCGAGGGCGCGGAAGGGCTTCTTGAGCAGGTGCGCCGTGTAGTCATGCACGGCCGAGGCGAGCTCGGCGCCCGGCACCACCCGCGTGACCAAGCCGAGCGCCTGCGCCTCGGCCGCCGAGTAGCGGTGGCAGCCCATGATGATCTCCTTGGCGCGCGCCTGCCCCACGAAGCGAATGAAGCGCGTGGTCGAGGCGACGCCGAGCGGCACGCCCAGGTCCACCTCCGGGATCCAGAACTGGGCCTCGGCGGCGGCGAAGCGGAAATCGCAGGCGAGGGTCAAACCCCAGCCTCCCCCGACCGCATGGCCGTTGACCATGCAGATGGTCGCCTGCTCGAGGCTCTCGAGGGCGGTCTGGGCACGCTCGAAGAGCCGTCGGAACTGGGACTTCTTCTCCGTGAAGAGGCGCCGGCGCTCCTCGTCCGTCTTGGCCCGCGCATGGGGGGCATCGGCGCCGGCCGAGAAGACGGGCGGGGCGCCGGTGACGATCACCACGCGCGTCGTGTCGTCGTCCCGGAGCACCGTGAAGGCCCGCGACAGGTCCGTGAGCATGGCGTCGCTCAGCGAGTTTCGGCGCTCCGGCCGGCTCAGTGTCACCGTGGCCACGGCGCCTTTCCGCTCGAGTGTGACGTTCTCGCTCATGCGCGCGCTGCGAGCAGGGCCTGCTCGAGACCTTTCTCGTCCGCGAGGAGCTGCCGCCTCGTTTCCCCGACGATGCGCCGGGCCCGCTCGTATCCCTGACCGGCCTCGCGATCGCGCGCCACGGCCGGAGCCAGGATCTCGTCGAGGAAGCGCTCGAAGGCGCGCGCGAGCCGCCGGCGCACATCCCCGTAGCCTCGGACCACCGTGGCGATGTCGGCAACCTCGCGGGCGAGCCCGAGATCCAGCGCGGCGGAGTCGAGGACCGCCTGCTGCCAGCGGTCGATCAGCGCGAACTCTCGCTGACCGCGCAGTGACAGCGGCCGGATCACCCGCAGCCGGCCGAGGAGCCAGACGCGGAGGAATCCGCTCACCGCGGTGGTCTTGACGTGCTGGCCCAGGCTCGGGCGCCGCTCGGGCCACCAGCGCTCGCAGAGACGAGCGATGGGAGTAGCCACGGCCGCGGGCAGGATGCCGTAGATCTCGTCGAGATCGGGCTTGAGATAGTCGGTCACGTGCACGACCTGACCGTTGGTGGCGCCGTGATCCCGTCGGATGCGCTCGAAGCGGCTCCGGCGGGTCTTGAGGTCGGCGACGCGGATGGCATCCTCGTACGTCATCCAGACGGCGAGGCGGCGGGCGAAGATCTCCGTCACCCGCAGATCCGGATCGGCCGCGTACACCTCGCGGACACGGGCGAGGTAGCCTCGAGCATAGCGCGCGTCCTGATAATCCACGAGACGGGCCAGCGCTTCGCCGAGCGTGCGGTGGAGAGACTCCGGAAACTCCTCCTCCGCTCGCCGGACGAGGGCGAGGAAATCGCCCATGCGCAGTCCGAGGGCATGCGCGCGCTCGGCCTTGACCTGCTCCCAGGGTCTGGCGGGTGCGGGCGCCGCCGTCGCGTCGCCGCCGGAGGCCACGATCTCCATGCCCGCCTTGAAGCCCGCGAGGTTCCGCTCGACGGCGACCCCGCCCTCGCGGATGGCCGCCTCGAAGGCCGACGCGCCGAGGGGCAGGATCTCGGCGGCGCAGAGCGCTCCCAGCATCACGGCGTTGACCTCGCTGCCCACGGCCCGCGCGGCCGCGAGACCGTCGAAGGCGATCAGGCGCTTCGCGAGCGCCCGCAAGGCTCCTTCCACGTGCTCGCGCGGGAAGATCCCGTCGCCGAGCGCGGTCTTCTCGCCGATGGCGAAGAGACGGTGCGTGCTCGCGATCATGGTGGTGCGCTCGGGCGAGACGTAGTCGGTCTCGAGGGTGCGCCCGGCCTCGAGAAGCTCGGAGGCCATGACCACGTCCACGTCACCCGGCGTGGGATAGAGCGAGAAGACAGGCTCGGGAGCGCCGGTGGGAATGGCCGCGGGGTATACCTCGAGGTAGTAGGTGGTGGCGCCGGTGCGCTGGGCGACGCCCGGGATGGACGTGGCCTGGGCGGGCAGTCCCGCATGGGCGGCGGCGCCCGCTATCCACTCGGTGAGCACGCCCCCGCCCTGGCCGCCGAGCGCCGCGATCAGAATGGAGATGGGGCGAGGCGCGGCCATCACGCGGCCTGGAGGCGCCCGATCACCCAGCGGCGCGCGGCGTCGAGCGCGCGCTCCCACCGGGCGGGATGGTGGACCACGCGCGTCTCGAAGAAGGACGGGCAGAGGACCGCCGCGTGCGCGACCTCGCCGCAGAGCCCGCAGCCGACGCAGGTCTGGTCCACGTGCGCGACCGGATCCTCGCGCAGCGGATCGGGATTGTCCTTGAGGGTGAGCGAGGGGCAGCCGTTGAAGCGCATGCAGGACTTGTCGCCCGTGCACACGTCGGGGTCGACGCCGAAGCGCGGCGTCACCACCCGCCCGCCCGCCTTGAGCCGGGCCGAGATCTGCGGCTTGACCCGGCGCTGGCGCTCGAGCTGGCACTCGGCGCGGGCGATGATGACCTTGAGCCCGCCCGCCGCCGTGGTCATGGCTTCCTTCACCGTCTTGAGCGTCTCGCCCACCCGGTAGGGATTGACGATGCGCATCCACGGGACGCCGAGGCTCCGAATGGTCTCGGCGATGGACATCTGCACGCGCTCGCCCCGCGGGTTCTTGCCCGTCGAGGGATTGTGCTGCTGACCGGTGGCGGAGGTGTAGAAATTCTCCAGGATCACGAGCACGGAGTCCTGCTTGTTGAAGACGGCATTGGCCACGCCGGTGGTGAGCCCCGAGTGCCAGAAGCCGCCGTCGCCCAGGATGGAGATGACGCGCTTGCCGAAGTTCGGCGCCACCGCGCTGGACGACGCCAGGCCGAGGCCGTAGCCGAGGATGGTATTGCCCTGGTTGAAGGGCGGCAGCGTCGCGAAGGCGTGGCAGCCGATATCGGCCGCCACGTGCGTCTCGCCCAGCTCGCGCTGGGCGATCTTGAGCGCGCTGAAGACAGGCCGCTCGGGGCAGCCCGTGCAGAAGGCGGGTGGCCGCTTGGGCAGCGGGCTCTCGAGGCGCGCCCGCCCCTGCCCCGCGTGGCTGGAGAGCGCGGCGCGGCGGCGTTCGGCGTCTCCGCCCAGGAATCGCGCCAGCGCCGCCAGCACCAGCTCGGGCACGAACTCGCCGTGGGCCGCCACCGTGTCCTTTCCCTCGATGCGCACGGAGAGCGAGCGGTCATAGGCGAGCGCCTTGAGCTCCTGCTCG
>DASQAK010000158.1:0-12068 GCA_035635755.1 Candidatus Methylomirabilota bacterium | reverse complement strand
GTTCCTGGAGTACTTCATCAGCCCGTGCGAGAAGGCGACGGCATACGGCGGCGTGCGGCCGCCGGGACCGTCCGGGATGGCAAAGTGACCGATGTCGGGCCACATGGGCTCGCCCTTGTCGTTCTTGACCTTCTCCGGGTTACGCTTGGCGAAGATGAAGATGGAGGCGCCGTTGAGGGTCGCGCTGATCTCGCCCGCGTGGAAGGCGCGGTTGTTGTTGGTGTCGTCCCAGGCCAGCGCGCTCTCGTCGCATGCTTGCTTCCAGAAGTCGACCATCCACGCCACCGCCTCCCCCGTGCCCTTGGAGTTGAGCACGACCTTCTTCCCGCTGGGGTCGGTCTCGGCACCGCCGAAGGTCCACGTGAACGGATACGTCCACGCCGGCGCATCGCCGAAGGTGTGGCCGAGTGTCTGGCCGATCGGCTTGCCCTTCTTCTTCAACGCGATCCCGATCTTCTTGTATTCCTCGAGCGTCTTCGGGGGCTGGTTCGCGCCCACCTCGGCAAACCACGACTTGCGGTACGCGATCAGGGGCGCGCCCGTGAAGTACGGCAGGGCCAGCCACCGCTTGCCCAGTCGCGCGGCGGCGTCCGAGTGCGGGTAGTACCCGCCCTGCTCGCCGGCCTTCCATTCGCACAGGTCCCCGATGTCGGCCAGCCCGCCCGCGTAGAGATGGGGCCAGTTGTGAAGCATCATGATGATGTCGGGCCCCGCCCCGGACTGGATGGCCGCGGTGATGCGCGCCTGCAGGTCATTGGCGTTGATGGTCTCGAACACCACCTCCACCTTCATCTGCTTGCTGTACTCCGCGACCTGCCGTCGCACCTCCGTGTCACCCTCGGGGATGAAGTCCACCCACTGGAGCAGGTGGATCTTGGTCGCCTGGGCGAAGGCCGGCGCCTTCCGGGCGGCGAGGATGCCTTCGAGGCCGGCCGTGGCAGCTGCCCCGGCGGCGGCCCCTCGCAGGAACGTGCGACGATCGATCGAGACCAGAGACCCGGGACGCGGCTCGACGTGACTCATGTGTGTTCCTCCTCAGGACGGGTCGGAGGCAGACCGGAGAGAGACATTGTCGTTCAGGGCTGCGTGAAGGAGCCCCATGGCGTCCCTCAACTGTCGGTCGGTGCGCTGCGAGAAAGCGCGGTGAGTATGGGCGCCTCGATCTGGCGTGTCAACGGGTCTTGTGACGCGAAGGTCAGCTCAGCGACACGATGCGAGGGGGCCGGACGGTCGGCCCCCTCGCAGGGTGGTGGCGCACTCGGGGAAGCGGTGCTCCTAGCGCCCCGTCGGCCGGTTGCCTGGCTGACTCGGGCTGTTGGGATCGCTCGGCGAGCCGCCCGGCTGGTTGTACGGGCTGGTCGACTGGGTCTGGGTGCCGGGCGAGCCGGCGGGCTGATCCCCGCTCCGTCGATCCCGCGCGGGGCTCCGGCGGCTCTCGACTCCGCTATTTCCGACACCGAGCTGGCCGAGGGTCGCGCTGTCGAAGCGGCCGGTTTCACGAATACCCGCGCTTCGCTGGAAGTCGCTCACCGCGGCCTGCGTGTGTGGCCCCATGCGACCGTCGATGGCGCCCGGATCGAATCCCTTGGCCTTGAGAGCCTCCTGAGCGGCCCGAACGTCGCGTGCCGCGACCATGCCACGCCCGCGCGGCGCCTGGGCTTCTTGATTCTCGCGGGGTGCTTGCACATCCTGATTGCCACGCGGGGCGTCCACGTCACGATGCGGGGGCTTGACTACCCGGGGGCCCGGGCCCCGGGGGATGGGTGAAGTCATGGCTGGGCTGAGGCGGTCTGGCTCCCTGCTCTCCTTCTCGACCGGATTCTGCGCAGGAGCGCTCTGACTCTGGGCCAGGGCCGATCCCAAGATCAGGCACGTCGCGCCGGCAAGACTCGCGATGCCTATCAATTTGCTCATAGCTTTCTCCTTGCATGTGCCGCGTTGACTCGTCGATATAGTCGCCCGTTATCAGAGGCTGCAATCGACGTGCCTTCATCGATTCCTCTGCAATCGACGCACACACGCACACGCCATCTCCCTCCATGGGCTCGATACGGAAAGACTTGCCAGGCGAAGCGGCGCCGACTCGGTCATTGATTCCCGGTGTCGAGGGAGCCGGCGAGGCGCGCGCAGCGGCCACCGGGAACCCCCTGTGCCTGGACACGAGGGCTAGACTGAAGAAGAGATTCGTCAGAGGAGGTGCGACATGTCCCGGAAGACGCTCAGTCTCGTGCTCGTCGTCGCCGTGCTTTCCCTCGTGCTCACCGCGCCGGCCTGGGCGGGCAGGGGCGGAGGCGGATTCCATGGCGGATCCCATCACGGCGGATTCCATCACGGCGGCTTTCACCGTGGATGCTGCTGGGGTCCAGCGTTCGTGGGCGGTGTGTTCGTCGGCGCGGCGCTCGCGTATCCCTACTACGGCTACCCGGCCTACGCCTATCCTTACGACTATCCCGTGTACGCCGAGCCTGCCTACCAGCCGCAGACGCAGGTGGCCGTGTCGCCGTCCGTTCAACGCGACGTCTGCTACTCGACCGGTTGCTACCACCTGCAGGGTGATGGCGTGAACCTCCCGTATTCGTGGGTCTGGGTGCCGGCAGCGCCGGCCTCGCCCCCGGGCCGTTGAGACGCCGGGGTCCTGACTCGTGGCGTGGCCTCAGCGGACCTCGTAGCCCGGGGAGATTTCTGTCTCCATCTCCGCGGGCGAGGCGGCGCGGCCGTCGAAGAACATGGAGATCTGGTCCCCGAGCGTGCGCTTGCGGTTGATCCTCACGAAGATGTTCCACTCGTCGTGGGCGCCGGCAGAGTGCGCGGCGGAAGCGCGCATGGCATAGTAGCGCAGGAAGGCGCGGCGCGTGTCCGGGTTGTCGGCGATCCGCTTGAGGTCGGCGTCGGCGGCGGCGCGCCCGGCCAGCCACCGGCCGAGACAGCCCGTGATGTCGTCCCCGCTGCAGCCGAAGAACGCGCGCATGTCGCCCGGGCCCGTGAAGTGCGCCATGTCGAAGTCGCGCCCGGCCCCGTCGTCGCCCGCGAGGACGCGCGTGAACATCACCATGTAATCGCCCCCGCCGGGCGACTTGGCCCCGACGCTCGGCATTTGGTGCGCGCCGGGATCGAGGATCCACGCGCCGCCGCCGTAGACCTTCTCGAGTCGCGCCTTCACCGCCGCGGCGATCTCGACGTTCACCTTCTCCACCCCGCCGCCCCGCGGGCTGATGGGCGTGCTCATGTAGATCACGAGGCGCCCCGCTTGGCGCGCGGCCCGCGCGTCCTGGCGGAGCTTCAGGGTGAGGGCATCCACGGCGCCGCTGAACGCCGGGTCCGTGCAGTACTTCATGCCGAGCACCGTGTCGACGAGCACGCGCGGCGCCGGGCAGCTCTGCGCCGCCGCCGGCCCGGGGCCCGCGAGGAGGACGGCCACGACGAGCGCGCCGAGAATACCAAAAGTTCGCATGGTCAGCTCCCTGGCTCGGCCGCGAGCGGCCGGATGGACGCCGCGTTGCAGCTGACTCGCACGCGCGATCCTACCTCCATGACGCCGCGACGGGCGGGGTCGTACGTCACCGCGTGCAGCGAGGTTCCCGCCACCTCCACCGTGTACTCGACCTTCTCGCCGAGGAACGTTCGGCTCCGCACGATACCGGCGGCCACGGCCTCGCCCTCGGGAGGCGTCGCGCTCTCGGGGAGGAGGGTGAGGGACTCGGGGCGCATGACCAGGAAGAGGGATTGTCCCTTCGTGCACGCGTCGTCGGTGACCACGCTCAGCGGCGATCCCCATACCTCGACCTCGATGCGCCTGCCCGTGACGCCGAGCACCCGGCTCTCGACGAGGTTGACGCGGCCGATGAACTGGGCCACGAAGGCCGAGCACGGGGCGCGATAGAGATCCACGGCCGTGCCGAGCTGGGCCACCGTGCCCTGGCGCATCACGGCGATGCGATCCGAGATGGCCATGGCCTCTTCCTGATCGTGTGTCACGTAGACGGTGGTGATGGCGAGCTGCTTCTGGAGGCGCGAGAGCTCGTCGCGCATCTGGACGCGCAGCTTGGCGTCGAGGTTCGAGAGCGGCTCGTCGAAGAGCAAGAGCTGGGGCTCGACGACGACGGCGCGCGCGACGGCCACGCGCTGTTGCTCGCCGCCCGAGAGCTGGTTGGGGAATCGCCGCTCGTAGCCCGGCAGGCCGACGAGGTCGAGCACGCGTCCGACCTTCTCGTGAACCTGCGCGCCGGACATCCGGCGCACGCGGAGGCCGTAGGCGACGTTCTCGAACACGGTCAGGTGGGGAAAGAGGGCGTAGTTCTGGAAGACGAACCCGATGCTCCGTCGGTAGACCATGCGCTGGGTGACGTCCTCGTCGCCGATGTAGATGCGGCCCTGGTCGGGCTGTTCGAAGCCCGCGACCATCCTGAGGGTGGTCGTCTTTCCGCATCCGGACGGCCCGAGGAGCGTCAACAGCTCGCCGGGCTCGACGGAGAGGCTCACGTCGTGCACCGCGGCAACATCGTGCTGCCCTTCCCGGTGGAATCGCTTGGACACCCCCTCGATGCGAAGCCGCGTGCCGGCGGTCATCCGCCGAGCAACGAGCCGGCCTGGCCGAGGCTGCCCGCGTTGAGCTTTCGCATGGCGAGGCTCGCGAGCACGACGGCGAGGTAGACGAGGGCGATCACGAGCATGGAGAAGGCGGAGGCCTGCCCGAGCTCGAGATTGGTGATCCCTTCGAGGATGCGCACGGTCACGAGCGACCAGCTGAGCGAGACGAGGAAGATCGTCGCGCTGATCGCCGTCATGGCGCGGATGAAGAGCACGGTCATGCCGGCGAGGAGGGCGGGCCGCACCAGGGGCAGGACGACACGCCGGAAGGTGACGTCACGGCGCGCGCCCAGGCTCGCCGAGGCCTCCTCGAGCGAAGGGTCGATCTGCGCGAGCACGGCCGTGGTGGCGCGCGTGCCGGCGAGACTGTAGCGGAACACGTAGCAGACGACGAGGATGAAAGCGGTGCCCGTGAGGACGAGGGGCGGGTCGTTGAAGGCGACGAGGTAGGCGATGCCGACGATGGTGCCGGGCAGCGCGTAGTTCATCATGGCGGCGAATTCCAGAGCGCGGCGCCCGGGAAACTCGGTGCGCGCGACGAGGAATCCGAGCACCACCGCGAAGAGGCCGCCCACGGGCATGCAGAGGACCGCGATGATCAGCGTGTCGCGCACCGCCTTGAGCCCGCCGCTGAAGACGTGGGCGTAGTGCACGAAGGACAGGCGGTTGTCCGCGCCGAGGCCCTTCACGAGGGAGGCGGCGGCGATGAGGGTGTAGCAGACGAGCACGAGGAGGGCCACGGCGCCGCAGAGCACGCCGAGGCCGGTGATGGCGATGGGGGAGAGGCTCTTGATCCGGGTGACGGCTCCGAGCTTGCCCGTCACCGTCACGTACGAGCCGCCGCGCCGCTCGATCCACCGGCGCTGCCCCACGAAGATGGCGAGGGCGGGAACGAGCAGGAGGAAGCAGAGAGCGGCGCCGCCGCGCATGTCGTAGAGCCCGGTGATCTGCAGAAATGCCTGCGTGGGCAGCACGGGAAACTTGGTGCCCGCGAGTATGAGCGGTGTGGCGAAATCCGCGAGGGAGGCAGCGGACACCAGGAGGAAGGCGTTGGCGATCCCGGGGATGGCGAGGGGGACGGTGACCGTCCTGAAGACGCGCCAGCGCCTCGCTCCCAGGCTGAAGGCGGAGTCCTCGAGGTTCGGGTCGATGTTGGCGATGACGGCCTTGAGGGTGAGATACGCGATGGGGAAGTACGTCAGGGTCTCCGAGAGGAAGGTGCCGGAGAGGCCATAGATGCTGACATTGGTCAGCCCGAACACGTGATACGAGATCAGCCCCCGCGGCCCGAGGGCAAAGATGAGCGCGATGGCCGCCGTAAAGGGCGGCGAGATCAGGGGCAGGAGCACGACGGCGTCCACGGCCCGGCCGAGCCACTTCGGAAGACCGCCGCGCAGCGCGAGGAGCGCGAAGGCGAAGCCGAGCACGGTGCCCGCGACGCCCACGAGGGCGGCGAGCACGAGACTGTTCACGAGCGCCGCGCGGTGGGTCCAGTCGCCGACGAGGCCGCGCACGGCATCGAGGCTCGGGCCCTCGTTCCAGAACACGAGGATGAGCAGGCGCCCGAGCGGGTAGAGCACGAAGAGGAAAACGGCCGCCCACACCACCATGGCGGTGGGAAGGATGACGGGGTCCCGGACGGCCTGGCGGTTCACGGGGCCGCTCAGTCCCTGATGACCTCGTTGATCCAGCGGTCCACCAGGCGCTTGCGATTCTTCCCCACCCACTCGAGGTCCACGGGGAGGAGCTTCGCTTCCTTCATGAGCGCCTGGACGTCGGCATCGATGCTGGCCCCGGGCAGGGTTGGGAGCATGTAGACGTTGTTCTTGTCGAGGAGGTCCTGCATCTCCTTGCTGAACGTCCACTCGATGAACTTCACGGCCGCCTCGCGATTCTTGGCGCCCTTCACGAGGGCGACCCCTTCGATGACGGCGGCCACCCCTTCCTTCGGGAAGCTCACGACCACGTCGTAGCCCTTCTTCTTCGCCTCCATGGCGTCCGGCATGTGGGCGATGCACACCGTGGTCTGGCCGAGCGAGGCGGGTACCGTGCAGCCCCCGCCGCTCTTCGTGTAGACCTGCACGTTCTTGTGCAGCTTCTTCTGGTAGTCGATGGCCTTCTCCTCGTCCTTCCCGAACGCGTAGTAGATCGACAGGATGCGCGTGAGGGCGGTTCCCGACGTGCGCGCGTCGGCCGTCTGGATCTGGCCCTTGAAGGCGGGATCGAGGAGATCGTTCCACGACGTCGGCGCCTTGAGGCCCTTTTCCTTGAGGAGCTTCGCGTTCGACATGAAGATGAGGGTGTTCTTGCTGACGGCGGTGTAGTACCCGTCCTTGTCCCTCAGCTCCGCCGGGATCTTGTCGATGTTGGCCGTCTTGTACGGCTCGATGATCCCCGCCTCCTTCGCGGCCGCGAAGCCGTCGCCGGGCGCGCCCCAGATGACGTCGGCGCGCGGATTGTTCTTCTCCGCGGTGGCGCGGGCGACCAGCTCGCCCGTGGACAGCCGGATGAAGTTGATCTGCACGCCCGTCTTGGCCGTGTACGCCTTGAAGATGGGCTGGGAGAGCGACTCGGGCCACGCGGTGTAGACGTTCACGGTCTGGGCCAGCCCCGGGCCGGCGAAGACCAGCACCAGGAGCAGCGAAGCGAAGAGTCGCAGCGCCGACGCCATCGTCAATCCCTCCCCTCGTTGGGCGGAGATTCGCTCCACCGCATCAGGTGGTCCCTGGCCATCCGTTTGCCGTGGCGATCGTGCCAGAGCGCGGGTGAGAGGTCAAACCCGTGGTTCAGGGGTGGCCGTCGACATGTCTCGGTCGAGGAGCTCGCAAGCAGGCGATTGCCATCGGACTCTCGGAGGCTCGCAAGAAGGGGAAGAAGGTCCCGCGCAAGCGTGCGCGCCGCTGACGACGAGTCACGGAGCGCGTCGTAACGCCTGCCGTCTAGCGTGGCGCGGTGAGGAAGCCGGAATGAACGGCGCGAATCTCCACTTCGACGCCGTCGGAGAGGGCCAGCATCTGCAGGCCGTCGCGGGAGAGCTCGGCGCGGCGCATGGTTCCGGGTACGATGCTCGTGACCCACGCGCGCAGGGGAGCGCCCCGGGGATTCACGAGCTCGACCACCGCCTGTAGCCCCACGCGCAGCCGCGCCGCCGTGTCCGCGTCGAGGCGGATCGCGCGGCCGTCTCCCTCGTCCAGATCACCGCCGGTGGCCAGGCGAACGCGTATCCGGGTTTCGCGAAGCGACGCACGGCGGGCTGCGGTGGCGGCGACGTCGATCACGCCCGCGCAAGAGACCACGCCGTAGCTCGCTTCCGCGGCCGCCGGGGTGACGTAGCCCTCGGCGAGATCGCGGGCGACCGACTCCAGGTCCCGGTCGAGCGCGTCACCGAAGCCGCCGCCGCCCGAGCTCTCCATGATCAGGAGATCCTCCGGCTGGATGGGGAAGCCGCTGATCTTGCCGGGCAGCGGCGACGGCTGGATGGGCTGGCCATTCCGGCGCACCCAGAAGCGATTGGTCGCGCCCGCGCCGCCGCCGCAGACGCCGAAGGGCGGGAGGACGGCCCTTTCCGCCAGCACGGAGAGCTGGCTGGCCGGCGCGTGAATCCGCACCTCGCGCACGAGGCCGAGCCCGCCACGCCAGCGACCGGCGCCGCCGGAGTCGTCGCGAAGCGCGGTGCGCTCGACGCGCAGCGGGTAGAGCTGCTCCACCGCCTCGATGGGCTGCAGCGTGGTCATGTCGCTCTCCGTCCACGTGCGCACCGCGTTGTTGCCGTCGCCGCCCTCGAAGCCTCCGGTGCCGCCGGCCGGGTACTCGTAGAAGATGAAGGTCTCGCCTGTGCGCGGATCGGGCCCGCCCACGTAGCAGTGGTTGCCGCCTCCCTTGTGGTCGCCGGTGACCCGCCCGTCCAGGGCCTGGGCGAGGGCGCCCATCACGGCCGTCTCCACGCAGTACTTGACCTCGACCATGCCGCCGCAGGGCGCGGGCGGATTGGCATTGACGATGGTGCCGGGGGGCGTGATCACGGTCAGCGGGCGGAAGGAGCCGGAATTGACGTCGGTGCCCGGGTCGAGAAAGGATTTGATGATGGTGAACGCTCCCGTCGGGGCCATGGCGGGGCCGACATTGGTCGGCCCGGCCGTCTGCGGGGAGGTGCCCGTGAGATCCACGGTGATGGTCTCGGCCGCCACGGTGACGGCGGCCCGCACGGTCAGCGGCTCGAGTCGCTCGTGACCGCTCTCGAGGTGCGCCTCGTAGCGATACCGGCCGTCGGGAAGCGCGGCGATGGCCTGCCGCATGCGCGTCTCGGCGCGATCCATCAGGACGGCGATGGCCGAGCGGATCCTTGCGGCGCCGTAGCGGGCGGCCAGACCCTCGATGCGCTCCGCCGCCTTCTTGCAGGTGCCGATCATGGCCTGGAAGTCGCCCTGACGCTCCCGCGGTCCGCGCATGTTGCCGAAGATAACGTCGAGCACCGCCTGGTTCGGGCGGCCGCGGTCGACGATCCGGATGGGCGGGATGCGGACACCTTCCTGGAAGATCTCCGTGGCGCCCCCGGAGAGGCTGCCCGGGCTCATCCCGCCCACGTCGCCCCAGTGGGCGCGCACGACGGGAAAGACGAAGAGGCCGCCGTCCGCGAAGAGCGGGTAGATCATGGCCACGTCGTTGAGGTGCGTGCCGCCAGTGTAGGGGTCGTTGTGCAGGAAGATGTCGCCCGGATGGATGTCGTCGCCGAACTTCTCGCCCACCGCCTTCATGGACCAGGCGATGGGCACGATGTGTAGCGGATGGTCCTGTCCCTTGGACATGGCCACGATCTGAGCAAAGCCGTCCATGAGCACGCAGGAGAAGTCCTCGCCCTCGTAGAGAATGGACGAGTAGGCGGTGCGCACGAGGGTGACGCGCATCTCGCGCACGATGGACCCGAAGGCCTCGCGGAGCACCTCGAGGGTGATGGGGTCGATCATGCCGTCGCCTCCCGATCGAAGCGCAGGTTGCCGTGCTCGTCGACGGCGCCGCGCCAGCCCGGCGGAATGACCGTCGTCGCGCCGAACTCCTCCACGATGGCCGGGCCCCGCAGGAGGGCTCGCGCGGGCAGGCGCTCCCGCTCCCAGACCGGGCAGTCCCGTGGCGCATCCTCGAACCAGACCGGCCGGCGCTCGATCAGCGCGGCGTCGAGGGAGGTCGCGGCCGTTGTGTGGCGAGCGGGGGACGGCTTGAGGACTTGCCCGTAGGCCGCGAGCCGGGCGTTGACCAGCTCGATCATCGCCGCCGGGTCGGCGTGGCCATACATCTCGAGGTGCTGGCGGTGGAACGCGGCTTCGACGGCCTCGAGCGCATCCTGAGCCATGACATCGGCGGCCACGACATCGCCCACCGCCACGTTCAGCTCGAAGGCCTGGCTGCGGTAGCGCAGGTCGAGAGAGCGAAGCAGCCGCTGCTGGTCCGCGCCGAACCCCTCGAGCTCGAGCTGACGCCGTGCCGCGCCCTCCATCTCCGTGAAGAGCTCGTGGACCACGGTCATCCGCTCGCGCAGCGGGCCGACGCGCGTGCGGACATCGTCGTGCTTGATGTCGGACGCGAGCAGTCCCAGCGCCGAGAAGTTGCCCGGATGACGCGGCACCAGCACCGACGGGATGCCCATGCCTTCCGCGAGGGCGAGGGCGTGCATCGGCCCCGCGCCGCCGAACGCGATCAGCGTGAAGTCGCGGGGATCGTGGCCGCGCTGGATCGAGATCTCCCGGATGGCGGAGGTCATGCGGGCGACCGCGATGGTGACGATGCCCTCGGCGAGCTTTTCCACCGTGAGTGATCCGCCCTGGCGCTCTGCGAGACCGGCGATGGCCGCGCGGGCGCGGGCTGGATCGAGCGCGATGCTGCCTCCGAGCCGCCGGGTCGCCCCGATGCGGCCCAGCACCACGTTGGCGTCGGTGACGGTGGGCTCGGTGCCGCCCAGACCGTAGGCCGCGGGCCCTGGGGCGGCTCCCGCGCTGCGCGGCCCTACTTGAAGGCTGCCGTCCACGTCGAGCCAGGCGATGGAGCCGCCGCCCGCGCCCACGGTGTGCATGTCGATCTGGGGCACCTTCACGGGAAAGGCGCCGACCATGCCGTCCGAGGTCGTCAGGGGCGCGAGGTCGCGGACCAGGCACACGTCGGTGGACGTCCCGCCCATGTCATAGGTGATGAGATCCCGGATCCCCGTCACCTCGCCGACGAAGCACGCCTGGCTGACGCCGCCCGCGGGTCCCGAGAAGATGGTCTTGATCGGAAGGCGCCGCGCCGTCTCCGTCGTCATCATGCCACCGCTCGAGGCGATGGTGAGGACGCCGTGGGTGTAGCCCGTGGCGAGAAGCCGCTCCTCGAGGCCCGTCAGGTAGCTCTCCATCAGGGGCTGGAGGTAGGCGTTGAGCACGGTGGTCGAGAAGCGCTCGAACTCCCGGTACTCGGCCACAACCTCGGCCGAGCATGACACGGGCAGGCCGGGGTGTCGGCCCTTGGCCGCGTCGGCCACCGCGCGCTCGTGCGCGGGATTCAGGTAGGCGTGCAGGAAGCACACGGCGAGCGCCTCGGCCCCGCCCGCGAGCGCGTCCTCGAGGGCCCGCTCCACGCTGGCGGGGTCGAGCGGCACGAGCACCGAGCCGTCGGCGGCGAGTCGCTCGGTCACCTCGAACCGGCGGCGGCGCTCCACCACCGGCTTGGGCCGCACGAAGGTGGGCACGAAGAGGGCGGGGATGTTGCGCTTCGTGCGTCCGATCTCGATCAGGTCACGGAAGCCCGCCGTGGTCACCACGGCCACGCGCGCGCCGCGCCGCTCGAGCACCGCGTTGGTGCCGACGGTGGTGCCGTGGACGAGGCGCCGGACGTCACGGCTCGCGATGTCGAGCGCCTGGAGCCCGGACAGGACGGCGGCGGCCTCGTGGCGCGGCCGCGACGGCACCTTGGTCACGACCACGCGGCCGGTGCGGGAGTCGACGGCGGTCAGATCGGTGAAGGTCCCGCCGACGTCGATGCCCACGATGAACATGCGGGGATGATAGCAGAGTGTTCCGCGGACGGCGGCCAGCGGCTCCGCCAGAAAACAAGGGCTTCGGAGAATCTCTCCGAAGCCCTTGGGACCGGCGGCTTGCGGTGCTCCGCGCGGCTTGGGTTAGAAGTCTCCACCGTGCGGCATGGAGGGCATGGCGTGCTTCTCGTCTTCCGGCATGTCTGCGATGATCGCCTCCGTCGTCAGGAGCAGGGACGCGATCGACGCCGCGTTCTGCAGCGCGATGCGCTCCACCTTCGTCGGGTCGATGATCCCGGCGTGCATCATATCGACGTACTCGTTGGACTCGGCGTCGAAGCCGTGGGCCACGTCCTTGGCCGCCTTGACCTTCTCGACCACGACGGAGCCCTCGAGCCCGGCGTTCTGGACGATCTGCCGGATCGGCTCCTCGAGCGCGCGCCGTACGATGTCGGCCCCGGTGGCCTCGTCGCCGGAGAGC
>DASQAK010000157.1:0-4936 GCA_035635755.1 Candidatus Methylomirabilota bacterium | reverse complement strand
CCCGTCTTCATCGAGCACGTGCCCAAGATCGTGGACATGCGGCGCTGGCTCGTCCTCACGGAGTCGCGGTTCCCGGCGGAGCTGCAGCCCGCCTTCCGCAATCTCGAGACGAACGGCAATCCGTGGCAGATGTCCTGGCAGACGCGGGCGGAGTGGGCGGGCGACCTCGGCCTCCGGCTCATGAGCGATGTGCGCGAGGCGGAGTATCTCTACTGGGTCGGCTGCTACGGGTCCTTCGACGAGCGGAACAAGAAGGTGGCGCGGGCATTCGTCAAGCTCATGCAGGCCGCGGGGGTGGACTTCGCCATCCTCGGCAACGAGGAGAAGTGCACGGGCGAGCCCGCGCGGCGGCTGGGGCACGAGTACCTCTACCAGACGCTCGCCCAGGGCAACATCGAGACGCTGAAGCAGTACAAGTTCCAGACCATCGTCACGGCCTGCCCCCACTGCTTCAACACCATCCGGAACGAGTATCCTGATTTCGACGGGCGGTTCAAAGTCATCCACCACAGCCAGCTCCTCGACGAGCTGGTGCAGTCGGGACGGCTGAAGGTGCCGCGCGAGCGGACCGAGCGCATCACCTATCACGACGCCTGCAATCTCGGCCGGTACAACGACGTGTACGAGGAGCCGCGGCGCGTGCTCGCCTCCGCCACGCGGGGCGAGCTGGCGGAGATGAAGCTGTCTCGATCCAAGGGCATGTGCTGCGGGGGCGGCGGCGGCCGCGTGTGGATGGAGGAGACGGAGGGGAGGCGCGTGAACCAGGTCCGCGTCGAGCAGGCCATGGAGGTGAACCCGGACATCCTGGCCTCCGCGTGTCCCTTCTGTCTCACCATGTTCGAGGACGGCGTCAAGGGCAAGGGCGTGGGCGACAAGATCAAGGCCCGCGACATCGCGGAGGTGCTGGCCGAGGGGCTGCCGTAGCTGCGCCGCCATGAAAGCCCTCGATCGACTCGTCAGTGTCCTTGGCCGCCCCTTGCTCCTCAAGCACTGGCCGTTCGACGTCGCGTCCCTCGAGGCCACCCTCGCCACGGCCCGGCGGCTCGCGGCCTGGGTGCCCGAGCGCCTGAGGAAGCGCGTGCTCGCGCCGAGGCGGGTGGCCGCGTGATGGATGCGGCATACCATGACGTCATCCGGCGGCGCCTCGAGCAGCCGCTCCACGAGGGGCCCGACAAGGTCACCACCCTCGCGGAGGCGGTGCGCCGGCACGTCCGGGCCGGCGACACGGTCTACGTCGGCGCCGCCCACGGGCGCGCCAACGTGCTCGTCCGCGAGGTCACGCGCCAGTGGTGGGGCAAGCGCCCCGATTTCACGCTCGCCGCCATCGGCGTCGGATCACCGTGGACCGCCCTCATCCATGGCGGCCTCGTCCGCCGCGTCATCACCACCTTCATGGGCGAGGGCTATCCCTTCCCCACGCCGCAGCCCTTGCTCTCCCGGGCCGTCCTCGAGGGCAGGCTGGAGGTCCAGAACTGGTCGATGCTGACCATGCCGCTGCGGCTCCTCGCCGGCGCCATGGGCGTGCCCTTCCTCACCACGAAGTCGCTCCTCGGCTCCTCCATGGAAGAGGACAACGCGAGGGACGGGGACTTCATGGCCGCCGACGATCCCTTCGGGGGAGAGGGGCGCGTGGGCTACGTCCGCGCGCTCGTGCCCGACGTGGCGCTGATTCACGGCTGGGCGGCCGACCGCGCGGGCAATGTGCTGACGGCGGCACCGCTCAACGAGAACCTGTACGGCGCCATGGCCGCCAGGCGCGGCGCCGTCGTCTCCGTCGAGCGCATCGTCTCCACCGACTTCATCCGGCGCCATTCGGGTCTCGTCAAGCTTCCCTCGCAGTACGTGCAGGCCGTGGTCGAGGCGCCGCAGGGGTGTCATCCCGGCGGCATGTACGGCATGGGGGTCGCCGAGCTGGAAGGGTACGCGGAAGATCTGGAATGGATCCTCGAGTGCCGGCGCGCCTTCCGCGAGCCCGGGACGGCGGAGGTCTGGATCAAGGAGTGGATCCTCGACGTGCCCGACCAGGCGACCTATCTGGCCAAGCTCGGCTATGCGCGGATCATGGAGACCAAGGGCCGCGCTCACACCGACGCGTGGGTCTCCGAGCTCGAGTCGCTCTCCGCGACGCTGCCGGGGCCTGGATCCGCCGCCTCTTCATCCGAGTGGATGGTGGTGGTGGCGGCGCGCGTCCTCGCCGAGAAGGTCCGCGCGCATGGCTACCGGAGCTTCCTGGCCGGCGTGGGCAACTCCAACCTCGCCGCCTGGCTGGCCGCCTACGAGCTCAAGCGCGACGGCGTCGATGTCGAGCTCATGGCCGAGACGGGCATGGTCGGCTACCTCCCGCGGCCCGCCGAGCCCTTCGTGTTCTCCTTTCGCAATTTTCCCTCGGCCAAGATGCTCACGGACATCCTGCACGTCATGGGGGTGTTCATGGGCGGGCAACACAACGCGTGCCTGGGATCGCTGGCGGCGGGACAGATCGACAAGCATGGCAACATCAACTCGACCATCATTCCGGGCGTGACGTACGTCACGGGCTCGGGGGGCGCCAACGACATCACCTCCTCCTCGCGCGAGGTGGTGGTCTGCCTCCAGCAGTCGCCCCGACGCTTCGTCGACAAGGTGCCCTACATCACCGCGCCGGGCCGCACGGTGCGCGCCGTGGTCTCCAATCTCGGCCTCTACGAGAAGCGCGGTGACGACGGGACGCTCCGCCTCACGGGCACCTTCGGCGATCGCGCGGAGGCCGCCGCCGTCGATGCCGCCCGCGCGGCCTGTGGCTGGGAGCTGGCCGTCGCTCCGGCGCTGCGGCGCTTCGAGGCGCCGACGGCCGATGAGCTCGCCCTCATTCGCCTCTTCGATCCGCGCCGCTACTTCCTGGGGGAGTCCACAGGGTAGGGCGGGTCAAAGACACGTTGCAGGACGACGTGGGTCGGCGCGTAGAGCACGATCACGTTGAAGGCCATCAGGAGGAGCAACCACAGCGGGGGCGGCATCCACGTCTGAGGGTGCTTGTCATCGAGCCCGTAGACGTAGTTGATGTTCACCGCCCAGTTCGGGTGTGGCGCCGGGGGAGGTGGGGCGGGGGCGAGAAGATACGAGATGAGGAGGACAATGACGGCGACCGCGGCCTGCAGGGTGAGCGCCCGCCGGTCGTAGCCCAGCCGGGAGAGCACCCACAACAGCACGAAGGGAAGCCATCCGTGAAACAGGGAGAGCCCCCGCAGAAACAGGGGGAGGCTCCCCTCGAACATGTAGTTGGTGACGCCCGTCACGTGCACGCCCGCCACGAGCCGGCACAGCAGGTCGACCACCCACAGCGTCTGCGGCAGCGTGATGGCCACCGCCTGCATGCTGACGAGGAGCGGGCTCTCGATCCAGATGGCCACGCCGGTGACGAGCAGGGCGATGTCACAGAAGTAGAGAAAGTTCCACGGGGTATACGTGACCCAGTACCACGGTACGAGGATGGCCACGAAGACGGTGTAGGCCAGCTTCACCCACCGGGGAATGCGCCGGCTGGCTCCCATCCTCATGAGGTATGTTGTCTGGAGGGGCGGGAGGCCGGCGCAAGGCGCCGGGCCTGGCCCGCCGGGCCACGGAGTGAAGCATCCAGGAGGAAAGACGGCCAAGATGATGCGAGCGCGACGCGACGGGAGACGGCGGCAGCTTGTGGCCTTGCGTGTGCCGCCGATCCTCTTGACCCTGGTCTGTCTGTCATGGAGCCCGGTCCGAGCCGAGGACTACAAGTATCCGTATCGCGACCCCTACGTGGCGACCAGCACCGCCGCCATCCTGAATTCCGACGACCTCACTCCCAAGCTCAAACGGCAGATAGTCCACGTGCCGGGTCTCGCCGGCAGGGACCAGCTCCCTGCTCTGGAAGGGCGCGGCGAGCTGAAGGTCACGCTCTATCGCCAGAACCGACCCGCCCCCTTGCTCTTCATTCTCTCCGGCATCGGCACCAACCCGTACTTCGGCCTCGCTACCTACTTCGCCGGCCTCTTCCATGCCGAGGGCTCTCACATCGTCATCCTACCCTCCCCCATGAGCTGGAACTTCGCGCTGGCGGCGAGCCGAAGCGGCGCCCCCGGCTATGTCCCGGAAGACGTCCGCGATCTCTATGAAGCCATGCAAAAGACTCTGGACATTCTGAAAGCTCGATACAACGTGAAGATTACGAGAATCAACTTCCTCGGGGCAAGCCTGGGAGCCCTCGAGGGCGCCCACCTGAGCGTGATCGATGCCCAGGAGCGCAAGATCGGCATCGACACGTATCTGCTCATCAACCCGCCCCTCGATCTCTCCTACGCCCTGGAGAAGGTCGACGAATGGTCCGCCCTCCAGGAGAAGCTGGGGCCGAGCAAGTCCAAGGGCCTCCTGGTCAAAGCCCTGGGCATCGTCGAGTCCTTTTCCAAGGACAAGCGGGACGACCCAGCGGTCTTCGCGAGGTTCACCAAGGCGTTCGGGGTCTTCACGCGAGAGGAGCTCCAGTTCCTCATCGCCGAGGATCTGGAGATCCTGCTCCCCGAGCTCGTCTATGTCAGCCAGGCGATCAACGATCAGGGCGTGCTCAAGACTCCCAAGGATCAGGCGAGAAAGCGCCTGGAGGAAGCCAAGGGCTTCCTGTTCAAGGACTACAGCGAAAAGATCGGCGTGCCGTTGTGGAGAGCTCAGGCGGCCGCGCCCGACGCCGACCTGGACAGCCTTACCAAGCGGGGGTCCCTGGCGCCGATTCTCGATCAGATACGCGGCAATGCCAGAGTGCACATCACGCACAACGCCGATGATTTCCTGGCCGACCGGAAATCTCTGGAGGAGCTCAAGGAGACATTGGGCGATCAGATGAAGCTCTACCCCTATGGAGGGCACCTGGGCAATCTCTGGTACCCGGAGAACAGGGAGTACGTCCTCCGGATATTCAGGACACCACCGT
>DASQAK010000156.1:0-18369 GCA_035635755.1 Candidatus Methylomirabilota bacterium | reverse complement strand
CGAGCTCGGAGAGAAGTACGGCTATCGCAACGCCCAGGTGACCGTGCTGGCGCCCACGGGCACCATCGGCCTCGTCATGGACTGCGACACCACGGGCATCGAGCCCGACTTCTCCCTCGTCAAGTTCAAGAAGCTGGCGGGCGGCGGCTACTTCAAGATCATCAACCAGAGCATTCCCGTGGCCCTGGACACGCTCGGCTATCCGCCCCACCAGATCGCCGAGATCGTGTCCTACTGCGTGGGACGGAAGACGCTACAGGGCGCCCCCTTCATCAACCACGAGACGCTGCGGGCCAAGGGCTTCGACGAGGCCGGGCTCGCCCGGATCGAGGCAGCCCTGGAGGCCGCCTTCGAGATCCAGTTCGTGTTCAACTCGTGGACGCTCGGCGACGGCTATGTCTCCCAGCAGCTCGGTCTCAACGACGCCCAGCTCGCCGAGTGGAACGGCAATCTCCTCCGGGCCCTGGGCTTCACGCCCGCCGAGATCGAGGCGGCCAACGACTACTGCTGCGGCACCATGACGGTGGAGGGCGCGCCTTTCCTCCGGTCCGAGCACCTGGCCGTCTTCGACTGCGCCAACCGCTGCGGACGTCGGGGGCAGCGCTTCATTCCGGTCGCCGCTCACATCCGGATGATGGCCGCCGCCCAGCCCTTCCTCTCGGGGGCGATCAGCAAGACCATCAACATGCCGCAGGACGCCACCATCGCCGACGTCAAGGACGCCTACCGCGCCTCCTGGAAGAGCATGCTCAAGGCGGTGGCCCTCTATCGCGACGGCTCGAAGCTCTCCCAGCCGCTGAATGCCGTGAGCGACGACGAGGAGGAGGCGGCTGCGGCGGACATCGAGAAGGTGGCCGAGCGCATGACGGAGCGCGTGGTCACCAAGTACCTGCGCGAGCGTCACCGCCTGCCCGGCCGGCGCACCGGCTATACCCAGAAGGCGGTGGTGGGTGGGCACAAGGTCTATCTCCACACCGGGGAGTACGAGGACGGCTCCCTCGGCGAGATCTTCATCGACATGCACAAGGAAGGGGCGGCCTTCCGCTCCCTCATGGCCTGCTTCGCCATCGCCATCTCCCTCGGACTCCAGCACGGCGTCCCCCTCGAGGAGTTCGTGCACGCTTTCGTCTTCACGCGCTTCGAGCCCAACGGCATGGTCCAGGGCAACGACCGGATCAGGATGTCGACCTCGGTCATCGACTACGTCTTCCGCGAGCTGGCCATCAACTACCTCGGCCGGACCGATCTCTCGCACGTCCCCGACGAGGATCTGCGCAGCGACTCCGTCGGCTCGAAGATCGAGCCGCCTTCCGACATGGGCGGCGTGCCGGAGCCGGTCATTCGCGCGCGGCCGCCCATGCCGAGCGGCGACATCGCCTCCGCGAGGGCCGCGCGCCCGGTGAGCGGGGGCAGCGGCGGGCTGGCCGAAGCCAAGCTACTCTCCGCCTCCGAGATCGCCCGGCTCAAGGGCTATGAGGGCGATGCCTGCGGCGACTGCGGTCAGTTCACCATGGTCCGTAACGGCACGTGCCTGAAGTGCCTCACTTGCGGCACCACCACGGGCTGCTCGTGAGGTAACGCGCGCTAAGCGCTCCTGCTGTCCGCAAGACCTAAGTTACCCCTGGCCCCGGCAGGGCCGCGACTGCCTCCTACGCGCGCGACGCGACAGGACTTGACGGGCCTTCCTCCGGGGTGCGTAAATCAAGGTGCAAGACGGGCCCATTTTCAGGCCAGGTGCCGAGTGGAGAGGTAACCATGCGTCGAATGCTGGCGGTTTTGCTCGTTGTCACCTGTGTCGTCGCCCTCGCCCCGCCCGCGGCTCACGCCGGAGGTCATGGGGCGGCGAGGGTCGCCATCGGTCTGGCCACGTTCGCGATCTTCGCACCGTTCATCATCGTAGGCGAGATCCTCTCCCTCGCCGTTCCGCCATATCGGGCGCCCGCGGTCGTCGTCGCACCGCCGCCGGCCTACTATGCGCCGCCACCCGCCTACTCTGCGGCGCCGGCTTACGTTCGCCAGACCTATGCGGCGCCAGCTCCGGCGCAGCCGTCGGTCATCCAGTATCCGGGCGGGCGATACGAACTCCGGGGCGACGGCATCGCGACCGCATACCAGTGGGTGTGGATCCCGAACCCGACGAATCTCCCCCCGCCACCCGACGCCCCGTCCGCCTTCTCTGCGCCGGCGGCCTACGTTCGCCAGACCTATGCGGCGCCAGGTCCGGCGCAGCCGACGGTGTTCCAGTATCCGCACGGACGGTACGAACTCCGGGGCGACGGCATCGCGACCGCATACCAGTGGGTGTGGATTTCGAACCAGACGATTTCCTCGCCGCCACTCGGCGCCCCGGACGCCCCGCCGGCCGCATCCCAGTAGCGGCGGGACCCGCACTCCGGCATCGCCCGGTCAGCGAACTGACAAGGAGGACTCATGCTCAACCCTGGAGACAAGGCGCCCGATTTTACGGGGCGCGACCACAACGGCAACCCCGTGAAGTTGTCGGACTTCAAGGGCAAGACGGTCGTGCTGTGGTTCTACCCGAAGGCCGACACTCCGGGCTGAACGGCCGAGGGTTGCGGGTTCCGCGACCTGAAAGCCGACTACGATCGAAAGAACGCCGTCATCCTCGGCGCGTCCTTCGATAGCGCCGCCGACAACAAGAAGTTCGCCGAGAAGTTCAGCTTCAACTTCCCGCTGATCTGCGACACCGACCGGACGATCGGCACCGCCTACGGCGCCAACACCGATCCGCAGAAGGGCGCGGCGCGCGTCGGCGTGGTGATCGACCGCGAGGGCAAGATCAAGGAGTGGCACGCGCGGGTCGACGCGCGCGCCTGGCCGGCCGAGCTCGTCAAGACGCTGTAGGCTCCCGCTACTCCTTGATCACCTGCCGGTACGGCGGCTTCATCGCGAGGCCCGTGCCATCGGTGAAGATCTGTTTGACCTCGAGAAAGTCGTTCAGCCCGTGGTAGCCGAGCTCTCGCCCCATGCCACTCTGCTTGTACCCGCCCCAGATGCCCTCCACGGGCTGGGCGTAGTTGTCCCAGATCCAGACGGTCCCGGCGCGAATCCGGCGCGCCACCCGCATGGCGCGTGGGTAGTCGGCGCTCCAGACCCCGGCCACTAGCCCGAAATCCACGGCGTTCGCCAGCTCGACCGCTTCGTCTTCGTCCCTGAAGGTGGTCACGGCCACCACCGGGCCGAAGATCTCCTCCTGACCGAGCTTGGACGCATTGTCCACTCGATCGAAGATGGTGGGCTCCACGTAATAGCCGTGGTCGTAGCCGTCGCCCGAGAGCTTGTGGCCGCCGGTGACCAGATCGAATCCTGCGTCCAGTCCGATCTTGATGTAGTCCTGGACAACCCGCTCCTGGCTGCTAGAGATCAGCGGCCCCATGTCGGTGGTCGGCTTGGATGGGTGCCCGACCTCGATCTTCCGGGTCAACTCCACCACGCGGCCCAGGAACCGGTCGTGGATCCCCTCATGAATCAGCAGCCGCGTGGTGGCGCCGCAGGCCTGGCCGGCATTGCGGAACATCCCGAAGATCGCGGCGCGGGCGGCCGCCTCCACGTCGGCGTCGTCGAAGATCACGTACGGGGCCTTGCCGCCGAGCTCCAGGCTCACCCGCTTCACTTCCATGCCCGCCTGGGCACCGATCATCTTGCCGGTGCTCGTCTCGCCGGTGAAGGAGATCTTGTCCACCTTCTTGTTGGTGATGATCTCCGATCCGACGATGTTCCCCGGCCCCGGCACCAGGTTGAGCACCCCCTTGGGCAGACCGGTCTGGTGCATGAGCTTGACCAGCTCGTAGGTGGCAGCCGGAGTATAGCTCGCGGGCTTGATCACGATGGTGCAGCCGGCGGCAACGGCGGGGGCCACTTTCCGGGCCGTCTGCGTCAACGGGAAGTTCCAGGGGGTGATCATCCCCACAACGCCGACCGGCTCCTTGACCAGGTTGATCATAGAGCCGCTGGGCAGGGTGAAACTTTCTCCGTACAGCTTGCCCGCCAGCCCGCCGTAGAAATCGAAGATGTCGGCCGCGGCGGCGATATGCGGCACCGCCTGTCGCATCGGCATCCCCACTTCCAGGCTCACCACGCGGGCCAGGCGGTCGGCGTTGTCGCGGATCAAGCGCGCGGTGCGAAACAGCGCCTGCTCTCTGAGCTTGTAGTTGTAGATCCAGTTGTCGACGTTGCCGTCGAACGCGGCGCGAGCGGCGTCGATGGCGGCGCGAGCGTCCTCCAGGGTCCCTTGCTCGGCGATGGTGGCGACCTCGCGGACGTCCGCCGGATTCTCTCTCTTGAACTGTCTCCCGCTCGCGGCCTTGCCCTCTTCACCGTTGACGATCAGGGGGCAGTACAGTGGCAGCCGGAAAGAGTCATCGTCTGGGGCCATGGGTCACTCCCTGGTTGCTCGTCGGTGAGCTGGTCGAAGTGGCCTCCGCACGGCCTCGCCGCTGCCCCGGCCGCCGGGCATCAGGGCCGGGGCGGGCTCCCGGTCGAGGTTGGGGAAACATGAGGGATGGCGCGGCGGCTGTCAAGGGCCGGAGGGCGACCCTCGCCCGGTGACCCGGGCCGGCGCCGAGCCCGCTCTCGACAGTCATCTGGGGTCAGGCCTCGCGCCGGATCGAGAACGGCCGTATGGTATCTACGCTCCATGACCTCGATGACCGCCGATCCGGAGGCGCCCCTCACGGCGGCGCGGCGGTGGATGATCACTGCCGCGGTGATGATCGTCACGGTGACGCAGGTCCTCGACACCACCGTGACCAACGTCGCCCTGCCCCACATCCAGGGCGCGCTCTCCGCCGCCGTGGACGAGGTGTCGTGGGTCCTCACGTCCTACCTCGCCGCCAACGCCGTCGTGCTGCCCGCCACGGGCTGGCTGGCCAGCGTGCTGGGACGCAAGCGCCTGTTCCTCATCTGCACGGTGATGTTCACGATGGCCTCCGCGCTGTGCGGGCTGGCGCCCAACATCGAGACGCTCATCGTCGCGCGGATCCTGCAGGGCCTGGGGGGCGGGCCGCTGATGCCGCTGTCCCAGGCGATCATGTGGGAGATCTTCCCGCTCCGCCAGCGCGGGATGGCCATGGCGACGTGGGGGATGGGCATCATGATGGCGCCCATCTTCGGCCCCCTCCTGGGCGGCTTCATCGCGGATAACTGGTCGTGGCGCTGGATCTTCTACATCAACGTGCCCATCGGCTTCGTGGGGTTCCTCGCCACGGGCGCCGTCCTGTTCGACCCGCCGTACCTGCGCAAGCCCACGCGCGTGGACCTGCCCGGCCTGCTTCTCATGGCCGTCGGCTTCCTCTCCCTCCAGCTCTTCCTCGACCAGGGCGAGCGACACGAGTGGTTCGCGTCGTCGTTCGTGACGGCACTGGCCGTCCTCGCCACCGGCGCGCTCCTGGGCTTCCTGCTCCGCGAGTTGACCACGACCGACCCCATCTTCGACCTGAGCGTATACGCCGACCGCAACTTCGCTGCGGGGAGCCTCATCATGCTCGTGCTCATGATCGGTTTCTACTCGAGCATGGTGCTCCTCGCGCTCTTCACCCAGAAGCTGCTCGGGTACGACGCGTGGACGTCGGGGATGGTCCTGGCCCCGGGGGGCGTGGGCAATCTGCTGTCGCTGCTCATCGCCGGGCGCCTCTTCATGAAGGTGGACCAGCGGGCCCTGCTCGCGCTGGGCTGCCTGCTCAACGCCTACGCGACCTATAGCATGGCGACGGTGACGCTCGGCGCGGACTACTGGGCGCTCGCGTGGCCGCGCCTCGTCCAGGGCATCGGCACCGGCTTCGTCTTCGTGCCCCTCAACACGGTGGCCCTCGCCACCATCTCACGCGAGAAGATGAGCAACGCCACCGCCGCCCTCAACGTGGTGCGCAACCTCGGAGGCGGCATCGGGGTGGCCTTGCTGACGTCGATGCTCGCGCGGCGGTCCCAGTCGCACCAGGCGACGCTCGTCGGCAACGTCAATGCCTGGGACGCGGAGACGACGGAGCGCCTGCGCGCCTGGGTCGCCCACTTCACCGCACACGGCGCCGATCCCTTCACGGCCGAGAAGCAGGCGCTCGGCCAGCTCTACCAGGAGGTGACCCGGCAGGCCCAGCTCCTGGCCTATGCCGACGACTTCTGGCTGATCTTCGTGCTGTTCTGCGGCAGCCTGATCCTGCTCCCGCTCCTGCGCCGGATCCGCCTGGAGCCGGCCAGGCGGGCTCCCGCCCCCGACGAGCCGGCGCCGGTCGTACACGCCGAGTGAGCCGCGCGGAAAAACGAAAGCGGGCCGGATCCCTCGCGTCCTTGACCGTGCCTGGAGGGGGCGCTACCCTCAGGGCAGGTGTCCTCATTGGCTCGCTTCGAGATGCCAGTATGAAGTGCGCCCGCTGCCAGCACGAGAACCGGCCACAGGCCAGGTTCTGCGAAGAGTGCTCCATGTCGCTCGAGCGCGCCTGTCGGAACTGTGGGGCCGAATTGTCCGGCCAGGTAAAGTTCTGCGCCGAGTGCGGACATCCAGTCATCCTGGACTCCACCGTGCAGCCACGGTTCGCGTCGCCCGACACCTACACCCCGAAGCACCTTGCCGAACGGATCCTGACCTCGAGAAGCGCGCTCGAAGGCGAGCGAAAGCAGGTGACGGTACTCTTCGCCGACCTGAAGGGCTCCATGGAGCTCTTGGCCGACCGCGATCCCGAGGAGGCGCGAACGCTCCTCGACCCCGTCCTCGAGCGCATGATGGACGCCGTCCACCGATATGAGGGCACGGTCAACCAGGTCATGGGAGACGGAATCATGGCGCTGTTCGGGGCGCCCCTCGCCCACGAGGACCACGCGGTGCGCGCCTGCTACGCCGCCCTCGCCATGCAGATGGCCATCCGCCGCTATACCGAGCAGGTTCGCCGCGAGCAAGGAATCGAGGTCCAGATCCGGGTCGGACTCAACTCGGGCGAGGTGGTTGTCCGCGCCATCAGCAACGACCTTCACATGGACTACACGGCGGTGGGACAGACCACCCACTTGGCGTCCCGAATGGAACAGCTCGCCACCCCTGGGACCATTCGGCTAACGGCCGACACCCTCCGGCTGGCAGAGGGATTCGTCCACGTCGAGTCTCTCGGCCCGATTCCGGTCAAAGGATTGCCCGAGCCAGTCGAGGTGTTCGAGTTGGTTGGGGCTGGCCCACCCGAAAGGCGCTTCGAGGCCGTGGCCGCGCGCGGCCTCACCCGCTTCGTCGGGCGTCAGGGCGAGCTCGATGCGCTCCGGGAAGCTCTCGAGAAGGCCGCCGCCGGGCACGGCCAGGTGGTAGCGCTCGTCGGCGAGCCCGGCGTGGGAAAGTCTCGTCTCTTCTGGGAGTTCACCCACTCCCACCGGCCGGAGGGCTGGCTGCTCCTCTACTCGAGCTCCGTCTCCTACGGCAAGGCGACACCCTACCTGCCCGTCATCGGTCTGCTCAAGGGCTACTTCCAGATCGGAGATCGCGACGATCACCGAAAGATCCGCGAGAAAGTCATGGGCAAGCTGCTCGCGCTCGACGAGACGCTGAAGCCGGCGCTGCCGGCCTTCTTCGCCCTCCTCGATGTGCCCGTCGACGACCCGGAGTGGCAGGAGCTCGACCCGCCGCAGCGGCGACGGCGGACGCTCGACGCCATCAAGCACCTCGTGCTGCGGGAGAGCCGGGTCCAGCCGCTCTTGGTGATCTTCGAAGATCTGCACTGGATCGACACGGAGACCCAGGCGCTGATCGACAGCCTCGTCGAGAGCATGCCGGTGGGGCACCTCCTCCTGCTCGTCAACTATCGGCCCGAGTACCAGCACGGCTGGGCCAGCAAGACGTACTACACTCAGCTTCGGCTGGACCCGCTGCCGCCCGAGAGCGCGGAGGAGTTGCTCCAGGCCATCCTCGGCGACGACGAGGGACTCCAGCCCCTCAAGCGCCTCCTCATCGAGCGGACGGAGGGAAATCCCTTCTTCCTGGAAGAGAGCGTCCGGACCCTCGTCGAGACCCACTTCCTCTCCGGCGAGCGTGGCGCGCATCGGCTCGCCAAGGCATTGACGAAAATCCAGGTGCCGGCCACCGTTCAGGCCGTTCTCACCGCCCGCATCGACCGGCTGCCGTCTGAGGAGAAGCGGCTCCTGCAGTCGGCCTCCGTGATCGGCAAGGACGTTCCCTTTGCCCTGCTCGAAGCCATCGCCGAGCTGACCAAGGAAGGCCTCCGCCGCGGCCTGAGGCATCTGCAGACGGCCGAGTTCCTTTACGAAACGCGCCTCTTCCCGGATCTCGAATTCACCTTCAAGCACGCCCTCACTCACGAGGTCGCCTACGGGAGCCTCCTCGAGGACCGTCGGCGCGCGCTTCACGCGAGGATCGTCGAAGCGATCGAGCGCCTGTATCCGGATCGGCTCGTCGAGCAGGTCGAGCGGCTCGCTCACCACTCGTTCCGAGGGGACGTCTGGGGAAAGGCCGTCACCTACCTGCGGCAGGCGGGAAGCAAGGCGGCCTTACGCTCCGCCCACCGGGAGGCGGCCGCCTGCTTGGAACAGGCGCTCACCGCGCTCGGGCGGCTCCCGGAGAGCCGGGAGACGCTCGAACAGGCCATCGATCTTCGCTTCGATCTCAGGACCGCGCTCATCCCGCTCGGAGAGTACGAGCGGATCTTCGAGTCCCTTCAGAAGGCCGAACTTGTCGCGAAGGCGCTCGACGATCCGCGCCGGCTCGGACGCGTCTGTGTCTACGTGACGAGCTATTTCCGGGAGATCGGCGAATACGATCGCGCCATCGAGTCCGGCCACCAGGGCCTGGCGATCGCGGAGCGCCTCGGCGATCTTGCCCTCCAGGTCCCCACCAATCACTTCCTCGGGCAGGTCTATCACGACCAGGGCCGCTACCGTCAGGGGAGCGTGTTCCTCCGCAGGAACGTGGAGGCTCTCGCGGGCGAGCTCACCAACGAGCGCCTCGGGCTGCCTTACCTGCCCTCAGTGCATTCGCGCATGTGGCTGATCCGCTGCCTCGCCGAGCTCGGGGAGTTCGCCGAGGGCGCGGTCCTGGGCGAACAGGCTGCCCGCATTGCCGAGTCCGCGAATCACCCGTTCAGCCTGACCTCCGCCTCGTGGGCGCTCGGCCGGCTTCACCTGCGCAAGGGCGATCTCGATCGGGCCATCGCCGCCCTCGAGCGGGGCGTGGAGCTGGGCGGGGGCTGGAGCATCCGTATCTTGCTCCCCGGAATGACCTCGGACCTCGGCTCGGCCTACGCGCTCAGCGGCCGCGTCGACGAGGCCATGCCCCTGCTCGAGCAGGCGGTTGAGCAGCACACGGCGATCAGAGGCGCGGCGGGCCTGTCAGCCATCGTGACCAACCTGGGGCGGGCGCACCTCCTCGCCGGACGCCTGGCCAACGCCGCCGCGCTCGGAGAGCAGAGCCTTGCCCTATCCCGCGCTCACCGCGAGCAGGGACAGCTCGCCCATGCGAACTACCTGCTCGGGGAGATCGCCGCGCACGCCGGCGCTCCCGATCTCGAAAAGGCCGAAGCCGCGTACGGTGAGGGCGTCGCGCTGAGCGAAGAGCTGGAGATGCGGCCCCTCGCCGCCCAGTGCCGGCTCGGACTCGGCACGCTCTACCGACGCGCGAGTCTCCCCGAGAAGGCGCTGGAGCAGCTCTCCGCGGCGTCCCTCCTGTTCGGCAAGATGGATATGCCGTTCTGGCTCCATAAGAGCGAGGCGGAGATCAAAGCCATCGGCTGAGCCTCGCCGCTCAGCGCCGTCTCATCGTGTCGCGAGCCGGCCCTCGCGTACCTTCCGCTTTCTCTCGCCGCAGCGACTTGAGCACGATCCCGTGGCGCCGGGCGAGGCCTCGAATCTCGAGGGCAAGGGCCTCGACGGCGTGGACATCCATCTCGGCTGTGATCTCGATTCGCGGCGCCGCGCGAGACCTCTTCCGCTTGTCCACCGGACGTCCGCTACTTCTTCTTCTGCTCGAGCGCGATCCGGCGGATGTGCGTCCGCTTCGTACCCCCGACCTTGGCCAGGAGCGCGCGGAGCTCCTTCTTGTAGGCGGCGAACTTCTTCTCGTTTATGGGACCGGCGATCTCTATGGTGATGCTGTGAATCTCATACGGCCGTGGCGCAAAGCCCATCTCGCTCCTCCTCGGGTTGGATGTGTCATTCGCGGCCCTCACGCGGTCAACGTCGCGCGTCTTCGATCCCCTCGAACAGGTTGTCGGCATGAACGATGGCGGGAAGCGTATCCAGATCCCGCACCATGTAGTAGTCGGGGGCGACGTCGTAGGCTGGATCGATCTCGACGGGATCGCCCAGGGCCAGGCGCACATAGGTGGTCGCCATGTTGTGCTTCCCCGTGAGGTCGAACAGGCTGGTTCCCGACAGGAACCGGCCGGCGTTGATCTCGGTGATCCGCGCGACGCCGTCGGCGCCGTCCTTCAGGTCGACGTCGAAGGCGCCGGTGACACCGCGGCCGAGGGCGCCGATGGCCCGGGTGCTCGTTTCGACGAGGCGCGGCTCGCACACCGTCTTGGCGAGGGCAGTGACGGAGGAGACGCCGCTCGGCCGGGCCTCGCCGCGGAAGTACGAGACGTGCTCGAAGGTCTTCGCGAGCACGAGCTTGCCGTCCTGCCAGAGACACTGGCACGAGAAGGCCGGCCCCGACAGGTATTCGGACAGCGTGAAGGATCCCGGCGGCACCCCTCGCATCTCCTCCCAGTAGCTGATCCAGCTTCGGGCCTGCTCCGGCGTCCGGACGGGCGTGGCCCCCATGGAGTCGGTGCCCATGCGCATCCGACACCACAGGCGCGGTGCGGCCGGGAGTCGGTGGAAGACCTCGGCGATCTCGTCGAGGTCGGTGACCGGGTGTGTGAGCGGCACCGGAACCCCCCTGCTCTGGAGAAAGGTGGCGAGCCCGTACTTATCCTGACAGCGCGCGATCACCTGCTTGGCGGGGAGAAACAAGCGGCAGCCCATCGCGCCCCGCGCGCGGGACACCGCCACCACGTCCGCGTCACTTGTCGGAATGAGCAGATCGATCTTCTCGGCATCGACGACGTATGCCAGGCTCCGGGAAAACCCGGGGTGCCTGACGGGCGAGACCAGATAGTTGCGATCGGCCGGCGACTTCTTGAGAACGAATTGGTCCGAATGGCAGCCGATGATGATCAGGGACGGATCGCCCGCCGTGAGACTCCGGATCAGGTTGTTGGCCGCCCCCGTCCCGGCGCCGGTGATCAGGAGCCGCGTCGTCATGTCTCCCCTCGAGTGCGCATGGCCCGGTCAGCTCGGAATCAGTCGGGGCGGAACACCCTGCGAGGAACGATACGGCGTGCGTGTGCGCGCTGTCAATGAGGCGACCCCAGGAGCGCGGGTGCGCCTGGCACCAGATCGCACCCCCAAGTCAGGGGAGAGGGTTTCTGTTTGTGGCTGTAGAATCCCTCCATGACTCGAACCCGCTGGCCCGAGGCGCGCGCACCGCGCGGGATGGTCGCCACGCCGCATGTCCTGGCCTCGGAGTCCGGCCTGGCCGCGCTGCGCGCGGGCGGCAACGCGCTCGATGCCGCCATCGCCGCCGCCGCCACCATCGCCGTTGTCTACCCGCACATGAACGGCGTAGGCGGCGACAACGTGTGGCTGATCCATGACGCGGGAGCGGGACGCCTCACCGCCCTCTGCGGCATCGGCCGCTCCGCCCGCGCCGCGAGCATCGAGTGGTACGCGGCCCGCGGGATGGCCGAGGCCATTCCCATCCGCGGAGGTCCCGCGGCCCTGACCGTGCCGGGCGCGGTGGACGGCTGGTGGCAGGCGCACCAGTACAGCACGCGGAGCATGGGCTCGGCCCTGCCCTGGAAGGCCCTCTTCGGCGACGCCATCGCCTACGCGCGCGGCGGATTTTCCGCTTCCGCGGGGCAGCGCGTGGCGCCGCCGGCCGAGCCCGACCTCTTCGGCCCCACGGCCATTGCCCCGATCAAGGAGCATCTCTGGCCGCTCTACCACCCCGACGCGCTCGCCCAGGGCCCGCTCGTCCAGCGCGATCTCGCGCTGACGCTGGAAGCCGTGCGCGACGGCGGGCCCGATGCCTTCTACGGTGGCGACATCGCCCGGCGCATCGTGGCCGCGGTGTCGACGGCGGGCAGCCCGCTCAGCCTGGAAGACTTCGCGGAGCACCGGAGCGAGTGGGTGGAGCCGCTCCGCGTCGTCTATCGCAAGGGGCTGGCCTGCTCGTTCCCGCCGCCCACCCAGGGCATTCCGGCGCTGGCCATCCTCGCCCTCGCCGACCGCTTCGACATGGCCGGCCTCGACGAGACCGACTACATCCACGTGCTCGTGGAGGCGACCAAGCTGGCCTTCGAGGACCGCGATCGCTATCTCACCGACCCTGACTGGATGCAAAAGACCGCGAAGGAGCTCCTGGATCCGGATCACCTCGACGCGATGGCCCGGCGGATCGACATGCGTCGGACGGGTCGCCCCGCGGCCGGGATGGCCGCGGGCGGCGACACCGTCGCCATCATCACCGCCGATGCCCAGGGCAATGCAGTCTCGCTCATCCAGTCGGTGTACTTCACGTGGGGCTCGGGCCTCGTGGCGGGGGACACCGGCGTGGTCCTTCAGAATCGCGGCTCGTTCTTCTCGCTGGATGCCCGCCAGGCCAATGCCCTTGCTCCTCGCAAGCGCACCCTGCACACCCTGATCCCCTCCATGTACCTCGAGGGCGGCCGCGCGCGCTTCGTCTACGGGACCATGGGCGGGGAAGGCCAGCCGCAGACGCAGGCCGCCCTCGTCACGCGCCGTCTCGATCGCGGCATGGGCGCGCAGGCGTGCGTGGAGGCGCCGCGGTGGGTCTATGGCCGCACGTGGGGCGCGCCGACCCGCGCCCTCCGCCTCGAGGGACGCTACGGCCCCGAGGTGGCGGGCGAGCTCGCCTCGCGTGGCCACGACGTCAAGGTCGCGGGCGAGTGGGACGATCTGTTCGGCCACGCCCAGTGCATCTGGCTCGATCCCCAGGGCGGCCTCCTCGGCGGCTCGGATCCTCGAGCCGATGGAGGCGCGCTCGGGTTCTGACGAAGGAGTGAACATGGACACGCTGCGAACAGCGCTCTGCGATCTCCTGGGCATCGAGTACCCCATCCTCCAATCCGGCATGGGCGGCGTGGCGGGACCCGAGCTGGTCGCCGAAGTCTCGCGGGCCGGGGGCCTGGGCATCCTCGCGGGCTTGCGGCTCAATGCCGAGCAGCTCCGCCAGGGCATCGCACGCGTGAGGCAGCTCACGGACCGCCCCTTCGGGGTAAACCTGTGGCTGCACACCCAGCTCCTGCCTCCGGTGGACCCCGCCGCGCTGCCCGCCGCCACGGTGCAGCGTGTACAGGGCACGCTCAATCGCTTCCGGGAAAGCCTGGGAATCCCCGCGGAATTAGGCCGGCCCGCAGCCGTGCCCGATCTCATCAGCGAAGCGTTCGAGGTCATCCTCGAGGAGCGCGTGCCCGTGTGGAGCATCGGCCTGGGCAATCCGGGGCGGGACATGGTGGCGCGCTGCCGCGAGCGCGGCATCAAGATCGTGGCCATGGTCGCCACGGTGGACGATGCGCGCGCGGTGGCGGCCTCGAGGGTGGACGCGGTCATCGCGCAGGGCAGCGAGGCGGGAGGCCATCGCTCCACCTGGGTCAAGCCCGCCTCGCGCGAGGTGGCCCAGATCGGCGCCATGGCTCTCGTTCCCCAGATCGTGGATGCGGTGGACGTGCCCGTCATCGCCTCGGGCGGGCTGGCCGACGGCCGCGGCTTCGTAGCCGCCCTCGCCCTGGGCGCCGTGGGCGTGCTCCTGGGCACTCGCTTCGTGGCCACCCGTGAATCGGGGGCCGCGGAGTTCTGGAAGAAGGCGCTCCTGGAGCGGGGAAGCGAGGCGACCACAGTGACGGATGCCTTCACGGGCCTCTACGCGCGCGCGCTGAGGAGCGCGTTCACCGAGGAGTACGCCGCGTCGGGCGCGCCCGTCTTGCCGGCCCTGCTCCAGTCCGGCGCGGCCCAGGACATCTTCGCCGCCTCGACCAAGCAGCAGAACCCAGAGTACGTCCCGATGTGGTCCGGCCAGAGCGTGGGGCTGATCCACGATCTTCCCGGGGCCGCCGAGGTGGTCGAGACCATGGTGCGTGAGGCGCGCCTCGCCCTGCGCGCCCTCAACGAGCGGGTGCGTCTGGGGTGAGCGCGGTCGACGGGCCGCGCGCCGGGGCGGGCGCGGGCCCTTCCCTCGTCTTCTACGACGGCACGTGCGGGCTCTGCCATCGGGCGGTGCGCTTCGCCCTCGCCCGGGACGGAGACGGCTCTCGCTTCCGCTTCGCCCCGCTCGACAGCGAGGCCTTCCGACAGCGGGTGCCCGATGCCGCGGGTCTGCCCGACAGCTTGGTGGTGCGCACGCCCGAGGGCTCGGTGCTCGTGCGAAGCGCGGGCGTCATCCACATCCTGGAGCGCGCGGGCGGCGCGTGGGGGCTGCTGGCGAGAGCGTTGCGCGTGCTTCCGTCACGGATGCGCGACGCGATCTACGACGAGGTGGCTCGGGTGAGATACCGGCTCTTCCGGAGGCCCGCCGAGGCGTGCCCCGTCACGCCTCCGGAGCTGCGGAGTCGCTTCGAGGTCTGAGGCGGGCTAGCTCGTGCCGAGGAGCGCCTTGTAAAGCTCGGCCCCCACCGGAGACATGTCCGTCCGGGTCTCGATGGGCAGGCCGGCGTTGGTCCAGGCTCCGAGCCCGCCCTTGAGGATCTTGACGTCCTTGAATCCCAGCTTCCTCAGGTCGCGCGCCACACTGGCGCTCGTGTGCTCATCCTGTCAGGTGCAGTAGGCGACCACCGGACGCGCCGTGTCGAGGGCGAGGCCGGCCGCCCCTCCGTTCTTGAGATCCTCCGGCGCGAGCCGGATGGAGCCGGGGATCTTGATGGGCATCTTGTCGTAGGCATCCTGCTGTCGCGTGTCGAGAACGATGGGCTGCTTGCCTGCCTCGATGAGCTTGAAGATCTCCGAGGGCCCGACGCGATAGCGGTTCTTCTGCCAGCGAATGAGGAGCTGGCCGCCGTAGCCGCCGGCCGAGACCAGCGTCACGCCGATGGTGACCCAGAACCACGGGAAGGGCTTGGGGGGCGGGTTCTTGACCTTCTCGATCGCCTCCCCGAGCATGCGCTTCACGTCGGTGAGCCCGGGCTGGATCTTGTCGGCGTCCTCGAACTTCCGCTTGGCGGTGTGCCAGTCGTCGGAGAAGAACGCGCGCAGGCCGGCGAACCAGACCGGGTTGAACGTGCCCTGCTCGTTGATCTTGACGGGCGTGTCCTTGACGAAATCCCTCACGGCCTGGGACGGGATGATGAAGTTGAAGCCCTGCACGATGCTGCCCTCGGGCCCCGGGGTCAGCGAGACGAAGGTGAGCACCCCGATGAGCTCCGCCTTGGAGTTGACGGCGGGTCCGCCCGAATTCCCCCAGGCCGCGGGCGCGTCCGTCTGGATCACCGGATGATTGGCCTTGTCCTGCTTGAACCCGGACACGGCGCCGTTGGTAACCGAGGCCTCCACGCTCGCCGACTGGTTCAGGAGCTCGTGAGAGAGGACGACGCCCGGGAAGCCCAGGATGCGCAGCGGATCGCCGATCTGCGCCTGGGTCGAATCGGCCAGCCGGAGCACCGGATAGTTGCCGTCGGGCATCTTCAGCAACGCCAGGTCTCGTCCCGACATGGTGCCGGGCTCGGCACTGACCGGTGGGCTGTACTTCTTGACCTCGCCCTTGAGGCGCAATCCGCTCGAGAGCACGACCGAGATCTGCGGCGTGATGTTGACCTTGACCGTCGGCAGCACCTTGTCGAGGAGGCGCCGCTTGATGGCGTCCTCCTGCTCGGGGTGCTCGCCGGGCTGCACCTTGGCCGCCTGGAGGGCCGCACCGAGGCAGGCCGCGCTGACGGCGCGCTGCGCCTGCTGATTGACGAGCCAGCGTGGCACCTCGTGGGCGGGCTGGACGACGTGGCCATTGGTGACGACCCAGCCCGCCGGGTCGATGAACCAGCCCGTGCCCGTCTCGCGGAAGACGGGTGGCGTCACCGTCTGGGGGCCGCCGCCGCAGTTGAGCGTGACCTCCGCGGAGACCTCGGAGATGACGAGCACGGTCGCCGGCTTGGCCCGCAGCACGGTCTCCTGGACGGAGAGCGGCTGCTGGGCGTGGGCGTGAAGCGTCCAGACCGCCCCCGCCATGAGCCCCAGGGCCAGCGGAATCACGAATCGGCGTATCATAGGGAGAGTGTTGACCATTCTATACCACAAGGGGAGCGCATGAGCCGTCAGATCGGGGACGTACCGACCCGGACATTCAACCCTGGCGACGTGATCTTCAAGGAGGGTGACGACGCCAAGAGCGAAGCGTTCCTCGTCCACCTGGGCAAGGTGGAGATCCGCAAAAACATGGGAGGCGAAGACAAGCTCCTCCGAGTGCTGAACAAGGGGGAGATCCTGGGCGAGCTGGCCCTCTTCCAGAACGCGCCGCGCTCGGCCACGGCCATCGCCGCCGAGGCCGTGACCCTCATGATCATCCCCGCCAACCGCCTCGACGCCATGGTGCGCACCAATCCGGCACTCGCCATGGCCCTCATCAAGGATCTCTCGAGCCGCATGCTCGCGGCCGAGGAGCGCGCGCGCGAGGCGGAAGAACGCACGCGCAAGGCCGAGGAGAGGGCCCGCGAGGCCGAAGCGCGCGCGCGTAAGGCCGAGGGCGGCGGAGCCGCCACGGGCAGCGCCTAGTAGCTCTCCAGCTCCTTTCGCACCCGCTCGAGGATGCCGTGCGGGGCACGCGCAACCTCGAAGCCTCCCGCGTCCTCCCGGTCGCCGGACTGCCGGGTCGCCACGATCCCCACCTTGGTCACCGTCAGGTCGACCTGCTGCGGCTCGCAGCGGTCGGCCTTGAGGCCCGGCATCACGAGGATGTCCCGCTCGCCGCGCATGCGCGGGGCCAGGGCCTGCTCGATCTGCCTCCAGTCCTCGGGATCCACGTCGTCGTCCACGACGATCACGAGCTTGAGGAGCTTGGTGTGGCTCAGCGCGAGCATGGCCGCGCGCTTGCCCTCGCCCGGCCGCGCGGCGGCTATGGTCACGATGGCGTGCAGGCGCCCCATGCCACCCTGGGTCACGAAGACCTGCTGGACGCCGGGCATGACGCTTCGGAGCGCGCGGCACGTGGTGGCCCCGATGGCCGTGGCGCCCAGGAGCTGGTGCTCGGGCTCGGCGCCCGGCGCGATGGCCTGGAAGATCGCGTCGCGACGGCGCGTGAGGGCCTGGATCCTCACGCCCTGGCCAGGGCCGTAGCGCTCGTAGAAACCGTGAAACTCCGAGACCTGGGGCTCCTCGACGCGCTCCTCCGGATGCAGCGTGCCCTCCAGGACGATCTCTGCCTCGGCGGGGACCTCGAGATCGACCGTGCGGCCACGCACGAGCTGGAGCGGCTCGCCCAGGAGCCGGCCCGCGATGTCGCACTCGTCGTGGCCGAGATCCACGTACATCTGCGACGCAATGAGGAGGGCGGGGTGATTGCCGATGGCCACGGCGATGTCGAGGGGGCGCCCGCGCGCCTGCGCGCGCCGGGCCAGCTCGCTCAGATGATGCGTGGGCGCGATGCCCGCCATGAGCCGGTCGCCGCCCAGGACGAGCAGGCGCGCGATCGAGACATTGCGCCGGCCCGTGTCCGGGTCCTTGGCCAGAATCACGCCCGCGGTGATGTACGGACCCGCCTCCTTCTTGAACCACGTGGGCACGGGCAGGAGGGCGGGAATCTCCACGCGGCCCTCGATCACCACCTCGTGGACCGCGCCGTCATTCACGACGCGTGGGGGGAGGCCGTGGTCGAGCGCGTCGAGACAGGCCTGCTGCACGCGGACCGGCTCCACGCCGAGGCCGCGCGCGATCCGGTGACGGCTATTGAGGACATTGCCCACCACGGCCAGCTCGGAGCCGAGCACGCGGCGGAAGAGCTGGGCGGGGCCGCGGCGCCGGAGCGAGAGGACGGCGCCCAGCTCGAAGCGCGGGTCCACCGCGCGCTCCACGACGTGGAGATCGCCGGTGCGCTTGAGGTCGTCGAGAAGAGCGCGGAGGCTCTGATCCACCGCCCGCGTCTCCTAGGGCGCGTCGCCGAAGGTGTCCCCGGCGAGGCCGGCGATGTGGCGGCCGATGGCGAGCGAGGCCGTGGCCGCGGGCGAGGGCGCATTGACCACATGGACGGCGCCCTCGGTGACGCTGATCTTGAAGTCGTCCACGAGCGCGCCCGTGGGCGCCACGGCCTGGGCGCGCACGCCCGCCCCGCCGCGCTCGATGTCGGCAGCACGGATGTCCGGCACCAGCTTCTGCAGGGAGCGC
>DASQAK010000155.1:0-8990 GCA_035635755.1 Candidatus Methylomirabilota bacterium | reverse complement strand
TGCCGGGCGCCGACCCCCTCCACAAGGTCACCATCATCCCGAGGGGGCGAGCGCTTGGCCTCACGATGCAGCTGCCCACCGACGACCGCTACAGCTATTCCAAGGAGTACCTGGTCAACCAGATCACCATTCTCCTGGGTGGCCGCTCGGCGGAGGAGATCGTGTTCCAGCAGCAGACCACCGGCGCCGGCAACGACCTCGAGAAGGCGACGGAGATGGCGCGCAAGATGGTCTGCGAGTGGGGCATGTCGGACAAGATGGGACCGTTGACCTTCGGCAAGGCCGAGGAGCACATCTTCCTCGGGCGCGAGGTCTCGCGGCCCAAGGACTACAGCGAAGAGACGGCCATCCTCATCGATTCGGAGATCAAGCGCATCGTGACCGACTGCGCGGCGCGCGCCCGCCAGCTCCTCGACACCAATCTCGAGAAGCTCCACATACTTGCCCGGGCCCTCCTCGAGCGCGAGACTCTGGACGGCGAGGAGATCAACAGGATCCTGATCGCGCGGCCCTTCCAGGAAGCCCCCGCCCCCGCCTGATCCGAGGCGCTTCCGCGGCCCTCCCGTCGGGCCCGGCCGCTCCTCCCACCCCGTAATTCGGCTGTTCTGCCTGCGCTCGGCAATGGTATTTTGACTTCGTGACCACTCCGATCCGCGCGACCCTGGCCGGCGTCCACCTCGGAGATGGCGGGGACGTGGCCGTGATGGGGGTCATCAATGTCAGCCCCGGGTCCTTCTATCCGGGATCCGTGGTCACCGCGGCCGACGAGCTGCTGCGCGCGGCCGAGCGCATGGTTGCCGAAGGCGCGGCCATCATCGACGTGGGGGCCATGTCTACCGCGCCCTATCTCGCCGGTCGCGTGTCCGCGGCCGAGGAGGCCGACCGCCTGGGCTGGGCGGTGGGGCTGCTGTCGGGAAAGCTCGGTGGCGTGCCCGTCTCGGCCGATACCAGCCGCGTCGAGCCCGCGCGGGCCGCCCTGGAGGCGGGCGCCGGCATCATCAACGATGTGCGCGGCCTCGTGGCGGACGCGGGTCTCGCCTCTCTGGTGGCCCGCTCCGGCGCGGGGCTGATCGTGATGGCCTCCGAGTCCGAGGTGGCGGGATCTGGCTCACCCGTGGAGACAGTGACGCAGGTGCTTAGAACCAGCCTCCATCTCGCCGCCCAGGCCGGGATCGCCTCGGAGCATATCGTGGTGGATCCCGGCATCGGCTTCTTCAGGCATCGAGATCTCGCCTGGCATGAGTGGGACTCGGCCGTGCTCGCCGGTCTCGCCCGGGTCCGCGAGCTCGGGCGCCCCGTGGGCGTCGGCGTCTCTCGAAAGTCCTTCATCGGCGCGCTCGCGGGTGAGGCCGATCCCGCCCGGAGGCTCCCCGGCTCGCTGGCGGCCACCGCGGCCGCCGTGCTGGGCGGCGCCGACCTCATCCGCGCTCACGACGTGGCGGAAACCGTCCAGGCCGTGCGCGTGGCGCGGGCCATCCGGCGCGCCAGGGACGGGGCCTGACCCATGTGGCCGGCCCTCCAGGGCTTCCGTCTCCGGGACGCGATCGACATCCTGCTCGTCGCGGTCGTGCTCTACCGGGTCTTCGTCATGTTCAAGGAGACGCGGGCCGTCCAGATGCTGCTCGGACTCGGCGCGCTCATGGCCGCCTCCTTCCTCGCCCACCGCTTCGAGCTCTACGGCTCGAGCTGGATCCTCGACAATTTCTGGTCCTTCTGGGTGCTGGCGCTCATCGTGCTCTTCCAGCCCGAGCTCCGTCGGACCCTCGCGCACTTCGGCCAGAGCTCCTTCTTCCAGGTGGTGACGCGGGCGGGACGCGAGCAGCAGAGCCATCTCCTCGACGAGGTCGCCAAGGCCGCCGAGTCACTGGCCGGCAAGCGGATCGGGGCCCTGGTGGTGCTGGAGCGGACCACGGGGCTTCGCAACTATGTCGAGCTCGGCGTGCCGCTGGACGCGCTCGTCTCCGCCGACCTCCTCGAGAGCCTCTTCCTGCCGTACTCTCCGCTGCACGACGGCGCGGTCTTCATCCGCGGCGGACGGGTGGCCGCGGCGGGCGGCTTCCTGCCCCTCTCGCGCAATGCCCAGCTCGCGCGAAACATGGGCACGCGCCACCGCGCGGCCCTCGGCCTGTCAGAGGAGACGGACGCGGTCGTGCTCGTCGTCTCGGAGGAGACCGGGCGGATCTCCCTCGCCGTGGCGGGGCACATGGAGACCCTGCACGACGTCGAGGCCCTTCGTCAGCGGCTCGCCGAGCTCTTCTCGCTCGGCGCCCCGCCGGGCCCCGCCGAGCAGCCCTGGTGGGTCCCCGCCCGCGGCTGGCTGCGGAAGTGAACCAGGGCGAGGCACGCCGCGTGAGGGGCCGGATGACAAATGCGGTGGGGGGGTCTGGGGGAGGAGCGGCGCCGCTCCCCCCCAGAACCGATTGAATCCATGCTGGCAATCCTCACGCGCCACTGGGAGCTCAAGCTCCTCGCCCTCGTCTTTTCGACGGCGCTCTGGCTCTTCGTGATGACCTCCGACAAGACCAACGCGGTCCTGCCCCTGTCCCTCGAGCTTCACTCGGTGCCCGCGGGCCTCATAGTCACGGGCGAGGAGCCCCAGACGGTGGAAGTGCAAGTCCACGGCCTCCGGACCACCCTGGCCCGCATCTCGCCCGACTCGATGCGCGTGCGGGTGAGCCTGGTCGGGGCCCGCCCAGGCGAGATGATGCTGCGGCTGGGACCCGAGCAAGTCATCGTCCCCCCAGGCGTCACCGTGCTTCGCGTCAACCCCGACATCGTGCGCATCGGTCTGGCCCGGGAGCGCTGATGGCCCGTCTCTTCGGCACCGATGGAATCCGCGGCGTGGCCAATGCGGAGCCCCTGACCACCGAGCTGGCCTTTCGCCTCGGGCGCCAGCTCGTCGCCACGCTCCTCGAGCATCATGGCCTCAGCAAGGCGCGGCTCGTGGTCGGCCGCGACACGCGACTGTCCGGGCCCATGCTGGAAGGCGCCCTCGTCTCCGGGGCTCTCTCGGCAGGGGCTGACGTCTTCACGGTGGGCGTGCTCCCCACCCCCGGCATCGCCTATCTCACCCGTGCTCTCGACGCCCAGGGCGGGGTCGTGCTCTCGGCCTCGCACAATCCCTTCGAGGACAACGGCATCAAGATCTTCTCCTCGGAAGGCTCCAAGTTCCCCGACAGCTGGGAAAGCGAGATCGAGGCCCGCCTGAACGGCCGCGACGTTGCCCCCAAGCCGACGGGCAAGCACGTGGGCCGGCTCGTGCACTATGACCGGGCGGAGGCGGACTACGTTGCGCATGCGCGGCAGACGTTCCCCTTCGACCTCGCCGGCCTCACGGTGATCCTCGACTGCGCTCACGGGGCGACGTATCGCGTCGCCCCCAAGCTCTTCCGGGCCCTCGGCGCCAAGGTCGCCGTGCACGGGGCGCGGCCCAATGGCCTCAACATCAACATGAGGTCCGGCGCCTTGCATGCCGAGCGACTGACCGAGCGGATGCGCGCGGGCGGCGCCGACATCGGCCTGGCCTTCGATGGCGATGGCGACCGGCTCATCGCCCTGGATGAAACGGGCGAGGTCCGCGACGGAGACTATGTGCTCGCCATCTGCGGGCGCCACCTCGCCGCCCATCGCCGGCTCAAGACCGGCGTCGTGGTCACCACGGTCATGGCCAACCTCGGCCTCGACAAGGCGCTGGGGCAGGCGGGCATACGCACCATCAAGACCCAGGTGGGCGATCGGTACGTGCTCGAGGAAATGATCAAGACGGGAGCCAACCTCGGCGGCGAGCAATCGGGGCACCTGCTCTTTCTCGACCACACCACGACGGGGGACGGAATCGTCTCCGCCCTGCAGCTCCTGGCCGTCCTGCGCGAGACCGGCCAGCCGCTGTCCGCGCTCTCGAAGTGCCTGACCAAGTTCCCCCAGATCCTGATCAACGTGAAGGTGCGCGAGAAACCGCCGCTCGAGTCCATTCCCGGGCTGGCGGCGCGGCAGGCCTCGTTCGAGAGCGAGATGGCCTCGGCGGGGCGGATTCTCCTGCGCTACTCGGGCACGGAGAACCTCGCGCGCGTCATGGTCGAGTACGAGGACGGAGACAGGGTCCGGGCCATCGCGGCCGACCTCTCCCAGCTCATCAAGGGAGCGATCGGCGCATGACCCCGATGAGCGCTTGCGCGAAGAGGCCCTACCGGCATGCGAAGTCTTCCACGGGAAGGCAAAGTCCAATGAGCGCTTGCGCGAAGAGGCCCCAACCGCCAAGCGGAGTCTTTCGCGGGAGACCTGGTCGATGATCAAAGGCGTGGGGGTCGATCTGGCCCAGATTACGCGCCTGCGCCGCGCCGTGGCGCGCTGGGATGAGCGCTTCCTGCGCCGTGTCTTCACCGAGGCGGAGATCGCCTACTGCCGCCGCCACCGCGATCCCATCCCGCACCTGGCGGCCCGCTTCGCGGCCAAGGAGGCGACGCTCAAGGCCCTCGGCACGGGTCTGAGCATGGGGGTCAACTGGCGCGAGCTCGAGGTCCGCCGCGAGCGCGGCCAGGCGCCGGTCATGGTCCTCTCGGGCCGCTCCAGGGCCATCGCCCGCGCCAAGGGCGCCTCGCGCGTCCTGCTCTCGCTCTCGCACGATGGTGACTACGCCATGGCGCAGGCGCTCCTCGTCGGAGACCCGCCGGATGCCGGGGCGGCTTCTACCTAGTTTCGCGCTTGGCCTCGCCATGCTGCTGTCCGGCTGCGCGGGGCTCCTGGGAGGCAAGCAGCCCGTGTCCGTCGCCGACAGTGCGCGCCCGACCCTTCCGGGGCAGGGGACCTTTACCGTCCAGAAGGGCCGGGCCGGCCTCGTCATCGGGGCCCCGCACGGGACCCCGGACAGCGCCACGGACGTGATCGGCACCGACCTCGCCAGGCTGACGGGTTTCAGCGTCGTCATCGCGCGAGGCTTCGGCAAGCTCGACGCCGAGGGGCGTCGCTACAATGTCAACCGGCCCACGGAAAGCGTGGCCGGTACCTCGCCCGCCGGCGAGAAGGAGAGCGCCGAGGCGCGTCGCGTCTACGAGACGTACGACCGGTCGGTGAGCGAGGCCGCGCAGGGTCCCCTCCGCTACTACGTCGAAGTCCACGGCAATGCCCACGAGGAGAGCGCCGGCCGCGTGGAGATCGCCACCGTGGGGATCAGCACGGACGAGGCCTGGCGGCTCAAGGCCTTGCTCGAGCTCGTGCGCGACGCGCACCTGCGGTCGCGGCCCGATGTCCCGCGCCTGGAGATCCTGGTGGGACCGGTGGACGCCCTTCGGTACACGGCCTCGCAGGCGAGGGCGGGCGGTCTCCTCGGTCGCTCGGACAAGGCCCTGCACATCGAGCTGCCGCGCGTCGCGCGCACCACCTACCGCGAGGCCTACACGGCCGTGCTCGCCGACTTCCTCGCCCAGTCCGCCGATCTGTTCGTCTCCTCGAAAGGGAAGTAGGGTGCAGCCGGTCTTCACGGCCGCCGAGATGCGGGCCCTCGACGCTCGGGCCATGGAGAAGCTCGGCATTCCGGGCCCGCAGCTCATGGAAAACGCGGGACGCGGCGCCGCGGCCGTGATCGTCCGGGAATGGTCGCCCCTCCGGGGCAAGCAGGTGACCATCCTCTGTGGCAAGGGCAACAATGGCGGCGACGGCTTCGTGGTGGCCCGGCACCTCAAGAGCAAAGGCGCGCAGCCGCGCGTGTTGCTCCTGGGCAGGCGGGCCGAGGTCACGGGAGACGCCGCGCAGGCGCTGCGCCGCTGGCGCGGGCGCGTCGAGGAGATCAAGGGCGAGGACAGCTTCGCCTCCGTGCGGAGCGCCCTCGCCGGGGCGGACCTCGTCGTCGACGCGCTCCTCGGCACCGGGCTCACGGGCGCCGCGCACGGGCTGATCGCCCATGCCATCGAGCTGGTCAATGACGTGTGTGGCCGTGTCGCCATTCCCGTGGTCGCTCTCGACCTGCCCTCGGGTCTCGCCTCCGACGGCGGCTTGCTCCTCGGCCCCGCCATCCGCGCGGACCTGACGGTGACCTTTGCCGGGCTCAAGCGCGCGCTGCTCCTCTACCCCGCTGCCGAGCACGCGGGGCGTGTGATCGTGGTGCCCATCGGAGTCCCCGAGGCGGAAGTCGGGCGCGGCATCACGACTTTTCTCCTGGAGGAGTCCGACGTGCGCGGGCTCTTCCCGCGCCGCCGTCCCGACACCCACAAGGGAACATACGGCCATCTCCTCGTGGTGGCGGGCTCCCTCGGTAAGAGCGGGGCCGCCGCCCTGGCGGGCTCCGCCGCTCTCAGGAGCGGGGTAGGGCTGTGCACGGTGGCGACCGCGTCTTCCCAGCAGCCGATCGTGGCCGGTTTCGCCATGGAGCTCATGACCGAGGCGCTGGTGGAGACGGCCGCCCGGAGCATCGCCTTCAAGGCGAAGGAACGGATAGACGAGCTGGTGGCCCAGCGCGACGCGGTGGCGGTGGGGCCGGGGCTGTCCCTCGACGCGGAGAGCCAGGCTCTCGCCCGCGCCCTCGTCTCCGAGGTGCCGCGGCCCATGATCGTCGATGCCGATGCGCTGTCCGCCCTGGCGGGCCACCTCGACCTGCTCGAGGAGGCCACATCGCCGCGCGTGCTCACGCCGCATCCTGGCGAGATGGCCCGGATGCTCGAGATGACGGTGGCGCAGGTCCAGGCCGACCGCATCGAGATCGTGCGCGAGGCTTGTGTCCGGTATCGCGTGCATCTGGTCCTCAAGGGCGCGCGCAGCGTGCTCGGCTGCCCGGATGGACGCGTCTTCATCAACCCGACCGGCAATCCCGGCATGGCCTCGGGCGGCAGCGGCGACGTGCTGACCGGGATGATCGGCGCCTTCCTCGCGCGACGCTTCGATCCCCTCGCCGCCCTCCAGGCCGGCTGCTATTTCCACGGCCTCGCCGGAGATCTGGCCGCGGCCGACCGGGGCGAGGAGGGGCTCATCGCGAGCGACATCATCCGGGCTATCCCGGCTGCCCTCACCCCGAGCCTCCGATGATCGTCGTGTGCCGGAGCCCCGAAGAGACGCAGGCCCTTGGGACGCGGTTGGGCAGGCGCCTCCGCGAGGGCGCGGTGGTCGCGTGCACGGGCGAGCTCGGAGCGGGCAAGACCTGCTTTCTCCAGGGCCTTGCCCGCGGACTCGGCGTCACCGCCGACGTCACCAGCCCCACCTTCGTGCTCGTGAACCTGTACCAGGGTCGCCTGCTCGTGTATCACATCGACGCGTACCGCACGGAGAGCCTGAGCGAGCTCGTGGACGTGGGTATCGAGGAGATGATCCATGGCTCCGGGGTGACCATCATCGAGTGGGCCGACAAGATCCTGCCCCTTGTGCCCTCCGCGGCGATCACCGTCGCCATCAGGGGTCTGGGAGACGAGCCGCGCGACATCGAGCTCGACGGCCCCGAAGAGGTTCTGAACTGGGGTTCGAGCTGAGGCGCTGCCCTGTCCGTCTCGGGGCGAGGACTGGGTTGATTCCGCAGGCGTGGTCGTTCGAACTGAAGGGCAACGCCCTGAGGCGAGTGCTGAGTTGATCAGCGACGAGGCGAGGGCTGAACTGACCGTCTGAGACTGGGGACATTGACGCTCGCGCGCGCCGCGTGCTACCCCAGCGCCATGAGCAAGAGTGCTCGCGAGCGCGAATGGGCTGCGGAGGAGCGCCCGCGAGAGCGGCTCTACCACAAGGGCGCCGCCGCGCTTTCCGACGCCGAGCTCCTCGCGATTCAGCTCGGGACCGGCGTGCCCGGACTTTCCGTCCTCGAGGTCGCCCGCGAGCTGCTCACGCAGTTCGGCTCGCTCCCGGAGCTGGCGGGGCGAGAGGTGGCGGAGGTGGCGGCCGTGCGTGGCGTGGGGCGGGCCAAGGCGGTCCGGCTGGCCTCGGTCTTCGAGATCACGAGGCGGCTGCGGTCGCGGAATGGCCCGAGCCGCCCCGTGCTCTCGAGCCCCGAGCAGGTCTTCGGGCGCTACGGGCCGCTCATGGAAGACCTCAAGCGGGAGGTCTTCCGGGTGGCGCTCCTGGACGCCCAGAACGGGCTCCTGAAGGACGTGGTCATCTCCGAGGGCACGCTCTCGGCCAGCCTCGTCCATCCCCGCGAGGTCTTCAAGCCGGCCATCCTGGAGTCCGCGGCTTCCATCATCCTGCTGCACAACCATCCGAGCGGCGATCCCACTCCGAGCCGCGAGGACGTGCGGCTGACCCGCCAGCTCGTCGAGTGCTCCAAGCTCCTGGACCTGCGCATCCACGACCACGTCATCATCGGCCGGGAGCGCTTCATCAGCATGGCCCAGCGAGGCACTCTTTGAGCTGCCAGCGGCTCAAAAAGGTCCCAGATGCGAGGCGGCGCCCGAAGGCCGCATCCGAGGCGTACTCTCTGTACGTTGAGGGTGCGGCCGAGGGCGCCAACGAAGCAGATGGGCCTTTTTCAGCCGCTGGCTAGCCTTTGGCGAGTTTTTCCACTTCTTTCTTCGACATCCCCTGGATGCGCGCCAGGATGGACTTCACCTTCCGTTCCGAGCTGTGATCCGCGAGGATCAGCTTCTTCGACTTCGTGCCGTTGACGATGTAGGCGACCCAGTCATCCAGGCTCGGGGTCCCGCGCCATGCCACGGTGAGCCCGTTGAGCCGCATCCGCTTCCTGCCCTCTACCTTCGCCAGTGGCTTTCGACTTGCCTCCATGCTCACCGTCCCTTCAGCATCGTTTCACGTTCGTGTTTCACTCTCGTGACGCGCGCGCAGGGCCCACAGTATGAAGCGACGCAAACCATGTCAAGGCTTCGTTTCGCCGCGCCAGATGCGGGTTTCCGCGCTTCTCCCGCGGCGCACACGCGTCATTGCTGCCTCTTATTCGGTCCCTTGCAACGGTGGACGGCCGGAGCGTCATATTTTCGACACGTGCCCGCAGAGCCGCATCAGACCGTGCGATTTCTCGTTCTGTGGATGCCGGTGGATAAGTGGATAAGCTGTGGGTTACCGAT
>DASQAK010000154.1:0-3340 GCA_035635755.1 Candidatus Methylomirabilota bacterium | reverse complement strand
CAGTTCGAGGCGACCGACGCGCGGCGGGGCTTCCCGTGCTGGGACGAGCCGGCCCTCAAGGCCGTCTTCGGGGTCACCCTCGTGGTTCCGCCGCATCTCGCGGCGGTGTCCAACACGTCCGTGCTCCGGGAAGAGACGCTGGGGGACGGGCGCCGCGCCGTGACCTTCGCGGACACCATCAAGATGTCCACGTATCTCGTGGCCTTCGTGGTCGGGGAGCTCGAGGCGACCGATCCTGTCATGGTGGGGCCGACCCCACTACGTGTGTGGTGCGTGCCGGGCAAGACGCACCTGGGGCGCTTCGCCCTCGACATCGGGGCCTTCTCGCTGGATTTCTTCGAGCGCTACTACGGCCTGCCCTATCCGAGCGACAAGCTCGATCTCCTCGCCATCCCCGACTTCGCGGCGGGGGCCATGGAGAATCTGGGCGCGGTGACCTTCCGGGAGACCGCCCTCCTCGTCAACGAGGCGGCGGCCTCGCATGCTGAGCTCGAACGCATCGCCGACGTGGTGGCTCACGAGATCGCCCACATGTGGTTCGGTGACCTCGTGACCATGGCGTGGTGGAACGGCATCTGGCTCAACGAGGCCTTCGCCACGTTCATGGAGCTCCTGGCCGTGGACGCCTGGAAGCCTGAGTGGAAACGCTGGATCACCTTCGGCGTCTCGCGCGCCTCCGCCATGGGGCTGGACGGACTCAAGGCGACCCGGCCCATCGAGTTCGAGGTCATGGCGCCCCGCGACTGCGAGGCGATGTTCGATCTCCTGACCTACGAGAAGGGGGCCTCCGTCCTTCGCATGCTCGAGCAGCATCTGGGGTCGGTAGGCTTCCGCGAGGGAGTGCGGCTCTACCTCGAGCGTCACAAGTACTCGAATGCCGAGACGACGGATCTCTGGAAAGCCCTGGGAGACGCCGCTCACCAGCCCATTCCCGAAGTCATGGACGGGTGGATCTTCCGCCCCGGCTATCCGCTCGTCACCGTCGAGGTGGACGGAGCGGGACTCAAGCTGACTCAGCAGCGCTTCCTCTATCTGGGCGATCAGCCGGATCCCGCCGAGCAGTGGCGCATTCCCGTGGTGTTCCGCGCCTCCGTCAAGCGCGGCTACGTCGAGCGTCGGCTCCTGCTCGACGGCGCCGAGGCCGCGGTGCCGCTGCCCGCCAAGCCCGACTGGGTGGTCCTCAATGCCGGCGGCCACGGTTTTTACCGCGTCCGTTATGCGCCCGCCCTCCTCAAGAAGCTTGCGGGGGCGCTGGCGAAGATCGCGCCCATCGAGCGCTTCAACCTGCTCAGCGACTGCTTCGCCTTGTCGCAATCGGGGATGATGGCGGCCACCGACTTTCTGGATCTGACGGACCGGTTCACCGCGGAGACCGATCGTAACGTGTGGGCCGTGCTCGCGGGATCGCTGGCCTGGGTCAACCGCGTGATCACCGACGAGCAGCGTCCCGGCCTGGAGGCGCTCGTGCGCCGGCGCGTGGAGGAGATGGCCTCGCTGCTCGGCTGGGAGCCGCTCGAAGGCGAGAGCGAGCTCGACCGTCAGCTTCGCGGCGATCTGCTCCGCGTGCAGGGCACCCTCGGCAATGACGAGATCGTCCAGGCGCGTGCGCGCGAGGTCTATGCCCGCTACCAGGTGGACGAAGCCTCCGTGGATGCCAATGTGCTCCCCGCCGTCATCGCCATCGTGGCCGCGTCAGGGGGGGAGAGCGAGTACGCCGAGTTTCGCGATCGCTACAAGCGGGCGCGCACTCCGCAAGAGGAGCAGCGCTACCTCTACGGCCTCGCAGGCTTCCGGCAGCCGGAGCTCCTCAAGCAGACCCTCGAGATGACCATCAACGGCGAAGTACGCAGTCAGGACGCGCCTTTTCTCATCCGCAGCCTGCTCCAGAGCGTGTATGGCCGCGGCCTCGCCTGGGAGTTCATCAAGCAGCACTGGCAGACCACGCAGCGGCTCTACCCCGGGAGCGCGTACCGCCGGATGTACGAGGGCGTCCCCGCCCTCGTCAGCCCGGAGTGGGAGCGCGACGTCCACGCCTTCTTTGCCGAAAACAAGATCACGCTGGGAGGCAAGACGCTCGAGCAGTACTTCGAGCAGCTTCGCGTCGCCGTTGCCTTCCAGGAGCGAGAGGCCGAAGCGCTGGCGGCCTATCTCGGCCGCCTCATCAAATCTCGCTAGCCGCTGAAGAGCCGCTTGAAGAAGTTCTTCACGCTCTCCGCGGCATCGGCCGCGCCATCCCTCGTCTTCTCCCAGGCGCTCTTGGCCTGTGGCTCGACTTCTCTGGCCGCGCCCTTGATCTTCTCGCCGGCGACCTTGGCGCCTTCCACCACGGTGTTGCCGACGCCCTTGGCCGTCTCCTTGATGCCCTCGCCGGCCTGCTTGGCCCCGGATTCCACCTGCCTCTTGGCCTCGTCGACCTTGCTGGTGTCCGTGGCCTTGCTGTCCGCGGGCTTGTCGACGTCTTCAGCCCGCACCGACGCCGGAAGACCCGCGAGGAGCAGCGCGGCCATGATCGCGATGAGCTGAGCTCGATATCGACGCATGCTTTCCTCCCTCCTGGGCGTCCGATCTCCAGGCTGGACGCCATCCTCAATATCAGTATTCTATCCCCGGCGAGAGCTGGAGGCGAGAAACACGAGGGCCTGCCCAGGAGATCTGCGATGAGAGCGACGGTGCTGTTGCCCGGCGAATCGGTGGTGGTGGAAGCGGTCGGGGCCGAGGGCGAGGATCTATGGCTCGACCCGCCCGCCCTCGCGCGTTGCGGGGGCTGGGAGGTCAAGCCCGAAGGTTTGTGCCGCGGCGCGCTCTGCGTGCCTGTCCCGCCGGGCCAGGCTGGCCAGGCGCTCGTTGACGCCGGTGGCGCCAGACCGAGGGTCAATCTCACCGCTCTCGCGCGACACATGGGTCAGCCGGTCGCCGCGAGCCCGGAGGACAGGGTGTGGTCTATCGGCGAGGCGGCTGAGGATGCCGCCGATCGGCTCCGGTCTCTCGAAGCGCCCGACTTCATCCTCCCGGACATGGACGGAAAGCCGCATACCCTCTCGGGCTTCCGCGGTCGGAAAGTTTTTCTCCTGGCCTGGGCCTCGTGGTGAGGCTGTCGCTTCGACCTGCCCGGGTGGCAGGCACTGCACGCCGAGCTCGAGCCCAAGGGCCTGACCGTCATCACGGTCGCCCTCGACAGCGCGGGCTCGGCCGCGGCAGGGGAGTGGATCCGCGCGGCCAATCCCACCCATCCCTCGCTCATCGACGCGCACTATGAAGTGGCGCGGGCCTACAACATGGTCAATGTCCCCACGGCCGTGTGGATCGACGAGGAGGGGAGCATCGTGCGCCCCAATGAAGT
>DASQAK010000153.1:0-9868 GCA_035635755.1 Candidatus Methylomirabilota bacterium | reverse complement strand
CGTGCCCTGGATCGGCGCATTGGTCGCCATGCGCTCGGCGAAGCCCCGGAGATTTGGATTGCCGCTCTGGAGCTCGGGGATATAACGCCGCCGGCCCAGCAACGTCTGCACGAAGCCGCGCTGGCGACCCTCGGCCACCGTACGCTCGAGATAGGCCTTGACCTTCGCGTGGCGCCCGAAGAACCGGTCGAGAAACTCCTGCGCCTGCTTGGGAGTGAAAGACAGCTGGTTCGACAGCCCGAAGGCGGTGACGCCGTAGATCACGGCGAAGTTGGTGGTCTTGGCGATGGCGCGCTGCTCGGCCACGACCGCGGTGACGTCGACCCCGAAGACCTCCGCCGCCGTGCGCTGGTGAATGTCCTCCCCCGCGCGGAAGGCGGCGAGGAGGCTCTCCTCGCCCGAGACGTGGGCCAGGATGCGGAGCTCGATCTGCGAGTAGTCCGCGGCGAGGAAGCGCCAGCCGGGCTCGGGGAGAAAGGCCGCACGGATGCGGCGACCGAGCTCCGTGCGAATGGGAATGTTCTGTAAATTTGGCTGGCTCGAGGACAACCGCCCCGTGGCCGCGACGAGCTGATTGAACGATGTGTGGATGCGCCCGGTCAACGGATGAATCAGCTCCGGCAGGGCGTCGGCGTACGTCGACTTGAGCTTGGCGAGCGTGCGGTGCTCGATGATCTTGGCGGGCAGCTCGTGGCCGAGGGCGAGCTGCTCCAGGACATCGGCATCGGTGGAATAGCCCGTCTTGGTCTTCTTGACGGGCGGCAGCTTGAGCTTCTCGAAGAGCACCTGCGCCAGCTGCTTGGGCGAGCCGATGTTGAACTCGCCGCCCGCGAGCGAGTAGATCTGGCGCGTGAGACCGACGAGGGTGCCGTCGAGCTCCTTGGAGAATTCCTCGAGCCGCGCGGGGTCGACCCGGATGCCGTGGCGCTCCATCACGGCGAGCACGGGTACCAGCGGCCGCTCGAGGTCCTCGTAGAGCGTGGCGAGCCCGACCTCCTTGAGCGCGCGCGGCAGCATGTCCCAGAGCTGCCACACCCAGGGGGCGCGCGTCCCGGGCGCGGCGAGCCCCGGCCCTTCCCTCAGCAGGTCGGCGCACACCTCGTCGAGCTTGTAGCTCGTGCGGGCGGGGTTGAGCAGATAAGCGCCGACGGCGGTGTCCTCGAAGGCCGGGAGGCTCCCCCCGCGGGCGAGCCACCACTCGATCGCCGGCTTGACGTCGTGGCCGATGAGACGCCGCCCGCCGAAGTCGGGGGCAGCCGTGCCCAGCGTCAGGACGGCCGCCCCCGCCGCCGGATGAAAGACGCCGAGGGCGCCGAGGGCCGGCTCGGGCGGCGCGGCTTCCCCCACCCAGTCGACGGCCACCGGCTCATCAGCGGGGACCGCGCCGAGCCAGCGCTCGAGCGCTTCGGGCCCCTCCAGGGTCGGGAGCGCGTCGGCGGCGACGGCGGCCGGCGCGGAGGCGGGGAGCTGGCGGATGAGCGTGTGGAACTCGAGCTCGCTCCAGAGGGTCCGCAGCCGCTCCCAGTCGGGCTCCTGGCGACGGAAGTCCTCGAGACCCTGCGCGATGGGCACCCGCGTGCTCACGGTGGCGAGCTCGCGCGAGAGAAGCGCCTGCGGGCGATTCGCGGCCAGCGCCTCGCGGAGCTTGCCGGGCACGAGCGTGAGGTTCTCGTAGAGCCGCGACACGCCTCCGAACTGGCTGATGAGCTTGACGGCCGTCTTCTCGCCGATGCCCGGCACACCGGGAATGTTGTCGATGCTGTCGCCCATCAACGCCAGGAGATCGGGAATCTGCTCGGGGGTCACCCCCCACTTGGCGGTCACGGCCGCCTCGTCGTACCAGACGGGCTCGCCCCGGGCATTGGTGGAGAGCACCCGCACGCGCGGGCTCACGAGCTGGAGCATGTCCTTGTCGCTCGTGACGAGGACCATCTCGACCGGCTCGCCCTTCATGCGCTCCACCAGCGTGCCCAGCACATCGTCGGCCTCGAAGCCGGGCACTTCCAGAAGGGGCAGCCGGAGCGCTTCGAAGACGCGCATCACCAGGGCGATCTGGCTGCGCAGGTCGTCCGGCATCCCGGGGCGCGTCTCCTTGTAGGACGGCAGCTTTGCCTCGCGGAAGGTCGGCCCCGGGGGATCCCAGGCCACCGCGGCGTAGTCCGGGCTCTCGTCGCGGAGGAGCTTCCAGAGCATGGTGGACATGCCGAAGACGGCGTTGGAGGGCTGGCCCTTCGAGTTCGAGAGATAGGGCAGCGCGTGGTAGGCGCGGTAGAGATACCCGGGGCCGTCCACGACGAACAAGCGCGCGCTCATACCACCTAATTGTTACACAGCCCGCGACTCCCCGGTCGGGACACTGCTGTCAGCTGGCCAGCACCAAGCGATCATAGAGCGCGCGCACCCAGGCCGTGCGACGGCGGTAGTCGTCGAGGAAGTCCTTGCGCGAGGGATACTCGAGGCTCTTGGCGAGTCGAGCCGGGATGGGCCCCGCCAGCTCGATGGTGTCGCCGGGGCGCGCGCCGAAGAGACGGAGATCGGCCGAGACGCGACGGAGGAACCGATAGCTCCCTGCGAGCTGGGCGGCCTCATCCGCCGGGAGCAGTCCGGCCACCCCGATCGCGCGCAGCGCCGTCACCGTGTGCGGGCTACGGATCGCGGGATGCTCGCGCCCGTGACGCATCTGGATCGCCTGGGTGATGAACTCTACGTCCACGAGCCCCCCGCGTCCGAACTTGACGTGCAGGCGCCCCGGCGTCTCCTTGCCCAGCTCCTTTTCCATCCGTCCCCGGAGCTCGCGCATCTCCTTGAGGTCCGGCGGAGGCGCCTCGGGCCCGTAGACGAGGGCCTGGATGGCCCGGCGCACGGACCGCCCGAGGCGTGGATCGCCGCCCACGAGGCGCGCGCGCGTCAGCGTCTGCCGCTCCCACGGGTCCGCCCATTCGCGGTAGTACTGGCCGAGCGCCGGGAGGCTCGAGGCGAAGCCGCTGCCCTTGGAGCCGGGACGAAGGCGCAGGTCCACGGGCACGACCACGCCGGCCGCGGTGACGTCGCCCAGGATGGAGGAGAGAGCCTCCACGGCGCGGTCGTAGAAGACGTGGGCCTCGACGCGCTCGGGGCCGTCCGTCTCCCCCGCCCCACCGTAGATCACGAAGAGATCGAGGTCGGACCCCGTCGACAGCTCGCGTCCACCGAACTTGCCGAGCCCGATGACGCTGGCGGGGACGAGCCGCCATGCTGCGTCCACGGGGACGCCGAGGGCTTCCGTCGCCTGCTCGAGGGCCATGAGCCAGCCCGCGGCCAGCGCCGCTTCCGCCAGCGCCGTCATCTCGCGAGAGAAGCGATCCGCGTCGGTGACTCCGAGAAGCAGCCGCCAGATGATGCCCAGCTCCTCGGCCTGCTTGAGCCGGCGCAGCCCGTCCATGCGCTCGAGCTGTGTCAGCCCCGAGGCCAGGGCCGGAGCCAGCGCGCATCGGAAGTCCGCCCGCCGTCTCGGCGCCGCGAAGGTGGCGGGATCGGCCAGCCGGTTCAGCAGCTCCGGCTGCGTCAGCAGCAGCTGGGTCAAGAGCTCGCCGCGAGCGCAGAGCTTGACGAGGTTCGTGAGCAGGTCGGGACGATCGGCGAGGAGCTCGAGATACGCCGTGCGCGGCCCCGCCGCGGCCACGAAGCGCTCGAACTGGTTGAGCGCCTCATCCGGGTCGGGACTCTGCCAGAGCGCGTCGAGGAGCACGGGGAACATGGCCCGGACGGCGCGGCGCATGGGCTCGACGTAGGGAACGAGAGGGCGCCCCTCGAGGACGAGCCGCAGGTTCTGGCGCGCGCGGTCGGGATCGACGAAGCCGGTGGCCTTGAGGGCCGTGTACGTCGGGACGCGAAAGGCCGGCTCCCTCGCCTCGGGCGGCGCGGCGAAGAAATCGGCGAAGGCCTGGTGCACGCCGTCGGTGACCCGCCGGTACTCAGCCTCGAAGGCGCGACGGGCCACCGCGGGAGGCAGCGTGGAGCCGAGCCGCCGGGCCAGCCGACTCAGCGCCACGGGGTCCTCGGGAAGGGTGTGAGTCTGGAACTCGTCGACGATCTGCAGCCGGTGCTCGACGGTGCGCAGAAAGACGAGGGCATCTCCGAGGAAACGCCCGAGGGACTGCGAGAGATATCCCCGCTCGGTGAGCCGGAAGATCGCGCGCAGGCTGTTCCGCTCGCGCAGCCAGGGATCATCGCCCGAATAGAGGAGCTGGAGCGCCTGGACGAGGAACTCGACCTCGCGGATGCCCCCGCGCCCGAGCTTGACGTGGCGGCGCTCGACGCCCTTGCCGCTGAGCGACCGGTCGATCTGGCGCTTCATGCCCCGCACGGCGGCCACGATGTCCGGATCGAGGCCGGGACGGAAGACGAAGGGCCGGATCAGCTCGAAGAATCGATTCGCCACCTGGACGTCGCCCGCGCTGAAGCGCGCCTTGATCAGCGCCTGGCGCTCCCAGAGCTCGGCGCGCTCGGCCAGATAGGTCCGGTACCCGTCGAGGGACAGGATGATCCCGCCCATCCGGCCTTCGGGACGGAGACGCAGATCCACACGGAAGGCATACCCTTCCTCGGTCACAGACTCGAGGGCGGCCACGATGTCCCGCGCCACGGCGGCGAAGTAGTCGCCGTTCGGGCGGCGGCCCTCCGATCCGCCCGAGGTCTCCCCGTCCTCTCCATAGACGAAGACGAGGTCGATGTCCGAGGAGTAGTTCAGCTCATCGCCGCCGAGCTTGCCCATGCCGATGACGGCGAGGCCCGTGGGCGCGCCGTCGGGTCCCTGGGGGACGCCGAAGCGCTCGCGCAGACGCTCCTCGGCCCACCGCCACGTGGCTTCCAGGCATACATCGGCGAGGCGCGAGAGCTCTTCGGTGGTCACCGTCAGGTCGGCGTCCCCCAGCAGGTCGCGGGAGCCTATGCGCAGGAGCTGGCGGTACTTGAATCGGCGGAGCGCGTTCCAGCGCGCGTCGAGCCGCTCGAAGGCGCTCGTGGTCTGCTCGAGGGCGGCGGCGAGCTCATCCCGATGCCACTGGCGCATGGTCTGGCCTTCGAGGAGCCACGGGAAGAGCGTGGGATGCCGGCGCAGCGTGTCGGCCAGGAACTGGCTGGTGCCCCCGAGCCGCGCGATGAGATGGAGGGCGCCGGGGTGCGAGCCGAGGAGACGGAACAGCGCGACGCGATCGCCCTGGGCGGCCAGGCGCTCCAGGTTGTTGAGCGCCATGTCGGGATCGGGCGCTTCCGCCAGCGCCTGGAGCAGCCGCGGGAGGAGCGGGGCCAGCCGCTCGGCATCCCGCGGCTCCGGCGTCAGCGCGTGGAGGTTGGCCAGCGCCGCGCGCGGGTCCGCAAAGCCGAGGCGCCTGAGCTCGGCCAGCGCCTTGCGATCGTGCGGAGCCGCGGTGAGCAGATTCATATCGGTCAGCTCTTCAGCGGCGGCGCGGCTCGAGCGGGATCAGATGGCCGCTTCGCCCGTCTCGCCGGTGCGGATGCGGATGGCGTCGCCCATGGGCAGGACGAAGACCTTGCCGTCCCCGATGGAGCCGGTGCGGGCGGCGGACGCGATGAGGGCGACGATCTTCTCGACCTGGTGGTCGGGCACCACCACCTCGATCTTGACCTTGGGCAGGAAGTCGATGGTGTACTCCGAGCCGCGATAGAGCTCGGTGTGCCCCTTCTGCCGGCCGAAGCCGCGGACCTCGGTCACCGTCATGCCAATGACGCCCACCTCGGTCAGCGCTTCCTTGACGTCGTCAAGCTTGAACGGCTTGATGATGGCTTCGATCTTCTTCATCGCGACCTCCGTGGCGACCGGGCGCCGTACTGGCGGAGCACCTTCCGGTACAGGGTAACGTACTCGCGGGCGGAAGCGTCCCACGAGAAATCCTGCGTCATGGCGTTGTGGACGAGGGTCTCCCACCGGCGGGGCTCGCGGAACACCGCGACGGCCCGTCCCACCGCCTCCCGCAGCGCCTCCACGGAGAAGTCGTCGAAGATGAATCCCGTGCCCGTCCCACGCCGGGCATCCCACTCCTCCACCGTGTCGGCAAGGCCCCCCGTACGCCTCACGATGGGAATGGTTCCGTAGCGCAGGGCGATGAGCTGCCCCAGCCCGCACGGCTCGTAGCGCGAGGGCATGAGGAAGCAGTCGCTGCCCGCGTACAGGCGTGCTGCCAGCTCGGCATCGTAGCCGAGGCGCACGGCCACGCGGCCCGGATGCTCGGCGGCGGCCTCCTGCCACGCCGTCTCGAGCGGCGTCTCGCCTGAGCCGAGGAGGGCGACTTGACAGCCGGCCTCGAGCAGCCCCGGCAGACCCTCCAGGACCAGATCGAGCCCCTTCTGGGCGGCCAGGCGCGTGACCATGGTGATGAGCATGGAGCGATCGGCCTCGAGCCCCAGCTCGCGGCGGAGCGCTTCACGGCACAGAACCTTGTCATCGGGCTGCGCAGCGGAGTAATGGCACGTGAGGGCGGGATCCTTCGCGGGATTCCAGGTCTCGTAGTCGATTCCGTTGATCACGCCGTAGAGATCCGCGCTCCGATCCTCGATCACGCCTTCGAGCCCGTTGCCGAAGGCCGGGGTGCGGATCTCCGCCGCGTACGTGCGGCTGACTGTGGTCAGGAGATCGGCAAAAGCGAGCCCGGCCTTGAGGAAATTGATCTTGCCGTAGAACTCGATGCCCGCCGGGGTGAAGAGGTCCCAGCCGAGGCCGGTCATGGGCATGTCGTAGTGCCAGAACACGCCCTGGTAAGCGAGGTTGTGGATGGTGAAGAGCGTGCCCAGCCCGCCCAGCTCCGGGTGATCGCGGTAGAGCGTCTTGAGGTACACGGGAATGAGCCCCGTCTGCCAGTCGTTGGCGTGGATGAGCTGAGGCCGCCAGGCCGCGGCTCCCTCGCGGCCGAGGGCGATGAGGGCCTCGAGGGCACCCCGGCAGAAGAACGTGAAGCGCTCGCAATTGTCCAGGTAGTCGCCGGCCGCGGTGCCGTAGAGCGCCTCGCGATCGAAGTAGGAATCCTGGGCGAGGAAGTAAAAGGGCACGCCGCCCGGCCCCGCCGTCTCCAGGAGCTGGCCCTCGACGAGATGGTCGCCGATGGGGACGGGCACGCGCTCGATCACCGTCCGCGTCCCCGTCACCTGCTCCTTCACGTCCCGGTAGCGTGGAATCAAAACGCGCACGTCGTGGCCGAGGGCGTGGAGGGCCTGAGGCAGCGCCCCCGCCACGTCGCCCAGCCCGCCCGTCTTGGCGAAGGGCGAGGCTTCGGAGGCCACCACGAGCACGCGGAGTCGTTGCGACGGCATGTCCAGATCCCCTATGCGTCCTCTTCCAGGATGGGGAAGACGAGCTGGGTGATGTGCGAGGAGATCCGCTTCAGATTGGTGAGCACGTCGAGGTGGATCTCGGAGGTCTCGAGCGACTCCGCCAGCCCCTGCCGGAGCCGGGCCAGATGCGAGGTCCTCAGCTCGCGCTCCCGCTGGCGGATGACGGGGCGCTGGTCGAGCACTTCCTGGGCGAGGGCCCGGTCACCTGCCGCGAAGGCCGCGATGGCGCGCTCGAGGTTCTTGGAGATCATGCCGTGGAACTCCAGCAGCTCGGCCTCCCCCGCCTCCGAGAAGCGCCGCCCCTGGTAGAGCTTCTTGCGGGCGAGCTCCATGAGGTTCTTGTCGATGATGTCGCCGATGTTCTCGAGGTTGCCGATCACGGAGATGAGGCCGATCTCCTTGCGGCTGAGGTCCGGGGACATGGTCTCCTGACCCAGGCGCGAGAGGAAGAGCTTGATCTCCCGTTCCAGATAGTCGAGCTGATCGTCGCGCCGCTCGACGTCTTCCAGGAGCTCCTGGTTGTCGCTGCGCAGGACGAGCATGGCATCCCGCAGCATGCCCTGTGACACGTCGCCCATACGCAAAGCCTCGCGCGTCGCCTGCCCCAGGGCCAGCCCGGGCTGGTCGAGGTAGCGGTCGTCGAGATAGCGGGTCTTGAACGGGTTGTCGGCGGTGGTGGCGTCGTCGGGCACGAGGGCGGTGATCACGCGCGCGGCCCACGGGGCAAAGGGCAGGAAGGCGGCGCTGATCGCCACGTTGAAGAAGGTGTGCGTGTTCGCGATCTGACGCGCGGGATCGGTCGCGGTGCTGCCCACGAGGGCGGCCAGGGGGTGGATGAAGGGGAAGACGAGCGCCACCCCCAGCACCTTGAAGGCGATATGCGCGGCGGCCACGCGACGGGCATCGGCGGAGGAGCGCAGGCTCGCGGTCAGCGCGGTGGCGCACGTGCCGATATTGGCGCCCAGCACCACGGGAATGGCGCCGCTCAGGGGCAGAAGTCCCTGGCTCGCGAGGGAGAGAACCAGCCCGATGGTCGCGGCCGACGAGGACATACCGGCGCTGAACGCAGCGCCGAGGAGGAGGCCGAGGCCGGCATTCGCCGACAGGGCCACCAGCACCTGACGCGCCAGGCCGCTCTCCGTCACCGGGGCCATGGCTTCCGTCATGAGGCGCATGCCGAGGAACACGAAGCCGAAGCCGAGCACGGCCTGTCCCACGCTCTTGACGAGCCCGCGCCGCCCGAAGAAGGTGAGGCCGAATCCCGCCGCCACGAGCAGGAGGGCGAGATCCTGGATCCTGAAGGCGAGGAGCTGCACGGTGAGGGTCGTGCCGATATCCGCGCCCAGGATGACCCCCAGCGACTGCCGGAAGGTCATGAGCCCGGCCGAGACGAACCCGATGACCATGAGGGTGGTCGCCGAGGAGGACTGCAGCAGCGCGGTGGCGAGCGCGCCGGAAGACACGGCGCTGAGGCGCGTGCGCGTGGCGCTCGTCAGCAGGTGACGCAGATGGCCCCCCGCGGCGCGCTGCAGCCCTTCGCCACAGAGCTGCATGCCGTAGAGGAGCAGGGCCACGCCGCCGAAGAGGGCCAGGATGATCATGGGGCGCGGGGCGTGGGCGTCGGGTAGCCCAGCGCAATGTCAGTCGTGACTTCCTGAAGATGCCGCGTGTTGTTGACGGAGTGCACGCGCGGCGGCCTCACCTCGGTCAGCGAGCCGTTGGAGACGGTCAGTCGCCAGATCGAGGACAGGGGAAGCCCGAGGCAATGGGCAAGATAGGCGCTGATGACGCCGCCGTGGCACACCACCAGCACCTGCTGGCCATTGGGATGCGCGCGCGCGATCTCGCCCATGGCCCTCACCACGCGCGCTTGCACCTCCGCGAGCGGCTCGCCTCCTGGAGGCAGACAGGCGGCGGGATCCCGCACCCACTGGGCGTACGGATCGCCCGGCAAGGCGCGGATCTCCTCGACCGTTCGCCCCTCCCACTCCCCCAGACAAAGCTCGCGCAGATCCTCGACGGGCGTGACGGGCACATCGGTCCCGGCCGCGGCGATCTCGGCCGTACGTCGTGCCCGTGCGAGCGGGCTCGTGTAGACGGCGGCCACGGGCCGGCCCTGGAGAACGCGCGCCAGCGCCTCGGCCTGGCGCGCGCCGAGCTCCGACAGCTCCACGTCCTGGCTGCCCTGGAATCTGCGGATGGCGTTCGAGACCGACTGTCCGTGCCTCGCGAGGAGGATGTGGCTCATCGCCGGCGCTCGACGGCGGCGAGCGCCGCCTCGAGCCGGGACAGCGTCTCCGCCTTGCCCAGCAGCGCCGCCACCTGGAAGATCGGCGGGCTCTCGGTCCTGCCCGTGACGGCGATGCGCGTGAGCTGGGCCAAGTCCACGAGCTTGAGCCCCATCTCGGCGGCCAGGCCGCGATAGAGACCCTCGAGGCTCGCCGCGTCGAACGCCTCCTGGGCCTGGATGCGCTTGATCAGCACGGCATAGCGATGCGGCGCCTCGGCCGTCCAGAACTTCGCGGTGGCCTGCGGATCATAG